>CAVVGP010000196.1:0-31270 GCA_963747625.1 uncultured Bacteroidales bacterium | reverse complement strand
AATCTTTTCGAAAGTGCAATGCCTTAGAATAAGGCTGTCTGAGATACTAAATTGCCTTCATTCTTTTAATTGATGATTGAAGAGTGTAAATTTGTAGAATAATTATAATCCGGGGATGAAACTTTTTGTAAGTGATCAGATCAGACAAATAGATGGATACACCATAAAAGAGGAGCCTGTGGCTTCAATAGATCTGATGGAACGTGCTGCATTACAGCTGTTCAGGTGGTTTGTTCAGAAGTTTGAAAGATCACAACATATAATTATTTTCGCAGGACCAGGCAATAATGGCGGAGATGGTCTGGCTCTTGCAAGATTACTTGATTCCAATCGTTACGAAACAGAGGTTTATTATGTGGATTTTACTGAAAAAACTTCTGAGGACTGGAAGTCAAACTTAATGCGTTTGAAATCGGAAACGAAAGTACAATTTAATGTTTTGAAAGGTTCAGATCAGCTTCCTGTTATTTCTTCGGGTGATATAATTATTGATGCTGTTTTTGGTTCCGGGCTTACTCGTCCGGTTGATGGATTGGCAGGCGATGTAATAAATTATATTAATAAAAGTTATGCAACAATCATTTCGATTGATATTCCATCAGGAATGTCTGGTGAAGATAATTCAGACAATAATTACAGAAATATAGTTTCAGCAGATTACACGTTGAGTTTCCAATTTCCAAAGCTCTCATTCATGTTTGCTGAGAATGCTCATTATCTTGGTGAATGGATAGTTTTGCCCATTGGGTTAAGCATGAATGCCATTAGAACGATGAGTACACCATATCTGTTTACAGAGAAAGAAGATGTCGTCCCGCTTCTTAAGAAAAGAAATAAATTTGATCATAAAGGAACTTTTGGTCACGGTATCTTATTTGCAGGGTCTTCAGGCAAAATGGGAGCGGCAGTTTTAGGTGCCGGTGGTGCTCTTCGAACCGGTATCGGACTCCTTACGTGTCACGTTCCAATTTGTGGCGTTGGCATTATTCAGAGTGCAGTACCTGAAGCAATGGCAGAGAGTGATATAAATGAAAAACATCTTTCTTCTGCCGGAAACCTCGATCACATTACTGCAATAGGAATAGGTCCGGGCATTGGAACAGACCCGGAGTCTCAACAGACTTTATATAAAATATTATCTGGATGTCAGAAACCCGTTGTAATTGATGCTGATGCTTTGAATATGATCTCGTTGAGCAAAGAGTTGCTGTCTGTTATACCTGAAGGGGCAATTCTGACTCCTCATCCCAAAGAATTTGAAAGGCTTGCCGGGAAAACAAAGAATAGTTATCACAGGTTAATGAGACAGATAGAGTTATCAAAAGAGCATAAATGCATAATTGTACTGAAAGGGGCTCATACGTCAGTAACAACACCTGCAGGTAATGTGTTTTTTAATAGTACCGGCAACCCTGGTATGGCAACCGGCGGCAGCGGTGATGTCCTTACAGGAATTTTGTTATCTTTGCTTGCGCAGGGCTACAGACCTGAAGATGCTGCAGTTCTGGGGGTCTATATTCATGGGCTTGCAGGTGATATTGCTGCTGAAGAATTATGTTATGAATCAGTTATTGCTTCAGATATAATTAATAATCTGGCAAAAGCATTTAGATGGTTAAAAGTGGAAGATCATTAATAAATCAGACCTCAGGAAATTTTTGGAAGCAGCCAGATGAAGATTTATTAAAAGATAAGAACTTACACAGAGAGCCACTGAGAAACTCACGGAGGGCCACAGAGGATTAATTCTGTCACATAAAGCTAATTAACGCCCCTTTAGAACCTGCTCTGAACGAAGTGAAGGGGGGGAAAGGGGGCAGAACTCAAATAAAATCAACTAATTACTCTCATTTAGTAGGAAGGGGGCAGAGGGCTAAGGCAAAAGAGACGAAATTTGTAATTTTGATCAAAAGATAAAATATATGAAAACTATAATCAGATTATCCGTCATGCTAACAGCAGCCTTTCTTATTTTTTCCTGCCGGTCAGGTAAAGAATTCGTTGATGCAAAGGGTACTGTAATGCCTCTTTCTGATCCTGATGCATTCAGGGATGGAAGCATTGTATATGGTCTCCCGCGGACGGCATTTACAGTAGTTGTAAATATGGAACGGACTATTGAAATACCTGGTCCATATGCTCAGTTTGCCGATGATCTCCTGGGTCTTACTGATGTTATAAAAAACGAAAATGAATCGTGGTCTGTTGAAGGAATAACGGTCAAAACTCATGATGAGCTTGATCCTTCAGAATTTTATGTAATTTCAAGTTCGACGCTCTTTCAGACTAATGTCCTTTCTCTTAAAAAAGAGGGTCTTATTCTCGATCTTAATCCTGAAATATTTTATTCAAGCGAGACTCAGGATAACAAAATTGAATTCGGCATTAGCCAGTCTCACTCCTTTGATCTAGGATCAGACGAATATTTCCAGCTGCAACGTGATACAGCCTATAAGCGTCTGAATGTAGATTCAACTTTTGTGCGGATACCATATATTGTCGAAAAGAAGAAACGACTCACGATTGATCAACTGGCTGAGAAGGCTGCAAAGAGACTGATGGATCTCAGAGATGGCAAGCAACTTATACTTACAGGCGAGGCAACCGTATTTCCTCAGAATGATGCATCCATAAATGAAATAAATAGTCTTGAAAAAGCCTATACTGAATTGTTTACGGGGAAAACTATTAAAGAAAATTATACATTTTCTTATCCGCTTATACCACAGAAGAGTATGGTAGGAAATCCTGTGACATTATTTCAGTTTTCCGATGTGACAGGCCCTGTCACCGGAGATATGAAGGGAGGCCGGCCGGTTACAGTTGAATTTAATCCTGAACAGAAAACGAAAGCTCTGACCGTTATTAACAGTGCCCATGGCAATAGCGATTCCAAAAAATATGATAAATTATTATACAGGGTGCCTGATGTTGTTGATGTAAAAATCAAACTTGGCCCAGAACTCTCTTCGATTCCCGGAAACTGATATATCAGTTTGGAGAGATTATACAGTTGCCGGCAAATTATATTATCGGAAAGTAGTGCAATTAGGAGGAGATTATTTTTATTGACAAAAGGTACTGGTTTCTGGGTTCTGGATTCTGGGTTCTGGGTAGTCAATTAATAGATTTATATTGTAATTAATGAGTGGTTATAAAGAATTGGAGATTTATCGAATTGCATTTGATTTGTCAATAAAGGTTCATCATTCCTCGATGAAATTACCAAAATTCGAAATATTCGAACAGGGGGAGCCAGATCCGAAGATCTTCAAAAAGCATAAAGGATACTATCTCAGAAGGATACGGTAGAAGAAGATACAAACCGGAATATACTAAATACCTTGTATATGCCCAAGCTTCATGCGATGAGACTTTAAATCATCTCGAAACAATCGTTATAATCTATCCTGATATTCTGGATTTTTCAGACCTTATTCCTGAGTATAATATCCTCGGTAAAAAGATAAATAATTATATTCAGTGGATCGAAAATAATTGGAATACAAAAATATAATTTTTGATTTCAAAACTCACTCATCCAGTACCCAGTACCCAGTACCCAGCTATTGGATTCTTCCCTTAAAGCTTTTCTGATAATCCTCCCATTTTTCCTTTGTATAAGCCTTATCAGCAAAGTAACTCAGCAAGACCTCCATCTCTTTTGGTTCCCTGAAACCCGGGACGGGTTCAGCTGATAATTGACCGTTACTCTGAGGGACAAGGAATACTACAGTAGGATAGGACATCTGACCACGAAGAAGTGCGACTGCCAGCTGGTGTGCATTTCCTGTTTTGCCGTCGTTTACATAAGTCTGACCGAAAACAGTAATACTCTCTTTTCCTTCTGCGTTAAATTTCACGGGGTAATACTTATTGTTGAGAATATCAGATATTACTGAATTGGTAAAAGTTTCCTTGTCCATTTTTTTACACCATCCGCACCAGTCTGTGTATGTATCTATAAATATTGGACGGGGATCTTTCTGATTAAGTTTCTCAGCCTCCTGGATTGTGTACCATTTAACGCTTTGCTGTGAAAATGCTGCAGTAAATAATAGTACAAAGAACGAAAGTGTTATTATTTTTTTCATAATATATATCTAATGATTAAGATCGTAGGTTGCAAATAAACTGAAATTTTCATTAATTAACAATGTAACATTTTACATATCATTTACTTTTTAACATTTGCGGCATAAAATGGTTCTAAATATTTATTTTTTTAATTTGTATGAGAAATATAATAATTACATTCACCCTCTTTAAATCCATTCAAGAGACCATTTATGGAAACAATTGCAAATACTCTCCGTGATTCGAAATCAGCAAGATGGACTGCATTGCTTATTGTAGCATTTACAATGTTTGCAGGGTACTATTTAACTGATGTTATGTCACCCCTTGAAAGAATGCTTGATAAAGAATTGCATTGGTCGGCAACTTCTTATGGCTGGTTTTCGGGTTCTTATAGTTGGTTTAATGTATTTTTCTTCTTTCTCATATTTGGAGGGATAATCCTTGATAAGATGGGTGTCAGATTCACAGGAATAGTATCAGGGATTGTAATGATTATCGGCGCTGGTATAAAATATTATGCAGTATCCACACATTCTCTGGACGGACAAACATGGACAATAATCTGGACATTTCCTGCCCAGGTATGGTTAGCTTCTATAGGGTTTGCAATATTTGGAGTAGGATGTGAAGTTGCAGGAGTTACAGTTTCGAAAATTATTGTTAAATGGTTTAAAGGTCATGAAATGGCTTTGGCTATGGGATTGCAGCTTGCAATAGCGAGGCTCGGAACAGCGGTTGCGTTATCCTCATCTTTACCGATAGCACTAAGATTTGGACATGTTTCTGCTCCTGTACTTATTTGTCTGATATTGTTATGTATTGGATTGCTTTCGTTTTTTGTTTATTGCGTTCAGGATAAGAAACTTGATAAATCCCTGGCTTTGGCAGCAGAAGGAAAAGATGAAGAACCTGAAGAAGCATTTAAAATAAAAGATCTTTGGTCAATTGTTTCCAATAAAGGATGGTGGTACATTGCAATTCTCTGTGTTCTTTTCTATTCGGCTGTTTTCCCCTTTCTGAAATATGCTACAAATTTAATGATCAATAAATTTGGCGTGGATGATTATTATGCAGGTCTTATACCTTCATTGCTGCCTTTTGGGAATATTCTCCTTACCCCTTTATTTGGGAGCCTTTACGACAAAAAAGGAAAGGGTGCTACAATAATGATAGTTGGTTCAATACTTATCATTCTGGTACATTTTCTTTTTGCAATCCCACTTTTTAACAGTTATTTCTTTGCGATATTTTTAATACTTGTTTTGGGAATTGGTTTTTCATTAGTTCCTTCCGCAATGTGGCCATCTGTGCCAAAGATTATTCCGGAAAGGCAGCTGGGAACGGCATATGCATTGATTTTCTGGGTACAGAATATTGGATTATGGGGAGTTCCTTTTCTTATCGGCTGGGTTCTCGATAAATATTGTGTTACAGGTAAAGTTATGGTGGAAGGAAGTTCAGTAACTACTTACAATTATACATTGCCAATGTTAATCTTTATGAGTTTTGGTATAATTGCCCTGGTTTTTGCATTCCTGCTTAAAGCTGAAGACAAAAAGAAAGGTTATGGTCTTGAACTTCCGAATATTAAGAAATAATCTTATTATTTTCCTGGCAGGCAGGCTTTTGAAATAGTTGACTGATTAATTTGTTTAAAAAATATATTAATTACATTTACCACTCTAAAACTTATAATCAAAAAAACTAATCATGGAACAAATAATCAATACTCTACGTGATTCGAAAAAAGTAAGGTGGACCGCGCTGATAATCGTTTCATTCTCAATGTTTGGTGCATACTTTTTCAATTATGCTCTTTCCCCAGTTAAACCAATGCTTGAAAGTATTTTAGGATGGAATAGCTCAGATTTCGGCATATATACATCTTCTTATACGTGGTTTAATGTTTTCTTGTTTATGCTTATTTTCAGTGGAATTATCCTTGATAAAATGGGGGTCCGTTTTACTGGTCTGGCTGCAACTTCCATGATGGCAATTGGAACAGGCCTTAATTACTGGGCACTTATACATGTATTCCCTGAAGGATCTTTGATTTTTGGTATAAAAACACAGGTAATAATTTCAGCAATAGGATTTGGAATATTTGGGGTCGGAACCGAAGCAGGTGGTATCACTGTTTCAAAGGCAATTGTAAAATGGTTTAAGGGAAGAGAAATGGCTCTAGCTATGGGCATGCAGATGTCCATTGCCCGTCTTGGCACAGCGCTTGCTCTTGGAATTGCATTGCCGCTTGCAAAAGCATATTCTTATTCATCTCCTGTATTACTGGCGTTTGTATTAATGCTGATCGCTTTATCCGCCTTTATAATTTACACCTTTATGGATAGGAGACTGGATGCTTCAATAGCAAAGAGCACCAGTGGAAATGTTCAGGAAGAGGCATTTGAGCTTAAGGATATCTTGTTTATTATAAAGAACAGAGGATTCTGGTATATTGCTATTCTCTGTGTTTTGTTCTATTCAGCTGTTTTCCCGTTCTTATTTTATGCGACTGACCTGATGATTAATAAATATCATGTCAATCCAAATCTCGCAGGGTCAATACCGGCATTGCTTCCTTTTGGAACTATTTTTCTTACCCCATTATTTGGAACTATCTATGATAAAAAGGGAAAAGGGGCGACAATCATGATTATTGGTTCATTTATTCTGATCCTGGTTCATGGCGTACTTACCATTCCATTTTTGAATGCATGGTGGCTTGCTGCAGGAATGGTAATAATTCTCGGGATAGGTTTCTCACTAGTGCCTGCTGCAATGTGGCCTTCAGTTCCCAAGATTATTCCTGAGAAACAACTTGGAACGGCTTACGCGGTTATCTTTTGGATTCAAAATATAGGTTTATGGATAATTCCGCTTTTGTTAGGGATTGTTCTTAATTCAACAAATCCGCGTGTAACACCTGATAAAATAGCTGTAAAAGAGGCTGTAGCCAGCGCTTATCAACAGGTATTATCTGTACAATCTTTTAATCTTACGGGTAAAGAAATTTCCCGGCTTGCTGAAAAAGCAAGCAGTCGTACAATTGACTCTCTTGTACAGAATACCACGTATGAGTCTGCTCCGACTTCCATAACTGATATGACAAGTCTGAAAGGCAATATCTCAGCCAGCACAACCAGTGCACTATCAGGTATTAATCCGTCAGGAGATAAGCAGAAATTTTATAAGGACATCGAAATTAAGACATCAGAAGCAATCTATCCGATAATTGAAAAGGCCAGGCTGGACCTTAGGTATAATTATATCTTCGATTTAATAATGTTTACCACATTGAGTATTCTTTCTTTGCTGTTTGCATTCCTTCTTAAAGCTGAAGACAAAAGGAAAGGTTATGGGCTGGAGTTGCCTAATATTAAAAAATAAGGTAACTGGTACTGGTTACTTGTTTCTGGTTTCTGGTTTCTGGTCAATTACCAGTAGCCAGCACCCAGTAGCCAGCACCCAGTACCCAGTTTCAGATCGCATAACTCATTTTATATGAATTCATTATTGATTCTCTGGACTCCTTGATCAGTTCATATTTCATGGTTTCGGTATCCATAATAATTCCCTGAAAACGGCCTAATGTACAGGCTCCGCTGTTCAGATATCTTTTTTTCTTGTTCAGGTAATATGTATGATGCGACTCAAGCTTATGTGTATGGCCAAGAATTACCACATCATGGTCTTTCAGAAGTTTGAGGGCATAAGTAAGATATTTTATTGTGTTGTATTTTTTTGGGATATGATTTATTTCGTCCTCCATTGTTACAATTTTGAAATAAATATCCATCAGCCATTTTGAATAAGAAAATTTTTTCAGCAAAGTCAAACCAAATTTACCGATTGCCCTTCCCAGTTTATTTCCATTCAGCCAATCGGCGTTATGTCCATGTTCTATATGGATCGACTGACCCATGGAATTTATAATATCAAAATGATTAAGTGCAAAACTATTTACTATATCATGATTTCCCCTGATAAACACAAAATCATTATCGCTGAAATATCTCATAAGGGTAGGATTGGCTTTTCTAATGTCTTCCCATTTGTATTTAATCAGTTCAAATACATCGCCGTTGAAGATCACCTTATCGATATTGTAGATATCTCTTATCCCCTCAATTTGCATGATCAGATCCATCTCGTTCCATTGAAATGTGCCGAAATTATCGCAAGTATCAATATGCAGATCAGATAAAACAAGTATATTCATAATCTTAAATTCATTATTGCAACTTTAATATATAATCTGATACCTGGCCCACTCCATTGCTGATAGCAGCGTTTTTTATATTATTCTTTATAGAGTTGTAAAATTCGTTGTCAGTGAGAAGCTTGTGAAGAACATCAGGAAGAAACCTGGTATTCTTTTCAAGTATCCCCATTTTGCTCTGGCATACGAATTCCATATTGCCTTTTTCCTGTTCCCATATATAGTTGTTTATTACGGGAACCTTGCCCATCATAAGTATTTCCATAGATGTAGATGCGCCGCATTTTGTTATTACTATATCAGAAATTGACACCAGCAAGTGGACAAAGTCTATAAAACCGTAGACTTTCAGATTGTGAATTTTGTATTTATTCTTAAGTTTAATTGCTTTGTTGTAAAGTTTCTGATTTTTGCCACAAACAATGGCAATTTCGGCATCCATATTACTTGCAATTATTCTTTTCAGAATTTTCCTGCCTTTTGGCATTCCTTCTCCTCCTCCCATTATGAGTATAATTTTGGAATCGATCTCAAATCCCAGTTTTTTGCGTATCCTTATTTTCTTAAAGTCACTGACTTTTTGAGAAAATTTACTGTCGAGAACAAATGGGAAAACATGTAAATTGTTTTTGTCGATACCTCTTTCTATGCATTTTTCCTTCAGAATATCACTAAAAACCACATAATTCTGATCCTGCTGAAGGAACCAGATCGGATGTGCTGTAAAAGGATCTGTAACTACCGTAATAACTGGAATTTCAAGATTGTGTTTTTTAATAATTTCAAAAACCGGTTTGATAAGGAAGAAATGAAATATGACAATTTTCTTAGGCCTTGTTTCAAGGATTTGCCTTTCAATGCCTCCTTTTACAAAATGGGAGACAAGAGAGGCTGTGAACTTTGAAACGATAGTTATTTTATGTAATGCATAGAGAAACTCAAATGTCCAGGCTGCTCTGTTAATGGCGTTTTTATAGCCATCTTCGATAATTTTCTTAACAAATGTATTCGATTCAGATAAGCCATCTACCAGGAGTATTTCAACATCGACTCTTCTTTTGGTTTTAATCTTTTCTGCAACAGCTTTGGCCGGGGCCAGATGTCCACCTCCGGTTTTCAGATACAGGAACAGATATTTACCCATGGCATTGCTTCTTTTAACATGTTTAAAAGTAGCTTTGATTTGTTATCAACCTGTTACATAATTGCTAAGAATATATTAATATTTAGTATGTTATCTCTTCAATGGATCGTTGCTGGAGATAAATGTTCCCGTTCCAAGAAAGTCAAGAATATTGTATGTTCCGTACTTCCTGGCTTTTAGAAAACCATTCCATGCTGCTTCAGCTATACGTCCTTTTGAGAGTAAATCGAAAAGCCACTGATCGGCAAATTCGGGATTTTGCTGCTTTATTCCTGCACCTATCTCACTCAGCCATCTCCTGTTGGCCTTTTCCTGGGGACCAATAGCAGGGGTCATTATTATGGGCATTCCCAATGCACAATAAAATGACAATTCACTTGGTTTTGTCCACAATATATCGGTTGTCTGTAATACCTTATTGAACATTTCGAAATATGATTCGTTATTTTCAGCCCATATAACCCTTATATTATCACGGTTAACTCCAAATTCTTTCCTGACTGCAATGAAATAATCGCGCAGCTCGGCTCTTGTCCCTGCTATAAGATTTATTTTAACCTTGCTTTCATGAATTTTTTTTGCGAGACTTAAGGCAATTTGTCTTCCGATTTCTTTTTGTGCTCCTGCACCTCCTACAGCGTAGGTGATTGTCAGACATTTATCATTAGATGCCAGCATCCTGTAATCAATCATTTTATCGGTCAGAAATGCACTGACACTATGTTTAAACAGATTCGAAAAGGATCCTTCGGGATCAAGATTTCGGAGACGTTTCACCAGGTTGGCCTTTAAAACGTCAAGATTGCGGTCACCAAGCAGTTCCAATGGAAGAGGAAAGCCTGTAAGAACGATATTTTTTTCATTTACACCATACGATTGAAGCCTTTGAGCTGAAAAAGTACCAGATGCGAAGTAGATAATACGGCTGGAAGAAGCATCTTCAGAAACCCAGACCCGGCTGATATCAGTGTCGCATATAATGCAAAAAATAGTTCTATGATCAGCTATCTCAGCGGCTATTGCCGGAGCATAAAATGAAGTAACCAGCGGAAGTTCCGGATTATTTATTTGTTCTGTAATACCACTGCAGAGACCTTTCTTTATGCTTAGTTTCAGATACCTTACCTGTAATGTCGAATTTGATCTGTCTTTAACCGGATAGAATTTAGGAATGTACAATAAGCTATCTAAGAGACTTGTGATTATACTGCCTATAACAGGAATTTTACCGGCTCTTGACATGAATTCATACGCAGTGAGCATCTCCTTCCAGAGTCTTTTTTCTTTTGCACTGGCATCGGATGAATTATTGGCATTTAATATTTTGCCATCTATTGATAAAGCTTTAAGAGGATAGATGGCTCGCTGATGACCATACCCCATATCTGCAGCAACAAGCCAGAATTTTTCCTTTAAGTTCTCAGGGATAAACTTTTCGCTATTCATTTACAGAACCGATCTTTTTACTGCATATTGTCAGAAGTGCAGTTATAAAATCTCAAGAACCGAATAAAACCAGACATGAAAATATAATAATAGAAATAAATATAATTGCCATAGAAATTTCAATTGACAAATTTCCATCGGAGTTTATTTTATTCTGGGTAAGATTCTGAATATCTTCATTCATGTTCTTCTATTTTAATTAAACCAATATTATATCTGTCAAAATTAGAAGCAAGATGTTACAACAGTGTTTTAGGAAGATTAATTTATTGTTAAGATGAATGTGATGTTTTTTTCTATTCCTTCTTCAATGTCTGATTTAAATTAATGCTGATCAAAATGCCCGATCTTACTCATATGGATTATTCAGTATGAATCATAAATCAAAAATGTAATAAAAAAGTAACTTTTTTTAGAGTGTCATTTTTTGTTTTAGTTCTATCTTTCAATTTAAAAATAAGGTAACAGTAATGTAATCTTGTTGATTCGTAATTGTTTAAATCTTAGTGCAGTTGTTTTTTTAAAGTTATTTTTAAGCCACTATCTGATAACGTTGTGCAACATTTCAGATTAATGAAATTTAAGATTTCAGTTATGGAAAATCAGGTTAGGATTAATGGAATTGCAAACAAGTTGGGTCTCTATACTGCCCTAATGATGGCAGTCTTGGCACTTATAACATTTAGTATTGCAATATGTACACCGCCGGTTTCGGGTCCCTTCTGCAAAGGTTCTTGTATCGTGTATCCCTATACTGATATTATTTCAAGGTTCCCTGGAGATTATTTATGGATGTACCCTGCTATATTGCTCGTAATATTCTATTTAGCACTTTTGGCATGCATTCATTTGTATGCCCCGGATAATAAGAAGATTTTCAGTCTTATAGGGTTAACTTTTTCAATAGTTTCATCAATAGCATTAATATCAGATTATTTCATTCAGGTATCAGTGATTCAACCCAGCCTGATTAACGGTGAGAGTGACGGAATTGCAATACTTAGCCAGTATAATCCACATGGTGTCTTTATCGCTCTGGAAGAGATAGGTTATATTATGATGAGCATGTCATTCGTAAGCCTGGTCCCTGTGTTTTTACGAACCAACCCTTTAGAAAGAGCTATCCGGAGCGTTTATTTAATTGGTTTTGCTTTGATAGTTATTTCTTTTATAATAATCTCTGTAAAGTACGGAATTAAACGTGAGTATCGTTTTGAAGTGGCTTCAATTACTGTTGATTATTCTATTATGATTGTTTCCGGAATACTATTGAGCATTTTCTTCCGACGCAAGACAAGGGAAAATCTGGCTGTAAAATGGGCGCTACAGAATATGAACAGTATTTAAAAACATAATTACTTAAATAAGGTTTGAATAAAAACAGCTTAAATTTCAAAATCTAAAGTTCATGACAGTATTTTTGATAGGAGGGACGGGCCTGGTCGGAAGCTATTTAATTCCAAAACTGATTGAAAAAGATCATGAAGTTTTTATACTTACACGAGATGAGAGCAAAATCGGTAAAATCGCAAAATTAGGAGCTTATGGCATTTTAGGAAATATACATAATCCTATTTCATTTAAAAGATTATTGCCTAAAAAACCTGATGTCATAATACTCCTGGCAATGCCAGGCATTAAACCAGGACAGAGACTTACTAAGGGCCGGAAAGAGGAACTAAAATCAGAAACAAACGATTTTTTCCGTAAATCAATGTATCTGGCATCCTATTTTAAATGTCCGGTTATTTTACCTGGTGGCACAAGTTATTCTACTGAGAACGATGAAGTAGCAGATGAAAGCTGGCCGATCTTAAGGAGGGGACTTACAGAAATTGGTACGGAGACTGATAACATTGTCGATGAGGCAATGGTAACAGGTTATCCTGAGGTAATTCAGCTGATCTATGGAAAAATCTACGGGAATGGAGGACTTTTTCGATTTACATACAATATGGCAGAACACGGAAGAAACCCCATTATTGGTAAGGGGGAAAACTTCATTCCTAATATTTATGCAGGTGATGCAGCAGCAGCAATTATAAAAGTTATAGAAAAAATGCCTGTTGGTGAAAAGTTCATCATAGCAGATGATACTCCGGTAACTCAAAAAGATTTTTCAAATTATATCGCCCGGTTAATGAATAAAAAGCCACCTGGACATATTCCAAAATTTATTATGAGACTGGCACTCGGGAAAGATCTCTGCGAAGTAATTTCAATGAATTGTAAGGTGACAAATGCCAAAGCAAAAATGTTACTTGGATGGGTTCCTCAATATCCCTCTTATAGAGAGGGACTTGAAGTGACAATCAGTGAAATAAAAGAAAGAATGAATTACTTTGCCTGAAAATATTTTTATTGAGTGATATATTAAAATCTTATGTAAGATCAGATGGGAAAGAAAATTGTTATCATTGGTGCAGGAATTGCAGGATTATCAGCTGGTTGCTATGCACGAATGAACGGCTATGATGCTGAAGATTTATGGATCTCATAGTCTGCCCGGTGACTATTGTATGACCGCTGCGAAAACATCGAGAGATATCATTCAGATTATTTGCAAAGCGGACAGAAAAAAATTAACAGTTAAAGAATATCTTATAACTGAATAGAATAGATCCTGCTCTTAGCTGGACAAGCATATGGTACAGATCATCTGGCCTACCTTAACAAGTTCTTCACTTAATTGTAATATTAAGTTGGGATGTTCATAAGTTCTAAAAACTATTGATACACAAACAGATAAGTATAGTTATATTTAAGAAAAAACCCCGAAAAAGCCGGGAAAAGCTAAAAATCGGGGTAATTTCTTAAAAAAACTATGAGAAAAATACGAAGAATTTACGAGACTACCCAAGAAATTAACTTCGTCTCCCCGCAAAAAGAGTTTTCTCTATACTGGAACTCTTTCAGACAATCAGAATTAGGCCATATTCATCAGGCAATTCCATGGCAAGGACTTGCTAAGTCTCTTAAAATCAATGAGCACAGAAAGGGTCCAAGTAGGCTATTCAGTCCTCAAGGGATGCTTGCCCTGATGTTTCTTAAGAGTTATGTTGGATGCTCTGATCGTAAATTGATCGACCATCTTAATGGGAACATTGATTTTCAGATGTTTTGTGGAATTTTTTTGGGACCGGATCGAATAGGCAATTACAAAATAGTTAGTGAAATACGGTGTCATCTTGCCAGGAAACTTGATCTCAAATCGCTTCAGGAAGTATTAGCAGAGCATTGGAAACCCTACATATCAGACACCAATATCATGCTGGAAGATGCGACCTGCTATGAAACTTCGATGCGTTATCCGTCTGATGTGAAACTTTTATGGGAATGTACCGAATGGGCGCAAGGTCAGTTAAAGGTCATATGTAAATATTTAAAAATCAGAATGCCTCGCAACAAGTACGAGGATCAGTGGAATAAATACAACAACTTCAGCCATAAGCGAAAGAAAACGCACAAAGAGACTGCAAAGAGAATCAGGAGCCTTTTATACTTATTAGACAAGATTCTTCATCAGATCACTTGCCTGGAAGAGCAGTTTAAGCATGCATTGAATCTTCCGGAGAGATATTACTCAAGATTAAAAACTGTTCGTAAAGTCCTAAGGCAGCAACAGGAGATCTTTCGATCGGGCAAGAGCATACCGGATCGTATTGTGAGTATATCAAAATCCTATATCAGACCAATTGTCAGGGGGAAAGAAGTAAAAGCAGTTGAGTTTGGAGCCAAAGTAAATATGATACAATTTGATGGTATCAACTTTATAGAGTATCTGAGTTTTAATGCTTTTAATGAAGGGACAAGGCTGATCCAGTCAATCAGATATGGACGGAGCCTCTTTGGCCAGATAACTCATATATCTGCTGATGACATTTATGCAACCAATAAAAACCGCAAGTATAGTACCAGAGCTAAAATCACCACCAACTTCAAACGCAAAGGCAGAGCTGGGAAGTATGAAGACCAGCGAAAGATAATTAGTCGAGAATTAAGAAAAGAGCGAACAGTACGAATGGAAGGAAGCTTTGGAACTGAAAAGGAACATTATGGCCTTCAGAATATCAAAGCCAGGACAGAAAAGAATGAGGTTTTGTGGATCTGCTTTGGAGTGCATACAGCGAATGCAGTCAGGATCGCCAAACGATTAGCTGTCTCAAGGGTTAAAGCTGCTTCCTAACCTTTGATCTTCATCGGATAAATTTATAACGATTGGGAATATTTTGCCCTATAATTAGGTTCTTGTCCCAAAATCAATTAAAAACACCAAAAATGCACAGTAATAAAATAAAATGAGTAAAACTCAGGTCCAGAATCGTACTCGTTTTATAAATTTGTCGTTACTCCTGAAAATCCCTAAGTTATCAGAATTTGAACATTTAATTTCTGACCTCTTTTTAAATTTGACCATAGAAATTTAATTCTTCGGGATTGATATTTGGTAATTAAACACTTAAACTAACTGTCATGACAACTTATTTTGTATTTGGAAATTCACCTACAGCAGAAAATCTATTAGAGTATTCCGGTAAAGATGAAAAATCCGGTTCTTTAATAAAAATTGAAAAGTCAGTTGAAAAACCGGGTCACTATGTTTTTTACATTAATGGGCACAAAGTTGGCGCTCAGATCAACAGTAACCGTACCATAAATGCTATTTATGCCATAGATTCTGACGAAGAAGGAGTCAGATTACTTACAATGCTTATTGAACAATGGAGTGAAGAAAACTCAATTGATGAAAATGATATTGCAACGACTGTTATCGATGATGAAATGAGCATTTACCTGGAATATATCTAAAAAACTCTTTTGTAACCAGGCTCTTGCTGAAATAAAAACCTGCATTCACTTTATTTCTGATCTTTAAATCAGTCAGTAAATGCAGGTTGATCAAACCCCTAAAACTAGTACCTCTTAAAATTACCGGTAACTTCTTCCAAACCTGTAGATTATATTACCTTTAGTGCCTACAAAGCAAATGTTCAAACTATCGCCTTTCAGCGATACAACAGAAAACCCGGGCTCGGATTTGCTGAATACCGACATTTCATCTGTGCTGCTTGGTCGTGGTTCTCCTCCTGTGCCTGTTACAATATATTCAACATTTTTGCCTTTCTCATGCAGGTGCTGAAAATCGTGATCATGACCGCAGAAATAAAACTGTGCATGGTATTTTTCGAGTAAAGGCTTTACCCGCTGGATCATCTCTTTTGTATTTCCATGTGTCTTGCTTGCAGAATAAACCGGATGATGTCCAAAAACAAGTTTCCATTGTTCTTTTGAGTTTTCAAGCACATCTTTCAACCATTTTATCTCCTTTAGAGTGTCCTGTTTAGTCAATTCCGGATATTCGGCCGGACGCTTATAATATTCTGCCACAAAAGGCGAGGTATCCAGAAAAATGAGCCTTGCAGAAATTGAATCATTTATTTTTCTGGTAAAAGTATAATAATGGTCAGTTAACCTCCAGCGACGGCTTATTTTCGAATAATCAATTTCTGCCTGCGGACTACCTTTATAATCGTGATTGCCAAGCACTGGAAACCAATCTTCCTGAAGTGAAAGTCCTTTGTAAATATTTTCAAAGCTCAGCATCCATAATGGGTCCTGAGTGGAAGCTACTCCATTTACCTGGAAATTATCGCCGCAACTTGCAATAAATTTTACATGAATGCTGTCACCTGTTTTAGACATCTGGTCAGCTACCTCCTGCTGATGCTTGTACCCGTTCCATCCCCAGTCGCTGATAATTATAAAATTGAAAGCTTTTCCAAATGTTTTGGATGTAACTATTGGATTGGAATCTACTGCAGTTGATTTATTAGTCCCTGATGTTGCACTTTTTGTACTCTGATTGGTGCAGGAGACTGAAATTATAAATGCAAAAAGGGATGCAAAGGCAAGTATTCTTTTTTTCATCTTTAACGATTTATATTTTGAAATATTATATCAATTTATTGGGCAACTATATCAAGAATAACAAACGTGCCAGGTTTAATTCTTGGTTTTTGTCCATTCTGTGACGGTTCGAAATCTGCAGCAGAGAGATAAATATGGTGAGTCATTTTATTTAATGTAATTGTCCGTGCTCCTTCCTGTGTATTTACGTTTTCTGCTACAAAGTATTTGCCATCTGTTCCTTCTTTTACAACAGTCATTGTTTTATCACCATTAGAACTGTATGCGCATTTTAAACCAGGATCAAAGGTAGTTCCGTCAGCTTTTGGGCCAATAGGTAACGTTGTAATGACTTTACCGGATTCAGCATCAGTAATCACCATTAGTTTATTGGCACATACACTGAATAATCTGTGTGCAACATTGTCTAAAGCCAGACCAGTAGGCTCTTCACCAGGAGTTATTAGCCATGTATGTTCGACTTTAAAGGTTGTTGGATTGATTACTGCAATACTGCTCTTGTCTTCGAGGTTGACATATATTTTGCCTCTTCCGTTTGAAACTGAAGACTCTGGTTTTCCATCAAGTTCTATCGTTGCCACTATTTTGTCAGTTTCTGCATCGATAACAGATGCATTATTGGTTTTGCCATTGAAAACAAAAACTTTTTTGCTGAAGGAATCATACATAATTGCATCGGGACCTTTTCCGGTAACAGTAATTTTAGTCATAACCTGAAGTGTTTCTGTATTGAAGACTGTTACAGAGGAGTCTTTGCCACTGCTTATAAAACCTTTATCCAGTTCAGGTGATATCGCAATTCCGTGAACTCCGTTCATTCCTGTAATTTCACCCACAAAGGTTCCTTTAGCCTCATCAACAACCTGTACAATACTTCCGTGTGAAACGTAAAGTCGGCTGTTCAGGTCATCAGAGTATAAGTAATCCCATTTTTCATCCCCTTCGAGATGTATTTTGTTAACAATCTTATAATTTGAATTTATCTGAGCAGTTGACAACAGAAAAGAACTTCCCAGAATAAGGGTCAGAACATATTTTAATTTTCTCATCAGTATATATATTTAAAGATAATACAGTTGTATTCAATATTTTAAATGTTAAATATGAACAGTAAAAAAATAAAAAGGGCCAACGGAATGTTGTCAGCCCTTGTATATATTGCTCAACTGACTATTTCGCGCCCTGAGCAGAGGAAGGCATATGCTTATTACCACTTCCATCAGTTGGATAAGCTCCCAAATCGGCATTTAGAACATCGTTTGTTGCACCGGTAATAGTATAATAACCGGGAATCTTGCCTGAACCGACAAGCGTAGTTGCACCTTTATTCTTAGCTGGGGAGTTTGCTGCGAGGCTTGGAACATTTAAATCAGAAAAAATCGGATTAACCACATCAACAGTCGGATCCCAGTGTGTAAAAACTGAACTGCAAGCTGCAATGCCTGCACCTGTAATATCAGTAACTGAAGCTGTTATTATTCCCGGGAAATACATTTAAAGCTAAAGAATCATTAATTGCATATACCAGATTGTTGCCCTCCATGCAATTGTTATAATCAGCTTTACTTGTAATGTCAATACCGTTTCTGTTACCAACACAGAATATTATTATAAATATTTGCGACTGCATTTTTATCAACCAGAATACTGTTAGTAAATTCACCAACTTTTCGCCATCCGCTATTAACAAGCGTATTATTAAAAATATTCATTGCTACCTGTGGTAGAAGGCTTCCAGTACTTAATTTAATACAGTTGTTTGCTGCTGACCATATATAATTATAAGCAATGTCACCCGTAACCCCTGATTTAATATTCATCGATTCTCCATCAGGACCTCCTAAATGTTGCATTACATTTCTTTTAATACTGGCATGAATTTGTCCTGCCAGATGAATTCCGTCATCAACACTACCGAAGAACCAGTTATCTTCAATTATTATCTTAGCGCCATAGTCATGAGCCTGAGTTCCTGCAACATCAATAGCAGCCTGTGTGCTTAAATCTGCTGCCGGACCTCCGGTCCAATCGATATGAGTAAATTTAATCACAATATTTAATGCGGCGGAATCGGCCTGAATGCCTCCCCAATAACCAAATCCAAGAACGGGACTTGCAAAATTTGTAGTCAGGAAAATAGGTTTTGCATCGGTACCGGCACATATAAAATTACCGCTTACATTAAAAGAATAGTTACCTTGGATTTTACAATTGCCCCGGGCTGAATAGTCAGAGTATCTCCTTTGTTGATTGTAACATTGCCAACCAGGTAATAAGTTGTGTCTTGTTTCAGGACACCCTTTATTACGCCTTGAAGGTTATGGCTGAGCCCTTTAAATGGAGGAATCTTTTGTAACAGGCTCCACAGTATCCTTTTTACAGGAAAGTACTGATAATGTCAGTATTGACACTATCACAAATAATAGATTGATCTTCTTCATGCTTTCTTTGTTTTAATGATTATAAGTTAAATTTAAATCCTATTAAAAAACTCCTTTGAGAGGTCAGTGTCCGGGTGTTTATGCCATTTTTGGTCTGATAGCGTACACTTTCGTTTAACAGGTTTGACCCCTTGAGATATAAAAATGCGTTTTTGAATAGTTGTTTCTCCAGGCTTGCTCCTAAATCGTTATAGGCTAACTGATAACCGTCGAGTCCATAATTACTGCTTATGTTCACTAAATTCCTGCCCTGCATTGTATAAGTTACCTGCCCGGTAAAACCTATCTTAAAATTTCTGTAGATCATTGCAACATTTATGAGATTTGGCGATTGGCCTGCCAGCGGACGCTCTTCAATTCTTTGGATAGTTTCACCAAGTCCATTATTGGCATCTGGCAGGTTCCAGTTTTTCGGCTGGAGAATACTTGATTTTGTGAAAGTATAATTTGCACTGATTCCAAGATTTCCAAAATATTTTATTCCAACTAATTCAAAACCATAGTTTGTGCATTTATTGGCATTCGTGACTGTTTTGTCATTATTTCCGTCGATCTGTTCCTCAATTGGGTTTTTCAAATATTTATAAAATATTCCTGCTGACAGAACTTCTTCTCTTCCGGGATATAATTCATAACGGGCATCAAAACATGTCCCGGTAGTATGTTTCAGATTCGGGTTTCCTGAAGAATTCCCGTTTACACTTTTGTCGGTATAGGGAACAATTTCAGAAATATTAGGACGGTTAATGGCCCGGTATACAGAAAATCGCAAATTCTGTTTATCGGTCAGCTGGTATTTCAAATGCAGGCTTGGCAACAAATCCCCATAATGCTGGGAGGCACTTAAAAGTTCTTCCTGTCCCGATACCAGACCGTTATGTGTGTTGGATTCTGATGTATATTCATATCTGACTCCAGTTAATAACTGCAGTTTCCCGAAGCTTGTCCTTACCATACCATAGGCTGCGCCTATATCTTCATGTGCTTTGAAATTTGCAGAGTTATAAACTGCATCGCCCTGCAACTGCTGGTCATTAAGCCAGGTTAAGAGGTTCTCCTGAAAAATTGTTATGACATCAGGATTCGGATAATTAGCAGTTGTTGTAAAATCTTTCTGATAATCATTTTCATTATTCATCAGGTTTTTATCACGCCCCATTCCTCCAAATTTGAATTCAAATGAATGACCTGATATTATGGGCTTATAGTTCACATTTATATATACCGATTTCTCATCCTGGTTGTTCCATTGCCATAAACGATCAACTGCATCTTTATAATTAAGGTATACAGGCTGAACGCTTGGATGAATAACCTGGTTGTAATTAACACTTACATAATCCGGCGATTGTGAGCCTGCAACTGAGTAGCCAAGTGACCAATCAATTGCCAGTTTTTCCGTAAGAATATGATTGCCGTGCAACACTGCATTTTCAAGGCTTGACTTATCAAGATTCGTGAAATCTCCAAAATAGAGCCTTCCTTTATTTATATCAGAGGTAGTGTCTTGCTCATGCCTGGCCCTTATTTCATCCATGCTGAAATAGTTATTGGAAAAGCTTAGCTGGTTGTTTTCATTGATATAATAATCAAGTCTGACTATAAACCCTTTCCTGTTTATTTGATTGTAGAGTTGTACTCTGTTCCAGGAAACAGTGTCTAAATTATTCGTACTGGGATTCAGTTCAGTCCCCAGATAGCTGTTAACAGAAGCCTGATAAGTGGTCTGTATGGTACCGGAAACCAGTACCCCCAGTTTCTTATTAAAAAATCTGTTGCCGTATGAAATACTTCCATTGAGGTCAGGAGGAGCCTGTATTTGTCTTAGCACCAGGTTTGCTGTAGGGAAATCTGCCGGACTTGTTATATAATCTGAACCATGTATCTGGGCAGGGTTTTTAATATTTACCACATTATAGTCGAAAGTTGAAAACTTGTGATTTATCAGGTACTGGTTATATCCTGTAGAAAGATCAACTGATAAAATTGCAGAATCGGGCGCATTCTTCATGATAAGATTGGCCAATCCTCCCAATCCTGAGGCTTCCATATCAGGAGTAAGTGCCTTGGTCACTTCAATCCGGCCAATAAAAATTGAGGGGAAAATGTCCATTGGAACTGCTCTTGTCGATCCGCTGGTGGTAGGTACAATGGTGCCATTTACCAGGGTACTGTTGTACCTTGGTGCCATACCACGAATCACAAGCTGTGTGTTATTTCCCGAACTGTTCTTCATCATTGATACCCCTGAAACCCTTTGCAGCACATTAGCTACATTAAGATCCGGAAGGTTTTCAATGGTTTTTGCAGATATAATACTTACAACAGTGGGAGAGATACGCTCATCGGTTCTGGCACTTGAGTTGGTCTCTTTATTTTGAACTCCATTTACAACTACCTCTTTAATCTGAATTACAGAAGGATCAAGACTAAGATCAATTGTGATATTTGAGTCAGTATTATCAATAGTATTGCTTACAGGTTTTGAGTTTTTATAACCCATGCACGTTACAATAATTGTATAAGTTCCAGGCTTCAGATTATTTAAAACATAATTGCCCTTTACATCGGAAACAGTGACGATGTTTGTACCAACTATGCTGATAGCTGCACCGGCGACAGGTTTATGAGTCTCAGCATCAGTAAGCCGGCCCTTAATAATCGCCGCATTTGACACAGCAGGAAATAAAATAAAAAAAATAAAAAAAAATTTTACTGCGATGTTTTTGATCAGGTTGTCCATTTAATGAATTTTGGACAAATCTATTTTTTAAATGTTCAAAACCGATTACAGTTTTATTGCATTAATATTAAAAAAACTGTTGATAAAAGGTTCAACTTATTAAAGATGGCAATGCGTTTTGATTTGATTCGCAGATTACACTTTTTTTCCTTAATCTGGCTTTTATTATTTTTATGATAATTACCTTGATAAGATTCTCAGGAAAAGAATTAAAATTCTGAAGAAATGAATTATGAAAGACAGACATTTTTGAATCGCTCCTTGACTTTGCTTTCTTCCAATTCTTTTGAAAGATTATCCAATAGTTCTAAAGGGATATCAGCGATATTTATTAACATCAGGGCGTCTAAACAATTATTGAAATCAGGATCAACATTGAAGCCAATAATTTTTCCATTTGACTGCAAATATTTTTTCATTAAAACCGGCAGGGTAAGTGAAGGCTGAAGTTCATTAATATATAAATCAAGCGTTTTGATGTTATCATCAATATTCATGATTATTTTTTTGTTTTTTTGTGATATCTCTTGTGAAATTTTAAACTTTTTCCTGGGCTTTATACATTTTGATAATGATGAATCAAAATAGTATTCTTCCATAAACTGAACAATAAGGCTTTTAGTCCTTTTGGAAAAATTATTACTGATACTTACAGGACCAATTAAATATTGATATTCCGGGTTTTTCATGAGATACCAGAGGATTCCTTTCCAGAGCAGAAATAATGACACAGGTTGGCGCTGATATTCTTTCACAACGAATGAACGCCCCAGTTCAAATGATTTTTCTAAAACAGAACCAAATCCTTTTTTCATCCTAAACAGTGAACTTATATAAAAACCGTGTTTGCCATATTGATTCAGAATATCTTTTCCATTACCTATTCTGTACGAACCTGCTATCCTTTTATTAATGTTATCCCAGATTATAAGATGATTGTAATAGATATCGAATTTATCTATATCAATACTCTTATTGGTGCCTTCGCCCACTTCCCTGAAAGTAATCTCTCTTAACCGGCCTATTTCCTTAATTATATTAGGTATAGCATAAAACGGAGCACAATAAACTGAGAAACTTCCCTGTGAGAATAAAAAATGTTCCTTTCTAAGCTTACTTAAATCATATTGCACAAGTTCTATGTCGACCGGGTCAATGACTTCTTGTTTTGGTTTTTCTTTGTTTCTGTCCTTTATTTTAAAGAATGTTTCAACTTCCAGGTTTTGATTTAAAGAGTATGTTTTTGCGCGCAGATAATGTGCCAGACTGGTTAACGAAGTGAAACTGCTTATAGTTTTAGGGGATATGGGTTTTCTGATTTGAATTTTTATGGTTTGTTGGGACTTATTTAATATTTCGGAGGGCAGTTTGGCGGTCCTTAACAAAGGATGTATCTTCCCCAGTAAATAAAACATTGGACTGTTAAATCCATGAAAATAAATTGGAATCACCGGCACTGCGGCTTTCTGAATGAAGCGAACAGACGACTTTTGCCATTGTCTGTCTGTGATTTTTAAATCTTTAAGCTGATAGGATGAAACTTCCCCTGCGGGGAATATTCCTAACGGTTTGCCTTCCTTTAAATGTTGATATGCACCTTTTATCCCTTTATATGATGAGTGCACTGATTTGTAATTTTCAAATGGATTGACCGGAAGAATGAAATCCTTAATTTCTTCTATTTGCCGGATCAGAAAATTTCCCTGCAATTTAAAATCAGGTCGGATTTTGCAGATCAGTTTTAAAAGCAATAAACCTTCAATACCACCAAGGGGGTGATTCGCTATAATTATAAATGGCCCAGTCGTAGGAATGATTGTCTCAAGTTCTTCAGGAACTGAGTATTTTAATTTTAATATATTTATTGCATAATCTACAAAATCGAGACCTGAACCAGAATAGTTCCTGTCATAAAGCTGATTTAGTTTTTCGATGCCTGAAAAATGCTTGATGAAGGTTAATAGCAATTCCCCTTTCTTCTCCTTAATATTTAAAATTTTCCTAAGGTCGTTATCTTTTATTAGACTCATTTATAATAAGTTATAAGTCATATAGAATTCAGTGTTAATATTTAAGGTTTATTGATGGAGAAATGAAAAATGGGCATAGCTCTTGGTTTTTGCATATAAGTGCAGTTTTGAGACCTCGTTTCGGTAAGGGGCTGAAGCCTGGGCTCCCATTCTTGTTGCTGAAATTGATGCCGCTTTATTTGCAAAAATTACAGCATCCCGGAAATCATTACCTTTAGCCAATGCTACCGCAATTGCGCCATTGAATACATCTCCCACGGCAGTGATATCTACAACTTTTACTTTCACTGCTGGTACTATGCCTGTATAATTTTCAGATTTGACATATGCTCCTCTGGCGCCCATTGAAATTATGACATTTCTGACGCCCTTTTCCTGGAAAAAATGCGATGCAATTCCGGCAGTAGTGGCATCAGTGACTTTTATTCCGCTAAGTGCTTCAGCTTCAGACTCGTTTGGCGTTATCAGCCAGATATGTTTATATAGGTCATCAGACAATTTCTGAATGGGTGCCGGATTAAGAATTACCCTTATACCATTCTTATGCGCACATATTGCTGAATATTCAACAGTTTTTAAAGGCACCTCCAGCTGAATAAGCAGAATTCCGAATTTTCTGTCGTCAAATATCTTTTGAGGAATGTCTTCAGGATTAAGATAACTGTTGGATCCAGGAGCTGTGACACTGCTGCTTCTGCCTCGCGAATCGACAGTTATTAATGCAACCCCTGAAGGATGATCATTATCTTTAACAATATATTGGGTATCAATTGCTTCACGCATCAACAGACCAACGGACTGATTGCCGAATAAATCATTTCCTCTTTTGGTAATTAAAGTGACTGATCCGCCAAGTCTTGCAGCAGCAACAGCCTGGTTTGCTCCTTTGCCTCCCGGATTGCCCATAAAAGTTCCATTAACAATGGTCTCGCCGGGACAGGGAAGTTTATTGGTTTTGATTACCATATCTGTATTTGAACTGCCTATTACTAATATCTGGTTCATAGCTGAATTCATTTTTCAATTTCATCTTTTTCAATAATTGATTTGATTTAAATCAATCTACGAATGTAAGTCAGGGATGTTACGACGATGTGTTACTGCAATTAAGATTATGTTACTTTTTCCCAGGGCAATTGATTGTAACAAAAATTTAATCTGTGCTGATGTCGAATAATGATTGTCAGCAAGACATGTAAAATCTGATGATCATTACTATTTGATAATCTTTACTAAATGAAACATAAAGAAAGTATTACATTCCGGTATGATATTTGATCTATCATACAATAATTTGTCTTTTTGAGGCTTATGATTGAGTTGTTTTTCTTGCCGTTGCTTAAGCTGACAATTGCCAGCAATTGATTTTATGTTACTTTTGGCCAAAATTTCAAATTCATATAAGATATGACCAAGATATCTGCAGTAATTATAACTTATAACGAAGAAATGTTTATTGATCAATGTCTTGCATCGATTGATGGGATTGCTGATGAGTTGGTTGTGGTCGATTCATTTTCTAATGATTCGACTGAAGAAATTTGCAGAAAATATAATGCCAGGTTTACTAAACATGAATTTACAGGATACAGAGATCAGAAAAATTTTGCCCTTTCACTTGCTTCATATAAACATGTTTTATCTCTTGATGCTGATGAGGCATTAAGCAAAGAGTTAAGAGAGTCGATATTGGCAATTAAGGACAAATGGGATTATGATGGTTATTTAATTAACAGGCGGAATTACTATTGTGGAAAATGGATTCGCCATTCACAATGGTACCCTGACAAACAACTTAGACTTTTTAATTCCGATTTTGGAGAGTGGGGAGGACTCAATCTTCATGAAAGATTCAAAATGTCAGATGGAGTCAAAGTCGGCAGACTCAAAGGTGATTTGCTTCACTGGCCATTTTTATCTTCTGATGATTTTGTCAATAGAATGAATAAATTTTCATTAATTGGTGCTGAGGAATTTCAGAGGGCCGGGAAGAAGGCGAACCTTTTGACTCCGTACATTCATCTTATCTGGGGTTTTTTAAGAGCGTACCTGATCAAAGGAGGTTTCCTTGACGGACGTAATGGATTTTTGATCTGTTCCACTTATGCAAAATCCACATTTAAAAAATACGAGGAACTCAGGTCAATGAATAAAAAGAAAAAGTACACTTATTCTAATTGATTAATTCTCCTTCAGGATACCATGATTAGAATATTCTCGCCAAACAAACTGCTAAAAAATACTATTTAATTTTATTCAGGTAGTTATATATTTCAAACTGGGAACGAACAGGCTGATTCCCGTCAATAACAAATGAATTGGACTGATTTTCGTTATAAATCCTTGCCTTTACATTATCGCTCCATTGTATATCGAAGATATTCCTGATTAAATTCTTAATGTCCTTATCAAAAATCGGACAGGTAACCTCAATTTGGTAATCAAGATTTTTAGTCATCAGGTCGGCTGACGTTATAAAAACTTTCTCATTGCCTCCATTAAGAAGATCAGGAACCTGGAGTGTTCAAGAAGCCTGTCGACAATTCCGTTGCCCTGATATTTTCACTTACATTTTTTACTCCGGGAATAAGCGAAAACATCCCTCGTATTATAAGCCTTATTTTCACACCCCACTTGCTTGCCTTATAAATGTATTCAATTATTTCAGCATCAGTCAGATTATTAAGCTTCATGCAAATATATGCTTTCTTGCCTGACTTTGCATTCTTAATTTCATTCTCTATTAATGATATTATCTTCTTCCGAACAAGAATGGAGACACAACAAGATGGTAAAATTTATCTTTCTTATAATTCTACTTAAAAAAGAGAATACTTTGAAGACTTCGTTAGTGATTTTTTTATTGCTGTAAGAAGAAGGTAATCTGTGTATACCCTTGCTGTATCTTCATTGAAATTTCCCGTACCTATAGCTGCATAGCGCTGGGTGATATTGTCTATTACCCGGGTTATCAGACAAATTTTGCATGCACCTTTAATCCGGGAACACCATGAATGACTTTTACCCCTTCTTCCGATAACTTATTCCCCCAGAATATATTAGCCTCTTCGTCGAACCTTGCCTGTAGCTCTACCACTGTAGTAATTTTTTTCCATTTCTTGCCGCATTGAAAGAGCATTGATAACACTGGAATTTATTGCAAGCCTGTAAAAGTGATCTGAATGGATGTCACGTAGGATCAAGTGAAGCTTCCTGAGAAGATCAATGATATAGTCAAATGAATTAAACGGGAAATATAGCATAACATCTTTTTTCCTTATGGCCGAGAGAATACTTTCTCCTTCTGCAGGTCGCTTGTGAGGAACAGGAATAAGCGTCGGGTAATAGAATTTATCATCTCCGAGGTGAGGGAAATTCATGAAATCTTTGAAATTATGGTACCTGTTGCCTGGAATTACTACATCATCAGGATCGAAGCTTCAGCTTTTTTGTTATAACTTTCAGAAGATCTTCAGGCATAGTCCTGTCATAAATGAATCTCGACGGATTGCTTTTTTTCCTCTGCCGCAAGCTTTTGGTTAGTTTATCAATATAGCTTTCGGAGATATCACCGGCCATCTCCAGCTCAGCATCTTTGGTCAGTTTAATAGTATACGCCGATATCTCGGTTAAATCGAATATAAAAAAGATGTCTTTCAGACCAAACCTGATGATATCGTCCAGGAAAATTATACATTTTGTATCTCCTTTGCATGGCAGAACAATAAACCTTGGAAGTATACTCGTTGGGACTTCCAGAAGTGCATACCTGTTTTTAAGTGTCGGGCTTTCTGTAATATAAATTGCCAGGTAGATGGCATCATCGGTGAGGTTTGGAAGTTTAGTATCCTTTTCGATTAGCAAAGGCATCAGCTTTGATCTTACCTCTTTATTAAAATACTTCCGTACAAAATCAGCCTGATCATCATCTAACTGTTTCTCGTTGATTATAAATATCTTATTATTGCGAAGTTCCTGAAGCAGGTTATCATAAATTTTTTCAAACTTATTGTTCTGGATCAGTACCGTATCATGTACTTTTTTAAGTGTTGCTTTAGGACTGTATCCGAGAATATTTTTTGATTTGGATTCTAAAACAGAAACTCTTTTCAGCGAAGAGACCCTTACACGAAAATATTCATCAAGATTATTTGAATATATACCCATGAACTTAAATCTCTCAAGTAACGGAACTTCTTTGTTATCAGCTTCCTGAAGCACACGTTCATTAAAAGAGAGCCAGCTTATCTCTTTTGGCAGATAGTTTTTATCCATATGATTGACTTTTATCTGGTGCAGTGATACAACAACCTGGTTACATTACCTTCCTTTGGCTATATTTTGATAAAGATCATTTTATTAACAGATAAAACAGGGATATGTAAGATTAATTTATAGTTAAAAAATTATTACAGGTTAAAACTTGTTGCTGATCAGCTTTGGATTTGAACTCAGTAAATACACATAAAAACACGGCCATGAGGCTGCCTCATAATTCATATTTGAAATTCGTATTTTACAATTTTTTTATCTATAATAATTTGTTGTTTTTACAATTACCATGTAACATCTTATATATTATATGTTTATGGTAAATTTAGAGACTTACTCTTCCATTCCCGAATTAAGACTTTTAATCTTTAGAGATCATCAGTAAATTCATTGCCTCTTTAATTTTATATCCAAGTTTTGAACTTATTATATCAGAAGGAATGTACCATTTTGAACCTATTTTAACTGGCCTGTTGTTATTATCAACAACACCATATATAACAAGAGAAGGTTCCTTAAATTCCGGAACTGTTATTTTGGCCGTTCCATGAATGACCTCATCCTTCGATTTGTCAATAATACAAGTGTCTATAGCATTCCCATCCTGCTTATAAGCTGTTAATTTAAACTGATCATCATTTACCTCTGCAACTACATAATCAGGTTTATCCTGCGGATCAAGAAAAATGCATCCCAGACTTTACTTTTAAGGTCATGGTATATCTTTCCTCCGCTTCTTCCTGTGATATAATAAATTGTTCCCTGGGATGGTTTTTCCACAACCTTGTCATCTTTAATCGGATAAGTCCAGGAAATTCCATGATCATGTCCATTAATAACTATATCCACATGGTTTTGGTCTATTACAGGTTGAATAATGTCTTTTAACTTATCATTTGATCTTATTGATTTATTATAATATGGAGTTTTATGAAACATAACTATTTTCCATTTTTTATCAGTATTTCTTAAATCGTCATTTAACCATTTTGCTTCGTTTTTTATTTTTGTGCTGTCAAATTTTTCTTCTTCAATCTGACTATCCCAAACAGAAATGTGGGCATTACCATAATCATATGAATAAACCTGACCCTTTAGACCATCTGGTCCATTTTGCGGCACTTTAAATAGTCTTATAAAATTGAAAGGTTTTGATGATGCCTTTTCAGTTGAGTCTGTATATGTTTCATGATTTCCCTCAACAGGCATAAAGGATAATTTATTTATAATACCATTTGTTGCCTCAAACCATTTTTCCCAATGATTATAATAACCTCCTACTTCAACCAGATCTCCCATATTTATAAAAAATCTCGAATCGGGATTTGCAGAATATGCTTTGTGAATAGTGGTATCAAATTTCCCGTAATCCGGATTATTGGGCTTTCCACTTTGACTATTGGAAAAAACGGACAAATTGACCACCTAGCGCCGGTTTAAACTGACCACCTCACGCCGGAGCAAATTGACCACCCCTCGCCGGAGCAAACTGACCACCTGAAAAAGAGTTTTTCTCATGTTGAAAAAGTAAGTTATAATCCTTACTGTTAAGAGTAAAATTAACAGAGGGGTTATGGCCAATAAAAAGACAAACATGAGTAAACTAAGACAAATGTTGCGATTACATTCGCAGGGCGAGAGTAAATTAAAAATCAGCAGGTTAACAGGTGTGTCTCGCAACACCTTAAAAAAATACCTAAAAATTTATGCCCGGTTGCAGCTGAATGCGACCCTCCTTGAGCAGCAAAGCGATCAGGAACTGGACCATCTATTTGGAGAGAACCTATTGCCCGAGCCCAGTGACCGTTACAAGACACTGGAACAGTACTTCCCAAAGATGGAGAAGGATCTTAAGAAAAGAGGTATCACGCGCCAGATACTCTGGGAGAGATACATTGCAGACCATCCTGATGGTTATAAACTCTCACAGTATAAATATCATTATCAGCAGTGGCTCAAGCGAAACAAGCCTGTCATGCATATAGATCATATTGCAGGGGATAAGATGTATATTGACTACGCAGGAGAAAAACTTCATCTTGTAAATAAAGAAACCGGCGAGATAAGCGATGTAGAGGTATTTATATCAATCCTGGGAGCGAGTCAGCTTACCTACGTTGAAGCAACATTAAGTCAATGCAAGGAAGACTTCATAAGTTGCTGTGAGCATGCGCTGGCTTATTATGGCGGAGTTCCCATGGCAATAGTTCCGGATAATCTGAAGAGTGCTGTTACCAAAAGCGATCGATATGAACCAACATTAAACCAGGCGTTTGAGAATTTTGCTTCTCACTACAGCACCACTATTTTACCGGCCAGGGCCTATAAACCCAAAGACAAGGCATTGGTTGAAGGAGCTGTCAAGATAGCTTACAGACGAATTTACTCTGTTCTGGACAAGAAGATCTTTCATACTCTGGAGGAACTGAATGCAGCTATAAAAGAAATCGTTGAACTCCATAATAATACAAAACTAACAGATCGGCCATACGGTCGCAGAACATTGTTTGAAGAGATTGAACGTCATACCTTACAGCCTCTGCCGGTGCTGCCTTTTATCTTTAAACGCCAGCAACATGTTACCGTATCGGTAAATGGTCATGTATGCCTGAAGGAAGATAAGCACTACTACAGTGTTCCGTTCCTTCAAATTGGAAAGAAGGTAAAACTGCTTTACACTTCTACTCACGTGGAAATCTATCATAACTATACTTTACTAGCCGTCCATTTAAGAAACCGTAAACAATATGGATATACCACAAATAAGGAACATCTGGCCAGCACACATAAATACTTAACTGAATGGAATCCTGAGCGTTTTATCAAATGGGCAGAATCAATAGATGAATCTGTAAAGTATTTTGTTATATGTCTGATGGAAAGTAAATCCCATCCAGAACAATCATAAAAGCCTGCCAGGGTGTATTAGGTTATGAAAGGAAGGTTGGACGGGAGAAGCTAATAAAT
>CAVVGP010000195.1:0-22030 GCA_963747625.1 uncultured Bacteroidales bacterium | reverse complement strand
TATGTGTCTGGCGCCTCGTTCAGTTACGTATTGCTATTATTGCAAAAATACGAATGTTGACAATTATTGCCCTGATACCCATTATTCCTTTTTTGAGCTTTCTTTTACTGGCTCTTCTCGGGTATAAAATGACCCACAAGATTGCTGGTATTATCGGGGCCGGATCAGTTGGTATTGTTGCCATACTGACATTTATAATTGCAATCTGGTTTTTCAGATCATTGCCTGAAGTCAAATCTTATTCAGTAACCCTGTGGAAATGGATAAATGCAGGCGACCTTAAAGTTGATATATCTTTTAGCCTCGATGCACTCTCACTGGTTTTCTGTTTTGTAATAACTTTTGTAGGTTTCCTGATACACGTCTATTCGATAGGATTTATGGCAAAAGATGAAGGGTTCACCAGGTTTTTTGCCTATATGAATCTTTTTATCGGCTCAATGCTGGTACTTGTCCTGGCAGACAATATTTTACTAATGTACCTTGGATGGGAGGGCGTGGGATTATGCAGTTATTTACTTATTGGCTTCTGGTATAAAAAGCCTGAAAACGGTTATGCCGCCAGAAAAGCATTTATTCTGACGCGCATAGGAGATACTGCTATGATTATTGGGATTTTCATCCTTTTCCTGAATTTTGGCACTGTTAATATAAGCCAGCTGATGCAACTGGTGTCAGAAAAGTGGGTATCCGGATCTTCAATTGCAGTTCTTACCGCAGCACTTATTACTCGGCGGCGCACTGGGAAAATCAGCCCAGCTTCCACTCCAGACCTGGTTACCTGATGCCATGGCAGGTCCTTCACCTGTAAGTGCACTGATCCATGCTGCCACGATGGTTACGGCAGGTGTCTATCTGATTGCACGGACGCATATATTATTCAGCCTTGCGCCCGTGGTACAGTCTGCAGTTGCGATTATTGGCGCTCTTACACTCCTGATAGCAGGATTCAGTGCTCTTGCCCAGCATGATCTGAAAAGAATACTGGCTTATTCTACGATCAGTCAGATAGGTTATATGTTTCTGGCGCTTGGTGTAGGAGCATGGTCAGCAGCAGTGTTCCATTTCATGATTCATGCCTTTTTCAAAGCCCTTCTTTTTCTTGGTGCCGGCGTGGTAATACTTGTTCTGGATGAAGAGCATGATATTTTCAAAATGGGTGGCCTGAGAAAAAAAATGCCGGTTGTATTTTATACCTTTCTTATCGCCTCTGCTTCACTTTCTGCATTGCCGCTTATTACAGCAGGCTTTTACAGCAAAGACCAGATACTTTGGTACTCCTATTCATCACAATCCGGAAGTATAATCTTATGGATTTCAGGAATCGTCGGGGCTTTCCTTACAGCCCTGTATTCTTTCAGAATGATATTTATAGCATTCTATGGAGAAGCCAAAACACAGCCGTCATTTGTACCCGGCAGACTGATGACCATTCCACTTATGGTCCTTGCCTTTTTATCTCTTTTCGGCGGATTTGTAGAACTGCCGGCATCAATCGGTAATATTCATCTTTTTTCAAACCTTGTCGACAATACCTTGCCCGTTGTAGTCATTAAAGCCGGAGAGAATAATGAATTATTGTTTCAGTTGCTTTCAGCTCTAATAGCACTGGCGGGAATTTATATCGCTTATATTATTTACTATAAAAAACCTTATCTGTCAGAACCATACAGTCACAGCAGTATGAACAAATTCTTTGAAAAAGGCTGGGGCTTCGACAAACTTTATGATACTCTGTTTGTAAAGCCTGTAGTCTGGCTCTCGGATATTGATAAAAATGATTTTTTCGATCTCTGGAATATTGGATTAGCGAGGCTTGCACTATTATCCAACAGACTTCTCAGCGCAACTCAAAATGGTAAAATGAGATGGTATTTGCTATCGATCGTTATAGGTATTGCTATTCTTTTAACTTTTATACTTGGTAAATGATACTTATTTATCTTATAGTCATACTCTTGGCAGGAGCTCTGCTAGCGGGGGTAACAGGAAAAAAGAACCCGGTATGGCCACGTATTATTTCCCTTGTTGTACTGTCGGTTGATTTGTTAATTATTATCGTATTTTCTTTGCGGTCGGTTCCATCAGGAAAAGACTGGATGATTGATTTTAAGCTTGACTGGATTCCGGCGTTTGGCATAAGTTTGCATCTTGCACTGGACGGGCTGAGTCTCATAATGCTTATTCTTACATTTTTCCTTGGAATAATTTCTGTTATTATTTCATGGAAAGAGATTACTTCAAAAGTCAATTTCTTTCATTTTAATCTTTTAATGATCCTGGCAGGAATTACAGGAGTGTTTCTTTCACTTGATCTCTTCCTTTTCTACTTCTTCTGGGAGCTTATGCTGGTGCCAATGTATTTTCTAATAGGTATATGGGGACATGAAAACAGGACGGCTGCTTCCAATAAATTTTTCCTTTATACACAGGCCAGCGGTCTGCTGATGTTTATCGCAATAATTACTTTATATTTTGTGCATGGACATGCAACCGGCTTATACACATTTGATTATTTACAACTTCTGGGGACTGAAATGCCTGCTTCAACTGCATTTCTTATCATGCTTGGATTCCTGGCAGCTTTTCTGGTAAAGCTGCCTGTTGTACCACTGCATAACTGGTTGCCGGATGCCCATACTGAAGCACCCACTGCAGGAAGTCTCATTCTTGCCGCATTACTTTTAAAGACAGGAGCTTATGGCCTTCTTCGGTTTATTGTCCCATTATTTCCATCAGCATCTTTGACATTTGCCCCATTTGGAATGTTACTTGGTGTCATAGGAATTTTGTATGGAGCCAAACTCGCATTTGCACAGACTGATCTGAAACGTCTTGTGGCCTATACCAGTGTAAGCCATATGGGATTTGTAATACTCGGAGTTTTTGCATTTAATGAACTGGCTTACCAGGGAGTTGTTATTCAGATGGTTGCACATGGAATAAGTACAGGGGCGCTTTTTATTTTGGTAGGACAGCTGCATGAACGTATTCATACAAGGGATGTTAATAAAATGGGAGGACTCTGGGAGAAAGTTCCGGTTATGGGTGGCATCGGGCTCATCTTTTCAATGGCTTCATTAGGACTGCCGGGATTAGGGAATTTTATAGCCGAGTTGCTTATTCTTATGGGAACTTTTAAAGCAAGTATACTGATGGCCTGCCTGGCAAGTCTTGGATTGATTGCAGCAACAATCTATTCTCTCAGGATTGTTCAGAAGGTCTTCCTCGGGAATAAAAATACTGACTGGAAAATTGATGATCTGACATTACGTGAGAAAGTAGTATCAGCTTTATTGGTTATAGCTATAGTCTGGCTTGGACTGTTTCCTCAGCCAGTGCTTAATACGGCTAAGCCGGCACTTCTGAAAACACTGGATAAACAAAAAGAAGTATCTTTTCAGATCCAGACAGGGAAGTCCAGTGATTCTTCAATATACTTACTACCCCCTTCCCAACCTTCCCCCACGGGGGAAGGAGGATATAATCCACAATTGAAAATTGAAGCAGAGATGGAGGTTATCATTTCCCCCTCGGGGGAAATAAGAAAGGGGGTGAAAAACTCAATAAAATTTATTATATGTATTTGAATCTAAACGTTTTAATTACTATATTAATTTGATATATAAAAATATAATTTAGAATAAAGGATAATAATAAATGACCGAAAAAGATTTTTTTTGTTTAACTCCATTACTCATTATTGCTATAGCACCTGTAGTGATTATGATAGTAATTTCCATTTTAAGAAATTATAAAGTTGTTTATGGTTTTTCAGTTTTCTCATTATTAGCTGCTTTTACATCATTATTCTTTATTATATCATCTATTCCTCATTCAATTGAGCCATTGTTCATTATTGACACCTACAGCCTGTTTTTTCTTGGAATAATAATCATTTCGGCGTTGCTGGTTACTTTACTTTCTTATGATTATATAAAACAGCTTGACGGAGTAAGTGAAGAATACTATATAATTATTTTCACGTCAACACTGGGAGCATCTATTACTGGCTGTAGCCAATCATTTTGTACTTTTCTTTCTGGGCATCGAAACACTCAGTATTTCATTATACATACTCATCTCTTTCAAAGATCTAAAACAATTCAATTGAAGCAGGAATTAAATATCTTATACTGGCATCGGTTTCTTCAGCCTTTTTATTGTTTGGCATGGCACTGATATATACTGCATTCGGCACAATGCAATTTACTCCGATAGTGACCATCCTTGCACGGAAATAAATTTATCGCCTCTTGGTTATTTCAGGCTTTGGAATGATGATGGTTGGAATCGGATTTAAACTGGCTTTGGTGCCATTTCATATGTGGACGCCCGATGTCTACCAGGGGGCTCCTGCACCTGTTTCAGCATATATTGCCACGGTATCGAAAGGTGGCTGTAATGGCAATTCTTATCGATTCTTTTTTAATATCAGGGGATTCAATAACCACTACTTATTTTATTGCAATTTCAGCTATCGCCATTCTGTCGATGTTTGTAGGAAACATACTTGCCATAAACAGAAGAACATAAAAAGATTACTTGGCATATTCATCCATTGCCAATATGGGATATCTGATCATTATATTACTTACCGGAAGTAACAAAGGCATACAGGCCTCAATTTTTTATCTTATTTCATATTTTATTCACAACACTGGGGGCATTCGGAGTGATATCACTTCTTTCAACTAAATGAATATGAAGCTGAAAGAATTGAAGATTTTAAAGGACTTTTCTGGAAAAGACCATTTATAGCAATTGTATTTACCCTCTCATTATTATCATTGGCAGGGATCCCAATAACAGCAGGATTCATTGCAAAATTTTATGTAATCCTCGAAGGTATGAAAGCAGGGCTGATGGTACTTATATTTTCAATGATACTTAACAGCGTAATAGGTTTATATTATTACCTGAGGATTATTACAATACTCTTCTCTGCAACAAGCGAGACTAAACTTCCTGAACTTTCTTTTGCAGGAAATATAACCCTGGCCATAATCGGAATCTGGATCCTGGTTCTTGGCATCTACCCCGGATGGCTGATTGATTTAATAGTCAGATTCGTATTTTATAAATAACCATTAAAAGAGTTAAATAACAAGAAAGAAGAATCAACAAATAATTATTCTATTCCTGAATAAAGCTTCATGAACTGAACCCTTTCAATTGCAGCAGGATTTTCAAGATTTGACTTGCTAAGTTTTCCTCTGAATGAATCGACAGAATCAAAATTATGCTTCTTCATCCAGGCTGTTGTACCATTGAGAATTTCCGGAATTACATCAAATCCCTCTTTATACAGAGCCGATGCTATCTGAACCGTTGTCGCACCTGCAAGCAATTGTTTGATAAAGGCTTTATGATCATGTACCCCTGTAGAAGCTGAAAGATCACAATCCACATGACCCGACAAAATTGAAATCCATCGCAATGTATGGGTAAATTCTTCAGGAGTGCTGTATATGGGACCATGGCTCAGTCCGATTTTATCAATATCAATATCAGTATTATATGGTCTGTTGAAAAGCACCAGATCCTTTAATACCGCTCTCTGACAATTTCTTAACTGATTGAGCCAGGGATGAAAAATAATATCCGATTTTCACTGCAATCGGCAGATTGACATAATTCCTGACTTCACTTATTATGTCATAGTAAATCTTTTCATTGTCTTCACCACTTCTCCGCCAGTCGGATGGAAGGATATAAATATTAAGCTCAAGTGCATCAACACCTGTCTCTTCAATTTTTTTGGCAAATGAATGCCAGTCCTGATTGGAAACACAGTTTATACTGGCAATTAAAGGAATATCAACCGAATTCTTTTGCCTCATTAAGGAAATACAGATATTTCCCAAGAGTGTTACGTTTGGCAAAATCGTAGATATATGAATAAGCTTCATCATAGTCATAAATTCTTTTGCTGAATATTGTATCGGGAGCATGGGTGAAGGTGCTTACGCCATCCGGTATCATTTTTAATGACTTTTTCGGTTTCAATTTGTATCTGTTCCTCAAAAAGAGATTTGATAACAATAGCTCCGACACCTTTTTCTGCCAGTTCCTTTATATTTGAAATTGAATTTGTAAGTCCGCAGCTTCCTGCAATAAGCGGATTCCTGAGTTTTAATCCTAAATAGGTTGTCTGCAAGTTTTCCATAAATAAATATATAAATTTTTCAGATATTAAGTATATATTTCAAAGTTAACAATTCGAAATTAATATAGAAATTATAAACTTTTACATTACTTAAACTTTTTTACACAAAGGATCATAAAGGTTAACACTAAGAACACAAAGACTTTTTGAAAAAGCTATTCATTCATATTACTTTGACCTTATTAATCTGATTTAAATTATACTTTTTTCCCAATGTGTAACTTTGCGATTTACTTTGTGATACTTCGTGGTAAGAGGATTTCAATAGCAAGAACTCAAAATCATTCATTTATGAAGAAACCTATAATTTTATTTTTTCTGATCCTTACAGGAACTGAAATTGGGAATCCCATTTATCCGTTTGCAAAATGGACCAAAACCGAGCTTGTACTCTGTAATGGCATCGTTAGCAGGATCATAAGTTTACCTTCAGAAAGAGGTAGTTATCTTACGGTTTCATATAAGCCGTTAAACGGGGACTATAATTATTTTGCAGATACCTGTACAGATTTTCAGTTTGAAGTCAACGACAAAATTTATTCAGGCAGGGGGAAATGGAAATTGATTAATATCCAAATTATCACCGATAATAATGAAGGTAGCGGAGCTGCAGTAAAACTTATCAGTGATGATAATAAAGTCGAACTCACAATTAAGTATTTGATGTATCCTGGTTCACCGGCAATCCGTAAAAGCCTTGTCGTTAAAAATTTATCGGACGATATTGTCAGACTTGAAGCCGTCGATGTAGAGAAATTTGAAGTACCGGGATATTATCCTGTAACATTCAGCTGGATCTTTCATGATTATGGACGGAGGCGATCTATCGGTCCTTATGACGGCGGCAAACAGGATGCCCTTATCATTGTTCATGACATGAACAGGGAACAGGGCATGGTTCTGGGTAATGAAGCAACTGGAGTTATGAAACATACCTCGGTATTTTATGAGGCTCAGGATATATGTGTCGGTCTGACTCATAAAAATTCCCTTTTCCCTTTTCGCAGGTGGATCGAAAAAGGGGAATCATTTGAAACACCGCAAGTATTTACGATGGTATATAATCATCAAAAAACTACAGATTTGATTCTTAATACTGTTGTTCCTGATTTTGTAAGGAAATATATGGGCATAAGACTGTCAGAGCTCAAAGATAAACCGACATTTGTCTACAACACATGGGAGCCATTCCATAAAGAGATAAATGAGAAGCTTGTTATGGAGCTGGCTAAGACAGCTGCTGCAGCGGGTACGAAAGAATTTGTAATAGATGATGGCTGGCAGGACAGTTACGGAGACTGGGGTACAGATATGAAGAAATTTCCACATGGGCTTAAACCTGTTTTTGATTATATTAAATCATTGGGAATGAAGCCTGGTTTATGGGTAAGCATTGGCAGTGCCAGTCCCGATAGCAAAGTATACAAAGCTCATCCTGAATGGTTTGTACTTAATAAAAACGGAAAACCCACATCATTGCATGCTCCTGATGATAAGGAAAAATTCACTGCATGTTTTGGTACCGGATGGTATGATTATATTAAAGGTATACTGCTTAAGCTTTCACTCGATTACGGGTTGGAATATTTCAAGCTTGATTTTGCAGTCGTGACAAGTGCATACACTTATGATCATGAACAATCGGGTTGTTATGCAACTGATCACCCTGGCCACAAAGATCATAATGAATCGCTCTACACTAATTATGAAAGGCTTTGGCAGCTTTTTGATGAACTTCATGCAGCAAAACCGGAACTTTTTATTGATTGTACTTTTGAAACAATGGGAGGCACACAATTAATTGATTATGAGTTGCTTAAACACGCAGAAGGTGACTGGCTATCCAATTTCGATGGTCTCTCCGGCGAAAAGACAGATATCAGGATCCGCAATATGGCATGGTGGAGGTCGCCTGCTATACCCGCAACATCACTTGTGATTGGGAATCCGCAGATGCAGGACAAGGGTTGGGAGACACATATCAAATCAGTTGCAGGAGCCCTGCCAATAATGTTAGGCGACCCAAGGATTCTGTCAGATACAGCTTTGAAAAAATACCGGGGTTATGCGGACTGGCTCCTGCAAATGGAAACCAGGTACGATATTATGAGCTTCCGGCAGGACCTGCCCGGTTTTGGAGAACCAATGGAAGGTATGTGGGATGGGTTCCAGAGAATAAATACGGAAACAAAAAACGGAGGCATCATTGGTATTTTCAGACATGGGGCTGTCGGAAAAAACAGGATTGTCACGGTAAAATACCTAAATCCTGATAAAATGTACCAGGTAAAATCACTTGATGGTAAAGTCGTTGCAACATTAACCGGGAAAGAATTATCCGAAACCGGATTTACTGTGAATCTTGAAGATTTGTATTCAGGGGATCTTTTTGAGGTCGGCGTTAAATAACAGGATGCCGGGAAAAAGCAATGTATTTTTGAAAATATCAAATCTGTTTTGATCCGGTAACTGATAAACATAGATAATATGTCATGAGGTAAAAGTGTTTGGTATAACGGGTAAAAAGATTAATATTGCCGTTGAACAAATTTAGGTGATTGTTTTAATATTGAATTACATTAGATAAAATATGGCATTTTTTCAGACACTTTTCGATTGGTATATGGCCAATCTGAATTACTTTACAATTGCTTTGCTGATGTTAATTGAAAGTACTTTTCTTCCTCTGCCTTCGGAGGTTGTCATTCCGTTTGCTGCCTACAAGGCAGGACAGGGAGAACTGAATGTCTTTATTGTAGTCATCACCGGCACCATCGGAGCTCTTTCAGGTTCATTGATTAATTATACTCTAGCCTATTATCTGGGACGCCCGATTGTATATAAGTTTGCTGACTCAAAACTTGGTAAAATGTGCCTTTTATCGAAGGAAAAAGTGATGCATGCAGAAGATTATTTTATCAGGAATGGCAAAACATCAACATTTATCGGTCGCCTGGTTCCCGGTATCAGGCACCTGATTTCAATACCGGCAGGATTAGCCAGGATGAATCTCCGCGATTTTATGATGTTCACCTTTTTTGGAGCCGGAATGTGGAATATTATATTAGCTATTATTGGGTATTATTTGTATTCTGTCAGGGAACAGATATTTCCGTATGTCGGGCATATACTCCTGGGTGTGGGTGTGTTGTTTGTTATTTATCTCATTATCAAAGCGAGAAAGAACGGGAAGAAATCCTGATCAGGATTTTTGGAAATATCTCCAGCCTGCGGCTCGGTTTTTTCAATAATCTTAAAACCTTAGCGATAAACAACTTAATCCTCCATCAATCTTCCTGAATTCAGAGACATTCAGGATAATGGTTTCATAACCTGCCTTTTCAATTTTTTTTCTTGTTTTCGGGAAACCTTCCGGAACAAGCACTTTACCGTTTATCCACAATGAATTTGCAGCATAAGATTCATCATCATCTATCGTTATCCTGTTGTAACTCTCAAACTGCTTCGTTTTTATAAATTCACCACAAACTAGCATATTGTTATTTTCAAGATATGAGACACCTGATTTCAGATGGAGCATTTTTTTCAATAGTACTTTTGAGCCGTTAAAATTATTTTTATTGAGTATCTTAATAAGCTGATCTGCTCCTTCAGAGTTTGTCCGTTCTGAAATTCCTATAAAAAAATGGCTGCCGGCCATCATAACATCTCCGGCTTCAAGAGTTGCAGGAAAAAGGATCTCTTCGATGGAACTGTAATATTTTGTAAGCACATTCCTCATTCCTTCAATTTCTCCTAACCTGGAGTGAACAGCTGGCCTTGTTATTACAGAAAATGATGGGTACAGAGACCAACATCCTCAATAAAAGTTGAATCGGGGAACATTTCTTTTTGCGGTAGAATGTGCACTTTCAACCCCAAATGTTCAAGTGTCTCAACATATTTTGAATGCTGTTCAAGTGCCAGGGAGTAAACAGGTTTTCCAAGACATGAAGATGTAATGCCATCTATCATTGAAGGAGCTGGTATTCTTACGATTGCATTCCTGAACATACCCGCCGGTTTAAAATATTAGTAATCAATTTATTTTTCACGCAGGCTTTTTGCTTTTTCATAAAGAACCCGGTCTTCGTGAGTTACAGGATTGATCTCTATGAAATGGGGCGTGGATTTGTTATCCTTATCTACATTTATGAATGTTACAAAACCATCGACAAGTGATTTTTCTCCCCCATTTTTTTCAACATGGATATAGGATGTCAGGCTTGTTCTGCCAGAGAAAACTATTTTGGATGAAAACTTAAGAACATCTCCCGATATTGCGGGCATTGTGAAAAACATGCCGTGTAATTTCAGGCAAACAATATTCTGAGGGTTTAATAATGAAGCTGCTGAAATAAATCCCGATTCAATAAACCATTCAGCTGTGCGGCCTGCAAATAGAGTTCCGTGATGGTTAAGGTCCTCGCTCTTTACCAGTCTCATCGTCACCATGCATGTGGGGCATATAGTTTTTGTCGCCATTTGAGTTTTTTTTCAAATGTACTGATTTTGAAAAGGAAGAAATAATGATTTGTATCAGGTGAGAAATTGAATAATTCTAATTGTTACCGGTGTCTTCGCCGCTATGCTATGTGTCATATCCTCCTTTTCCTGATACTAAGAGGAACAGAGTGTTATTCTGAATTATCTCTGTTGACGAGGTCAGGTGAAAATGCCGGAAGGCAAACTGCAATATATTCTGCACCGCCTTTGAAAGGAGTGCTATATTGTATCCATTCATCTTTTGAGGTCATTATTCCCTCTCCTTCCGAAACATCAAATTCTTCGCTCATTGTTGTAATCCTTATTTTCCCTTTCAGGACAATAGTATATTCATTGAATTTCGGGCATTGACCGGGTTCTTCCCATCCTTCAGGGCTTGTCATATGAGCAATACTGACTTCAGATGTTTTGCTGTTTACGCGGCCGAAAAATTCCTTTATTATCTTGTCCTTGTTGCCGACTGCTTTTATTATTGACGGAGATTTAATGAGTTGTACCATAGTAATGTAGCAATCAGGATTAATCCTCAAGATAACCAAATTTACCATTATAATAATCATCGAAGGCCTCTTTTATCTCGGCTTCCGTATTCATTACGAATGGGCCGTATGATGCAATTGGCTCATTAATAGGCTCTCCGCTGAGTAACAGCACTATGCTTTTTTCTGTTGCTTCTATGACTAAGTCATCTCCATTATGTCCGAAGAGAATAAAATGATTTTCGGGTGCAATTTCTGAATTATTGATTTTAACCTCGCCTTCAATAATCAGCATCCCCGTATTGTACGATTTATTAAAGCTGAAATCAGCCTTTACTCCTTTTAAAAGCTTTGTATTAAAGAGATTTACAGGTGTAAAAGTAGATGCAGGCCCTTTCATTCCCCTGTATTCACCTGCAATTAATTCAACACTGCTTTTCCCGTCTTCAAGCAGGACCTTAGTCACGTTTTTATTTTCTATAGGCTGATATTTTGCCGGGGTCATTTTAAATTTTGCCGGAAGATTAACCCATAGCTGGACCATCTGGAAGATGCCGCCTTTCATACTGAATTCTTTTTCATGATACTCTTTATGAAGAACACCTGAACCGGCTGTCATCCATTGAACGTCGCCCTCGCCTATCACCCCGCTGTTGCCTGCGCTGTCGTGATGAGCTACCTTGCCATGATATGCTATTGTAACTGTTTCAAACCCCCGGTGTGGGTGAACTCCAACTCCTTTTGGAATCTCTGATGGCGGAACAAGCCATTTAGATCCGTAATCCATAAGGAAAAATGGGCTCATTCCTGCCAGTCCAATCTTTGGTAACGACGGGAAGAAATTATGAACTCTGAAACCATCACCAACCATGTGAAAATGGGGTGGAGGCAGAATTGCTTCTATATTTTTAAAATGTTTTTCCATATTATATTAATACTTGTCATATTTATGATAATCAATCGCTTAAAAAAGCGAATGAATTTTGACCTTCATGGAATTTAATCAAAATCCAACTATATCAGATAAGTAACAATTTTTAATTGAAATGGTTAAGAATATGATTTCACCACCTCTGAATTTCGATTTATGGTATCTCGAAATTAATGAGCAAAATATTTTTATTTCAGATAATCAAATATTTTATCAATCAATTCGAGACCTGCTCTTTTACTTGAATCTTTGTAAATCAGATGGTCGTGTTTATCAAATAGACTCAGTGTGACCTCAGAATCTATACTTTCCTTAATCCTTCTTGACATATCACCTGATACAGGAGCTCTGAGTTCGCCAAATGTGCTTTTTATCACTCTTATAATAAGGCGGTTATCGTGGTTACTTCAAGAGTAAGATCGATGGTTTCAGGTGAGTGTTTTATTTCTGTTATTGCAGAATTGTTGTAAGTACTGAAAAGGATGAACCTGTTATAAAATAAAGGAAGGCGATAAATCCTATAAAAAATTTCCCCAGCCATGGGATTTTGGCGACAGAGAAGGAAAATGAACTATTATGGTCCTTAAAATTGTTTGCCTGAATCCATAGCCACGCTTCCGGAAATGAAGTTCCCCAGTCTTTTTCAATATATCCTTTTCCTCCGGTGAAATCAGTTTCACTTCCATTTATTTTCACCGAACCTGTAACACTATGATTAACTGAAACTATTCCATGTTTGCATTCCATAAAAGGAACAAATGAATACCACCCCATTATTCCAGGTGATAAAAAACTGCGGGGGAAATTTGTGATATTACTGTATTCCAGATATCCGGATATTGTAAGATTATTATTTTTTATGTTTAGTTCAGCAAACCGGTCAGTAAAAACAGTGTTTCCAATTTTAATACGAAGATTTTTTTTATCCCAGGTAAATTTATCAAGACTATAGAGGATATATTCCGATTTTCCTGAGATCCCGTTGATTACCTGAATAAATGCATGTGGATCGTACTTTGATAATGATACCCCGGGTATGAAGGATAATACATTTTTTAAGTCGTGAGAAACATGTTTATAATACCACCCCTCAAAATAGTTTTTCTTTCTCAGATTTCCCTGGAAAAGCTCAGGTTTATATAGTTTCAGAGTCACATTGCAGGCTTTAATATTAATAAAACAAACACTGTATAATAAAGTTCTTATCATTAAAACCAGCAGAACCTTTTAAGCCGGTTTTATCCATTGCAGAATCATTATTTTATTCTTACCGGACGAACAGGCAGCAATTTAATTATCCAATCGATAATTTTTATTACTTCATGTCGATATTTTTCAGTATGGTATCGAGCCATTTCTCAGCAAGGACAGGCCATGTTTCTGAAGCAATTTTGCCTGGTCTCAATCCGTATCCGTGTCCGCCCGTCGGCATTATATGCAATTCAAAAGGAAGTTTTGCGTTTCTGAGAGCCGCAGCCATAACAAGAGCGCTGTTTCCATAGGGATCGTCTGCGGTCTGGAAGATAAAAAAGGGAGGATCTTCTTTACTTAAAACTAATTCAGGAGTCAGTGTCAGGTTGGGACCCTGATCGAGATAGGCTGGGTAGATCAGCATTGTGAATGAAGGTCTGCACGATAAACTGTCTGATTTATCAACAGGGGAATAACTCTTTTTATTGAAAAGAGTACTTGCCCTTGCACTGAGACTCCCTCCTGCTGAGAAACCCATTACACCTATCTTATCCGGATCAATATTCCATTTTTGAGAATTTTCCCTTACAACTCTTAAGGCACGCTGTATATCCTGCAAGGCACCTTCTTTTTTATTGGGTATCCTGTACTGAAGGACAAATGCCGCATATCCCATTTTATTGAGCCAGGCTGCAATCTCAGTTCCTTCAAGGTCATAGGCAAGAATATAGTATCCGCCTCCGGGACAAACAATTACTGCTGAATGGTTTTGCTTTGCGGGATCCGGCATAAAGACCTCAATTGCCGGATTGGTAACTTCAGAAAACCTTATTATTTTGTCTTTGTTAGTTGTATCAGATACCGGGGGTAGCTTCGATTTCTGCTCTCCGGGTACTTTCCCCGGCCATAAATATATAATATCTCCCTTTTGAGAATAGGAACTAAATGTCAGCAGAAACAAAAGGGAAAATATTAAAATGGTTTTCATCGGTTTCTCATTTTAGGATGCTCGTATTATATATTCCGTTTCAAATAAGTTCAACATGTCTTAAATGTCAGTTTTTCTTTTTTGCATATCAGCTGAATAGCCCATTTCCCTGTTTGAGCTGCTGGAGGAAGGCCTCCTCCGGGAGCGAGCCATTGTCCTGCCATGTAAAATCCATTTAACCCAGGCAATGTCGGTTTAAGATTGCTCATGAGGTTTTTACTTGAAGGCATAAAGCCCTCATAAGAGCCTTTCCATACTCCGGTGTACCTGACATCAGTAAGGGGAGTAGCCACGTCAACTACCTCAATATTACCGGTTATCCCCGGGAAATGTTTTTCTAACAATAACCTGGCGTCGTTTTCTATTTGTTGTTTTTCTTTACTGTACTCTTCCCCTTCAAGATCTTTCCATAAATCCCAGGGGCTTTCAAAACGAATCACAATTACTGTTTTTCCTGCAGGAGCCATAGTTGGATCAAAACTATAATTCATTATTGAATAGCCCTGATCCAGATTAGTCATTCCTATCTTACTGTTTTTTGTAATCCATGATTGTACAGGGATATCTGATTTTATCTCAGTGCTTATGCCAAAAGAAACCTGGACAATAGGAGTAAAAAGTTCCCACAAGCTATAAGCTTTTTTTATATTTTCTGCCAGATATTTTCCGTCAAGCATTTCGAAAATAGTGGAATGACCATCCGCAGCACTTATTACATAATCGGCAAAAATTTCCGATCCATCATCAAGTAATACGCCTCCGGCAACATTATTTTTCACGATGATTTTTTTAACTTTTTTCCGTGTAAGAAGAACTCCGGCGAGATTAAGATATTTTTCCGTCATTCGCTGAGCCATATGTCTGGATCCTCCGATCAGATATCCCGCATTCTTTTTATGGAACCAGGCAAGCATCATAATAAATGCCAGTGCAGAAAAGTCGTGGGTTGAGAAAAGTTCGCTAAGAAAGGATCTTAATTTTTGATTTTTAAAATTAAGATGGCCTATATAATCCTTAAGAGTTTTTTTGCCGTATTTCATAAATAAAATAATAACGGGCATCATTTTGAAATATGAAGCAATTTTATCCTTCCACCTGGTTAATTCAGGCGGATTTGAATAAGGTTCCAGCATTGACGTCTTCCTCATATCATTGCACATCTTCATGATACCATGTGTATCTTCCGGAGCAAGTTCACAGAGGTATTTTTCCCATCTGTCAATATTGGTATAAATGGTGAAATCCTCTCCATTGTCATCAATAACCCTTGTATGTACCTCATGATCAATTATTCCGACCTGATCATTTATTACATTGGTCTCAAGCCAGATATCATGGAAAGGACCGATCCTGGTTCCTACCAGCCAGTGAAGACAATAGTCAAATCTGTAGCCTTTCCGTTCCCAAGCCGTGCATTGACCGCCTGTTATTGAACTCATTTCAATTATAGTTGTATCGAATCCATTCAGCCGTGCATATATCCCGGCTGACAATCCTGCAATACCACCTCCGATAATTGCAATCTTTTTACTCATAGTGTTTAGTTTGATTAGCGTTATTCGACAATTTCAGCATCATCAAATTTCTGAGACTGAACATGCACCCTGCCGGTTCTTACTCTGTTTGCCCCTTTGCTTCCAAAGAATCCCCATCCTCCGCTTCCAAGAAGAAATCCAAGAGCATACAGACCACCATTATTATTCTGTGCATACATTGTAATCTTGTCATTAAACAACATCCCTATAAAGTCGAAAGGAGCAATAAATCCATGCCATAAACCTCCGATAAAGCCATAAGTATGACCTGTCAGGCATTCCTTGACAGACTCATTATTAGCACATCCGGTAAGAAGAACCATTACGGAAACAATCATAATGAACCGCAGGTTCTTTTGGCAAATTATAGTTTTCATGATATGCAGATTAAGTTAATTATTAAAAATTGAATAATATCAGAACAGTGAGAGATCAACTGCTTTCCCTGAGTATTTCTTTTCGTGATCCAGCAACCATTTTTTTCTCTTAAGGCCTCCTCCGTAACCGGTCAGACTTCCGTTGGAACCAATTACCCTGTGACAGGGAATTACTATAGAGATCCTGTTCATTCCATTTGCATTTGCAACAGCACGTACCGATTCCGGACTATGCAAAGCTATAGCCTGCTCCTGATATGACCTTGTTTCCCCGAATTTAATGTTTTGCAATTCTTTCCATACTGCCTGTTGAAAGTCAGTTCCCGGAGTAACAAGTGGAATAGTGAAATCTTTTCTCTGGCCGGTGAAATATTCTTTCAATTGTTTTTTAAGTGTTTTTAGATGTCTGTTTTCGCCGTTTTCAAAAGTTGTTTTCAGGCGTTTTTCAAGATCTTTATATTCAGTCGGCAGCATCCTCCTGTCATTAAATTCCAGAAGACAAACCCCTTCATCAGTGGCCCCGGCAACCATCTCTCCAAGAGGAGTTTCTATTTTCGTTAATTTAATCATTAAAAAATCTGAAGGGCATTTTAAAAAAACATTATCGTCTGTTTCCTAAGAGTTACTTTGTGCTTTACTTGGTGATCCTTTGTGGTAAAAAAGGGTTCACCACATAGGTGCTCAAAGGCTCTGTCCCTATAGCTATCGGGATTGCAAAGGTTTGCAAAGGATTTTTGCGAAAGTCAATGTTATTTATCATTTTTACATATCAACTTTTCAACTCTTAAACTTTTAAACTTTTAAACCTTTAAACAATTCCCCATAAATTTATATAGATACTCTATTTTGCAAATTTTTCAGAAGTGGATTTGATATATTTCTTATTTCTGAATCTCAATGCCGACCAGTCTTCATCAACAGCAACCATACGGACACCATGAAGGCCTGAATCATTAAGAACTTTCCAACCATGGTCACGATCGATGTCAGATCTGTATTTTTTTGAAGTTTTTTTCGGATAACAGAACCATATTACTCCGTCAGCCATAAGGTTATGAATGGTTACTGGGGCTATCTGTTCAATTTCTGAAACACTTTTGACAAATATTATAATGAATTCATATGGATAACGCGGATCAATTTTCTGATCAATTATTACATCTTTAAGTTCAGTAGAAATTGAATTTATAAATTTTTCTTCTGCATTTATAACTGATATCCTTTTTTGCCCTTTATAATTAAGTTTTTCAAGTAGGTTTTTCATTTCATATATGGATTTGAATGCTAATTTAACAAAAAATTGATAAATCTGCTAAAAGATCTTACCTTTGAGACATCAATTAAATGGGGTGCCTTATAATGACGGGCTGAGATCATACCCTTAAACCTGATCCGGATAATGCCGGCGGAGGGAAAAGAGAGTATCCAATAAATCAGCTTTACATAATCGCCTCATTTTATTGATCTTAAAAATAGATTAACCAAGATGGCTATGAGGAAACTGATTTTTTTATTTGTACTTGCAGGGTTGCAGAATATTTCTCAGGCAATTGTATTTCAGAATAATGGCTCGGCGATTAAAGGTAAAGTGACTGATATCAACGGATCTCCCCTGGTCGGGAGCGGCGATTGCAGTTGAAAACACATTCCTTGGCGTACATACTGATTCTGAAGGAAACTATTCTCTTCCGGTACTAAAGGACGGAGTTTATACAATCAGGTTCTCTTTTATCGGATTTGAGACACTGCGCAGGGAGTTAAGGCTAAAAGCTGACACTGTTTTAAATATAACCCTTCCCGCAAAATCAGTAATGACAGAAGAAGTTCTTGTAAGCGCCACAAGGGCAGGAGAAAACACTCCTATGGCTTATTCTTCTATTTCAAAGGAAGAAATATCAAAAAGTAATGTTGATCAGGATATACCGTACATGTTAGAATATACACCTTCATTGGTTGTTTCGTCTGATGCCGGAACCGGTGTCGGTTATACCTATATCAATTTAAGGGGTACTGATGTCAACCGGATTAATGTGACTATTGACGGAATTCCTGTTAACGATGCTGAATCGCATGGAGTATGGTGGGTTGATCTTGCCCGATCTGGCTTCTTCCACTGATAATATTCAGATTCAACGGGGAGTTGGAACATCTACTAACGGAGCAGGCGCTTTTGGTGCTACAATAAATTTTCAGACTCCACTTAACCCTGAACCTTATGCGGAAATAAATTCATCATATGGCTCATTTAACACCTCAAAAAACACTTTAAATTTTGGCACCGGGTTAATTAACAAAAAGTTTGCTTTTGATGCACGTTTATCAAAAATATGGTCAGACGGATATATAGACAGGGCTTTCAGCGATCTGAAATCATTTTATGTATCTGGTACTATGTACGGAGAAAACAGTATCTTAAAACTGATGATTTTTTCGGGTGTGGAACATACATACCAGGCGTGGGATGGGAGTTCCAAAAGATTCGCTGGCAACACACAGGACATACAATCCTTATAGTTATAAAAATGAAACTGATAATTACTGGCAGGATAATTATCAGCTTCATTATTCAAAAGAATTTAACAGCAGTCTGAGTGCCAATGTAGCATTGCATTATACCAGAGGTAAAGGCTACTATGAGAACCTGGTGCAAAACACAACGTTCAGTTCATTTAATCTGCCAGATGCAATTATTAATTCGGATACTATAACCAGTTCGGATTTTATCACACAAAGGTGGCTGAGAAATGATTTTTATGGTTTTACGTATTCATTAAATTACAGGAAAAATAAGTTTAATGCTGTTGTCGGAGGGGCTGGAATCAATATATCGGGAATCACTTTGGAGATATAATATGGGCTAAAATTGTAACCTTTGACGATGAAAGCTACCGGTGGTATCAGGGTACAGGCAATAAAAAGGATTTGAATACCTTTTTAAAACTCAACTATTCACTGACCGACAACATTTAAACCTTTATGCCGATTTACAATTACGGAATATTAATTACTCAATTGAAGGGTTTGAAGAAAATCTGAATAATGTAACACAGAATCATAACTATAACTTTTTCAATCCTAAAACCGGGGATCATTTACAATTTTGATGAGAAACATAAACTATATGCTTCATTTGGAGTTTCACAACGAGAACCGGACAGGATGATTTTACTGATGCGGATCCCGGGAAAACAGCCAGTACCTGAAAAATTATTTGATTATGAAGCCGGCGTACGAATTTCACACTTCCAGTTTTATGGTGAAAGGAACTTTATACTATATGTATTATCGTCGACCAGCTGATTTTAACAGGAGAAATAAATGATGTCGGAGCCACAATTTTAACAAATGTGCCAAAAAGTTACAGGCAGGGAATTGAGATTGAAACAGGGATAAGATTCTTGATCATTTAAACTGGTATGGGAATATGACCATCAGCAGGAATATTATCCCTGTTTTTGTGGATCTCACAGATAACTGGGATACGTCAGTACAGGATAAACAAACATTAAAGAATAAGACAATATCTTTCTCCCCTTCAATAATTGCAGCATCGGTTATTGATTATTACCCTTTTTAAAATTTTCATTTAACTCTGAACACCAAATATGTCGGGAAACAATATATTGATAATACACAGAACTCTGAACAGAATGCTGAATGCATATCTGGTTCAGAATTTCTCATTCATTTATACGATTAAGAATAAATTATTTAAAGAACTGACATTCCAGTTTGTAGTAAATAATCTGTTTGATAAGATGTATGAAACCAATGCATGGGTATACAAATATATGAAGGAGGATCACTGCACGTTATCGGATGGTTATTTTCCACAGGCTGGTATAAATTATATGTTTAAAATTGGATTAAAATTCTGATAATCAATTACTAATAATGGTAATATCTGACTGGATATCAAATAATTTCATTGAAATTTTCGGCGCAGTTACGGGTATAGTTTATGTATTTCTTGAAATAAGACAAACTATCTGGTTATGGCCTGTTGGTATAGTTACATCTGCTGTTTATATATGGGTGTTCTTCACCAGCAAATTTTATGCAGATATGAGCCTCCAGGGTTATTATCTTGTAATCAGTGTCCTGGGGTGGTACTGGTGGACAAAAGGCAAAGGACTTGCCGGGCACGATGCAGGGCCGGAAGGAAAGGGGGAGAAGGAAGAACTTAAGGTGACCAGGTTAAAACTAAGGACAGGTATAGTACTTGCAGTTGTGTTTGTCCTGTTGTATACTTTTATGTGGTTTGTACTTACAAGGCTGACTGATTCCCCTGTTCCTGTGAGGGATTCATTTATTACATCCTTTCAATTATTGCTACCTGGATGCTGGCAAGGAAAATATATGAACACTGGTACCTATGGATTGTGGTAAATTTTGTATCGGCTGTGCTTTTTTTAACCCGCGGACTTTTTCCGACATTTATTCTTTATATTGTTTATGGGATAATGTCTTTTGCAGGGCTGGCTGCCTGGAAAAAGACAATAAGGGAAGATAAATTTTAAATGTTTTAACCCTTTGTGCACCTTTGTGAAGACCATCTAGTACCTTTGCGGTTTAAACCTTGAACTTCATTAAACCATCAAGGCTTGCCTCTATGAAGGAAGGGGTCACAAAGAAAATAGCAATGTGAGGCAAAGGATCAGAATATTAAATTTCGGTCATAAGAATATATTACAAAATGGATGATTTTCTTTCTGAATCTTACACTGTAATTGTTGCTGACGGAACCTTCCCCCAGCATGAAATCCCTCTGGGATATCTCCGGAATGCTAAAAGAATTATCTGTTGCGACGGAAGTGCGCGAAATCTGATTCTTGCCGGTATGCAACCCGATGCAATTGTTGGAGATATGGATTCACTTGAATGATGATTTAGCGATAAGGTTTTCGGATCGTATTTTTCGTGACAAGAATCAGGATACTAATGATCTGACCAAGGCTGTCAAGTGGTGCAGTGAAATGGGGTATAAAGATATTGTTATTGTTGGAGCTACAGGAAAGAGGGAAGATCATACACTGGGCAATATATCGCTGCTTGCAGAATATATAAAGGATGTAAATGTAATAATGGTAACTGATACAGGAATAATTCAGCCATTATTGAAAAGTTCTGTAATTTCATCCTTCCCGGGCCAGCAGATATCAATTTTTTCTATAAATCCCGAAACAGAAGTTACATCACAAGGACTAAGATATCCTCTCAGCAGGACAAAAATAAGTAATTGGTGGTTTGCTACATTAAATGAGGCACTTGGAGATACTTTTTCTCTCGAATTTAATGACGGAAGATTAATCGTTTACCATAAATTTGACTGAAAAAAGGCCGTCATTTAAGGGCTGACGGCCTTCATAATTAAAACCTGTAAATTTAAAACCTGTATCCAATTGTTATTCCCATTCCTTTATTGCGAAGATCAGGATCTTTTTTATCGACTTCTGTCAATCCCATCTGGTATCTGAGTTCAGCAATTATTGCTCCGCCATTCGATAATTTGTATGAAACTCCTCCACCTAAAATAATCCCCCAGTCAGTTTTTTCAGCACGGTTGTCTAATTCTACCGGTGTAGTAATATCTCCTGTTTTTATCTTTGAATTTGCAGATGTCAGGTATCCTATATAAGGACCTGTAAAAAAGCTAAGATCCCAGTTATCTCCGAGGTTTTCATCATGGGTATTACCTTTTATGAGAAGAGGTACGGTAAGGTAATTAAAGTCTTTTCTTTCGACCGATTCAGTTCCATTTAATGTAGAAGTGAACTTTGCACCTTTTTTCTGATAGTTGAGCTCAGTCTGGATTGAGATCGTATTCCCGATCCTATAGTCAAGAAATCCTCCA
>CAVVGP010000194.1:0-11142 GCA_963747625.1 uncultured Bacteroidales bacterium | reverse complement strand
TGCAATGAAATTCAGGATTGATGAAAATATAAAAGTTAAGTTTACAAATACCGGCCATATGCTTGGCAGCGGAGTAGCCAACGTTAGAGTAATTGAGGGCGGGCAAATTAAAAGGATAGCTTATACCGGAGATATCGGCCGGCCTGTTAACCAGATTATTGCCTCACCCCAGCCTTTTCCGCAGGCTGAGATACTTATTACTGAATCAACATACTGGTGACAGGTTGCATCAGGACTCCCAGAAGGCTGAGGAAGAACTTTTAAGCATTGTAATATACACATGTGTAACCAAGGGAGGTAAGCTTATTATTCCGGCTTTTAGTGTCGGGAGGACTCAGGAAATAGTATTTGCCCTTAACAGCTTCTTTAACGAAGGAAGGTTACCTAAGATTGATATTTTTGTCGATAGCCCCCTGGCTGTAAATGCAACGACTGTTTTCAGAATGCATCCTGAGTGTTTTAATAAGAAATTTCAGTGATGTCCTTGAAATAGATCCGGATCCTTTCGGTTTTGATAATTTGTTTTATATAAATAAGGTAGAAGATTCAAAAAACTTCAACAACCATAAAAAGCCCTGTGTTATAATATCTGCTTCAGGCATGATGGAAGCAGGCCGTATAAAACATCACCTGGCAAATAATATATCAGATCCGAAAAATACAATACTTATTGTAGGATATTGTGCGCCGACAACCCTTGGAGCAAAAATAGGAAGAGGAGATAAAGAGGTTTCAATATTTGGTACTGTTTATGAAGTCAGGGCGGAAGTGAAAAAAATTGAATCCTTCAGCGGCCATGGTGATTATAAAGAGATGATTGAATTCCTGGGTTGCCAGGATAAAAATGCTCTCCGGAAGATGTTTATTGTTCATGGTGAATATGAGACCCAGAAAAAGTACGTCTCGACTCTTATGGATGAAGGATTTAAGAACATTGAAATTCCTGCAAAGGGTCAGGAATTTGAATTATAAAGACATTCCTAAAAGGTCTTTGTGTACCTTGGCTATTCCGAGTGCTCGGGATTGTGTCCCTTTGTGTAAATGTTAATTTATTTAACCAATATAGACCACAAAGTAAAACCAAGGAATAAAAGCACTTAATAATTTTTTTGACTCATCCTATTGGATATATTTCCTCAACTCTTTTCTCGCCTTTTTCCATTCAGGTGAAACTTCTGATAAAAGCTTATAGAAATTTGGTCCGTGGTTATGATGTTTAAGGTGACAGAGTTCATGAATAATTACGTACTCAATGAACAAGTCAGAAAGCTTAATAAGTTCTGTACTCAGGGTAATTACCCCCTTATTTGAGCAACTGCCCCATCGCCTTTTCATCTTCCTGATGACCAGACCGGTTGGCTTAAACATCTGATTTTCATTTTCGCTTAGAACTTTACTGACTAAAACAGGGAAAAGAGTCAAAGCTTCATTTTTGTAACCTTTATATAACAGTTTTTTGATATTATCCTTATTATCAATATTATCAGTTCCCAGCTCAATTATATTGTCATAAAAACGGCAGTAAGATCTTCCTGATTTTTCTATCCTCAGGCTGTACTCATTCCCTCTGAAAAGATGAGTCTCACCATTTGTATAAGTTCGGCTAAGCAGGCTTTTATTCTGCCTCCTGTAGTTGTCACGATGTTTTAAAACCCACCCGTATTTTTCATTCACAATCCTGGTGACTGTTTTTAACGAAGTAAGATAAGGAACCCTCACAAATACTGATGAATCGGGAAGAACGCTGATTCCGATAGTTCTTCTTTTTGAATATATAATTTTGAATTCTATATCCTCTATTTTATGAATTCTTTGGTCTTTTAACATAATTCTCTTTAATACATTTAGTTAATTTCTGAAAATGAATGAAAAGTATATTCCTTATTTTCAAGAAATTTAAAATTGAATCCGTCCTTGCAACGGCTCCATTGTTTATATTAACATTATTGTCCTGATAAATTTTCACTGGCTGAAACTGAAACGATGAAAGATAATATATTAGGCTGGATGTTCCATTATGTAATTTACTAAAAAATGGATGATGATATAAATTAGGATACATTCAGGCTCTGTTTGCACTCTTCAAAAGTCAGATTATTAATAAAAAAATATTTCAAAAAAATATAAATATTCAGGAATATTTATGAAGCAACGATTGTCTAATACACGGATAAATAAATTTCATATTTTGAAATCAGAAATATACGAAATAAGGAAATTAATCGTTTTTTAGACATAAATTATACTTTACATGTTACCCGAGCCAAAAATGGTATGTAGATTATTCCCAATAATTTTAAGACCATATCTTATCAGGTTAGTAGGTTAGTAGGTTAGAATAGAGATCTTGGGGAAGGTAACAATAACGGGTAGCAGTCTGACTGTTACCCGTTTCCTTTTTATAAAAATGGCTGATTTGTTCAGTATGTGACTGTTATTCTCTTTTAATAGTAATCACAGTAATTTCCGGAGGCATCCATATCCTGAAAGGGATCGCAAGAACTCCAAGTCCACTATTGACATACTGGTACTGGTTATCGGCTTGGTATAATCCATTCCAGTGAGGAAAAATATATTTTGACGGACTCCATCTGAAGTTCTTTGTAAGGATTCCCATTTGCATGCCATGGGTGTGTCCGGAAAGAGTAATGTCAATAGTCAATGAAATCGCCGGTATTCAGGATCAGGTCAGGCTTAAGTGATGAAACATCGAACATTACTTTTTGGAGCACCTTCCTGTACTTATAAAAACCAGGGAGATGCAGATCTGAAAGCTGTACAATTTTCAAACCATCAAGATCTTTGTTTAATCCTTTGATTTTTATCGTCACCTCTTCTGTTTTGAAATTTAATCTCCCATACAGTGTATTGGAAGTTATTATTGCAGCAATTATTATCATAATAATCAGGCCGGAATTCTTCATCCATCGCTGGTGACCTCCTTTCCTTATTTTTATTAATCTGCCCGCGAAATGCAAAATAATAATAATGATCCTTGGAATGACAATTGCAGTTATAAGTCCTGCCAGATTCATCATTAACCACACATGCCTTGCATTATCAAAAAAACTGTTGTACGAAGCCAGCTCAATATAAGAGATCCATATCCAGACACTCAGTATGCCATGAATAATTAATGAAATAAAATATTTTACCCTGTATTTGTTGTAAAAATGCTCGCAGGACAACAAGTGTCAAAATATCTGTAATAATCAGAATGATAAATAATACCATTGGGAGAAATTATGATATAAATTTACACAATTATTAATTATCGTGATTATTCTTAAATTCGTGACTATAAACAGATTTATGTTGAATGACAGAAGTTAATTTTTACGATCCCCTTTTTATTCCTGATTCGAAACTGACATATTCAGTTATCTCAGCCAGGTATGAAAGAAGCTGGATTTTTGTCCGTCATCAACAACGTTCAACATGGGAGATACCCGGTGGGCATTTAGAGAAAGGTGAGACTTCATCTGAAGCAGCAGGCCGGGAATTAATGGAAGAGACGGGTGCTGAAAAATTTAACCTGGAATGCGTTGCGACATATTCTGTAAATAAGAACGGAGAAACAGGATGGGGAAGACTTTACTTTGCAGAAGTGCTTGAAATTGGGCCTGTTACGGACGTTTCCGAAATTGATGAGATCGTTCTGTCAGAGCATTTGCCTAAAAGCCTTACTTATCCTGATATTCAGCCACAGCTTTTCTCAAAGACGATTGAGTACCTGGCACTGAAAAAAAAGCACTGACGGGGAGTTTGTAAAATCTGAACTAAATGGTTTTTGCTGAGTTTGTCCGGTGTATACTGCCTTATTTGTGTGAAAGTGACTTCTAAATATATTCAAATGTGACTTTCTTAAGCCATTTTTCCTCAAGCAGACGAGCTATCCGTTTAACTACTGTTCTCCTTATTTCAAGATCAACAGGCAAATTAGGATCCTGATGGGCAATATTTATCCTTGTACCGATGATAAAGTGAATCTCATCGCTTTCCATTATAAGTCTTACAATTTTATCAGCCGGCCCTTTACCAAGTTTGACGCTGTTATTGTACATTTTCAGTATTTCATTTACCTTCTGAAGGGTGAGAATTCCTTCAGTAACGAGATCAACGCCCTCCATAAAACTTTCCGGCGGAAGTTCAGGATCTTCGAATATTAATTCATCGATTATTGTCCTGTTCAGTTCCCTTGCGATTATATCTGCTGTAGTGCCGCCACAAAGAATCACTTTCCCTTTGTATGCCAGGACTTTTGCAGCCAGTTCTTTATCTTTTTCCTTTTCATAGGGAGGGCCGGTGCAGATAATAAGTTTGCGTGGCTCGCGGAAATAAATAATTGCACAGCTTATGTCGTCACGGGCTTTATAGCTATCGTTTTTGTGAGCCAGGGTCACTATTTTCCCGGCAAGCATTATGGCCGAAATTGATGCTTCACTAGTTACAAGTGAGGCCGCATAAGTTGAAATATTGTCCCTTTCCCATCCAAAAGGAAATTGCTCGGTTCCCATACCGCTTTGAGAAACACCATCTGAACAGAATATAATCCTGTCTTCTTTCTCAGGCATAAATGAGCAGGTTTTTAACACTTTCCCGGAGTTTTTGCCTTTATCAAGAATAACCTTTTTCCAGGCCGGGTCGAATATCTGGTTTCCTCTTAAGATGATGCATGAAGGGTTGTCATATTCCAGGATTGTAGCTTTTCCGCTGCTTTCGATATCAATTATTGTAAATGTTGAATAGCTTATTTTTCTTTCGCTGCACACAGGCAGGGTATTCATAATTATCTCAGCAATACGGTCAACTTCTTTATGTTCCCGGGTAAAATTTATAGCCATTGTTGCGGTGAGCGTGGCGAGGATATTTGCTTTAACACCATGTCCCATTCCGTCTGAAAGTACAGCTATGACCCTGTCTTCCTCTTTTATATACCTGTACAGAAATACATCACCGCATATCCTCTCTGCGTCGAAGTTCCTTTGCTGACTGTTAACTTCTATAAAAAAGTTCCTGTTCACTTAAAATTATTTCAGGTTGGTTTTCTTAATGACTTTTTTAGTCTTATACGACTCGATTATAGAGTTTAGCATCTGTTCAGTTTCCGAAGCACCTTCCCCAAGAAGGAATCCTATCTTCTGAACCATCTCAAGGTTTTTTTCGATTACCTCGGTCACCCTGCTGGTAACCTCTTCCCCTTGCACTTCAGGTGAATAGAGATCACGGATAATTGCTCCGCAAATTTTATTCTTCCTGATTGGAAAGATGGAGATATTCAGCATCTTATCTTCAAAATGGACATCCTTGCTTACAACAGGTTCATCTTCCTTGATCACAAAAGTGAACATATTATATACATTGAATGGGATGAGTGTTTTAACATCAGCACCTGCAAGCCCGGGAATTACATCAGATATAGCTCTTGCATCTTCTCCGATTATGTTTATAAAACTCTGGTTTGAATGGAGAATTTTCAGATTATTGTCAACTATTACCACACCTGTTGGCAGTTTTTCCAGCATATTATTCATCATGTCGGAAGCACTCTGGGCAATTTCTTTTTCTTTTCTGGCAAGTTCTTCAGATTCCTTAAGCGCTTTTTTTGTCTCGGCGAGCTTCCTGTTTGTATGCCTGAGAGTTTCAATATATTCCTGTTTATTTCGAAGATTGAAAGTATGGCACATCTCCGGTACCGCAAGGCCTTTTGCAACTGTAGATGCAAAGTCGCGGCAGGAGAGGTATCCGCAAGCACCGCAATTTACCTCTTCATCGGGACTATTTTTCCCGATTATCTTAAGCACTTCAGTTATAGCCTCTTCAGGAGGTTCCGGAATTCTCTGATCATTGGGAGTAAAGGTTCTTGAAAAGTCGAGTTTTGACCATTTTTCCATATTTTTCTGCCAGAGCGCCTTGTCAAGCTGACTAACTCTCTTTTCCGCATACCTGCTTACCAGGGCTCTTCGCCTGAACCTTTCATTATGATGTTGCATCCCGGGTCCAAGCAGACAGCCATGACAAAAGAACAAGGTTAAAATGGTGCTGAAGAGTTTCAATATATTTGTCAAAATCATTTATTCCTTCCAGTATCTCTTCTTTTCCCGAGGCTGTAATTACCCGGCTGGAAACCATATCACGTTTTATTCCGCCTGCCTGTATAATACCTGCAGGAAGAGGGTAAAGAGCTCCCCAGTTTCCGTGAGGAGGGTCAAAATCCGACATTTTTACAAGCCGTTCCTGGATCTTGAATTCATCAAAAAGCTGCCTTAGTTCAGCGAATGTAAGAACCCCGTCAACAAGACTACCTGAATTGTAAATAAATGTCTCATCTTTTGCATCAATGCAGGGACCGATCTGTACAGCTGCAACCTCTGGCCCGTATAACTTTTTTACGACCATTGCAGTGGCAATAACAGGCGATACCAATGGTGCAAGGTTAGGAACAAGATCGGGATGAAATTTCTCGATTAATTTAACAATTGAAGGGCAGTTAGCTGTATGAGATACTTGCCTTCAGCTTTTAAGAATAATTTTGCATAAGCTGCAGCTATAAGATCAACACCAAATGAATCTTCATGGACATAGTCAAAACCGAGTGCCCTGATCATGGCAACAAATTTCCTGTAATCTGTTATATCATCAAATTCTGATGCAATACTTGGTGCAATAAGTGCTGCAGTTTTCCTTCCGGATGATAAAAGTTTTTTAACATCCTCCCTGGAATCGCGGAATTCTATAGCATGCGGACTACATGACACATAACATAATCCACATCCTATACACCTTTCAGGTAAAATATAGGGATGTTCCTTCTGGGGCCTGACCTCTATGGCGTTTACAGGACAAACACGAACGCAGGAATAAGAATTCCGGCATTTTTCATTATTTATATAAAGAACAGGCGATCTGTCTTTCATATTTTATATTATTATACTAATCCGGCAAATTCTTTTTCCAGAATGCTCTCTATTTTAGAAAGAGTGACTCCTTCAAGAATTACCCCGTTTATATTCAGGTTCGGGCCATTACTGCACCTTCCCATGCATCTGGCCCCTTTGAAAATTACTTTGTCGTCGAGATGGTTTTTTCGGAGATATTCCCTTATAAACATTACAACATCTTTATTTCCCCTCGAAAAGCAGGAACTTCCCAGACAGATTTGCATATCAATTCTCTGAACCATTTTTTTACTGTTCAAAAAAAAACAATACGTCAAAAGTAATAATTATTTCCGAGAGGCCATAAACCACTCAAAATCTCAAATTCTTGTATTAAACCTGTATTTATTTCCTTGTATGAAATCCACATAATAATTGTATATATTGTAGCGATTTGTCATTGCTTATATAATATATTGATATACAGCAATATGTAAAATTATTGATTTGATTTAATTTTATAATTTTATTGTTAATAAAATAACAATGTTTATTTATTAACAATAAATAGTTTTATATTTGTGTTTTAATTTTTGTTCTTTTCAGAAATAGTTTTTATTCATCGATTACGGAAATAGACTCCACTCATGAGGAAAAGCACTGGAGAAGATGATTAATAAATAACTGGCGATGGCAGTATTAATCGAGTCGATTCTCAATAAATATAAGTCGGGCAAAAGAGAAGATCTGATTCCTTTGCTTCAGGATATACAGGCTGAATTTGGCTATCTGAGTGAGGAGGCTATTGTGAAAACCGGCAGTTTCCTTGGACTTAGCACGACAAAGATTTATGGGCTGGCCACATTTTACGAAAGGTTCAGATTCATACCTGCAGGAAAAATTCAGATAAAGATCTGCAACGGGACATCCTGCTTTCTCAACGGTTCGCAATCAATTATAAACAAAATAAAAGAGTTAACGGGAATAATGCCCGGCCAAACGACCAGAGATGGCAATTTCAGTTATGAGATAGTTTCATGCATGGGAGGATGTTGCAATGGTCCGGTTATTAATGTAAACGGTCAGTATCACACTCATATAAAGGCTGAACAGCTTCCCGAGCTGATTAAAAGGCTAAAGTATGTTATTGAAAATGACTAACTGCTATTAAAAATTTCCGATGGAAGATTTAAAAACATTCCTGATTGATAAGGTTCTTACATTTGAATCCGATACGCTGTCACCTGAAACAGAGAAAGTTTGCAGCGAGTAAGACGGGAAAAAACCAGTAACCTTTTATTTTTGTTTCATCCGGTACCAGCAGTGTAATAGCCGGATCTGAAAAAACCTTTTCGGCAATCGAAACATATATAAGGGAAAATGAACCATCTGCAGGAATGTCAGGTCGGGTGCACAGGACCTGCTACTTTTGAACCACTGGTTTGTATTCAGATCCCGGGTAAGAACAAGCTTTTTTTCAGGAATATAACTGAAGAGAAGGTAGAACCTCTTCTGAATGGCGTTTTTCATAATGATATAAATGAGGATGACCTTGCAGGTCAGACCGGCTACAAAAGGATTTGAATTATGGCCGGGAATTCCTTTTATGGATAATCTGCCGTTTTTTCAAACCAGAAAAGAGTAATTCTGGGCAATTGCGGATGTTATGATCCTGAAAGTATTGAAGAATATATAGCCCGCGGAGGTTACAGGGCATATATCAAAGCAATAAGACATTACACCTTTGAAGAAGTATGCGATATTATTGAGAAAAGCGGACTCAGAGGCAGAAGTGGCGGAGGATATCTTACAGGATTAAAGTGGAAGCATGCTCTTAATACAACTTCAAATGCAAGATATCTGATTTGCAATGCAAAGGAGAGTGACCCCGGGGCATTTACCGACAGGACAATCCTTGAAAGTGATCCTCACAGGCTTAATTGAAGGAATTGCAATTGCTTCGTATGCAATTGGGGCTTCAAATGCCATTATTTTTATGCGATCAGGATCTGATCATGCAAAGAACAGACTTCAGAAAGCAATCGAAAGAGCCAGAGATTACGGACTTTTCGGACATAATATTTTCTCTAGTGGCTATAATCTTGATATTACCATCCGGTTGAACCGGGAGCTTTTGTATGTGGAGAAGAAACAGCTCTGATCAATACTCTTGAAGGAAAAAGGGGCATGCCACAGCTTAAACCTCCATATCCCACAACTGCAGGATTATTCGGAAAACCAACTGTAATAAACAATGTCGAGACTCTTATGAATGTCCCGCTTATCATGCAGAACGGCCCGGAATGGTTTCGCACACTGGGAACAGAAAACAGTCCAGGCACAAAAGTATTTGCAGTGGCAGGAAAAGGCCGGTATGTCAGGAGTTATTGAAATCGAAATGGGAACAACAATCAGGACAATCCTTGAAGATATTGCTGATGGAATAAAAGAAGGTAAAGAGTTTAAAGCAATACAACTCGGAGGAGCATCAGGTTCATTCATCACTAAGTGAAAATCTCGATATCCGATTGATTATGATGTTCTTAAAGAAAAAGGAATTGGTATGGGAGCAGGAGGATTTGTGATTATTGATGAAAACACCTGTATGGTTGACCTGGTGAGATATTATATGGAATTTATCCGGAATGAAAGTTGTGGCAAATGCATTCCTTGCCGCGAAGGTACCGGCAGGATGCTTGAAATCCTTGAGAGTGTGATCAGGAAACCTTTAAATGAAGACTCGGGTACCACCCTTGAAAGATTTAAAGGAGTTATGCAGCTTGAAACGATTGCCATCAGTAATGAAAGACACTTCCCTGTGCGGACTCGGACAGACAGCTCCAAATCCTTTTATAAGCGCCCTTAAAAATTTCAGGGATGAATTTGAAGAACATATATTCGACAGGAAATGCAGGGCCAATATCTGCAGGGGACTCAGAACATTTTCAATTGATGTTGATAAATGCACTGGATGCACCGCCTGTGCTGCAAAATGTCCGGTAAATGCCATATATGGAACCCGTCTTCAGCCCTTTCTTTATTGTTGAGGAGAAGTGCATAGGGTGTGGAATATGTTTTGATATCTGTAAATTCAGTGCGATAAACGTTAAATAGCTTTTATGCTTTTCACAATACAGGTAAATAATAAAAAGATAAAAGCCGAAAAGGGAGAGACAATCCTTTCGGCCCTTAACCGCAATGGAATTATTATACCTACGCTCTGCCGGATGAAAGAGTTTACTCCCACAGGTGCCTGCAGGATGTGTGTTGTGGAAGTGGAAGGCCGCGAACGACTGGTGACAGCCTGCTCACAACCTGTTGAGGAATGGATGAAGATAAAAACCCATTCGCCAAGAGTAATAACTGCGCGGAAAACAATAGTTGAGCTGCTTCTTTCAAATCATCCTGATGATTGTCTCTATTGCGACAGAAATCTGAATTGTGAACTTCAACGACTTTCGGAGGAACTTAATATCAGGGAAAGGCGCATAAGAGGCAGGAAAATAAAGCCGCGCCTCGACCAGTCAAGCCCTGCTATAATAAGAGAACTCTCCAAATGCATTCTTTGCGGCCGGTGTGTCAGAGTCTGTGAAGAGGTCATAACAGCCACATCACTCGATTTTATTAATAAAGGAAAAGAAACACATGTCGGTGCTGCCATGGACAGGGATTTCAACTTTTCAAGCTGCATTCATTGTGGCCAGTGTGTCCTGGTGTGTCCAACAGGTGCACTTCATGAAAAACATAATATTACCGAAGTTCAGGAATATCTTAATAAACCCGAAATTGTAAAAGTTATTCAGTATTCTTCAATGGTTGTTTACGGAATAGCCGAAGAGCTTGGGATGAGATATACCAGGGAATTTGATAAGATTCTTAATCCATCCTGCGTAAAATAGGGTTTGATAAGGTTTATAAAACAGGTTTTGGCACTGATGTATGTATATCCGAAATTGCCGGTCAGCTTATCTGACAGGATTGAAAATAAGTCAGAAAACCCATTATATATTTCCGCTTGTCCTGCATGGGTCAAATATGCAGAGCAGTTTATTCCTTCACTTCTTCCCAACTTTCAACAGTAAAATCTCCTCAACAGATTACCGGTGTACTGATAAAAACTCTTGTAGCCAGATCAACTGAGTAGTTAAACCTGAAGAGATATTTTCTGTGTCTGCCACTCCCTGTATGGCAATGAAATTTGAAGCCCGCCGCGACGGAATGATGAGAAAAGGCATCAGTGATGTGGATTCGGTTCTGACAGTGA
>CAVVGP010000193.1:0-11311 GCA_963747625.1 uncultured Bacteroidales bacterium | reverse complement strand
GGGAACTGGCCAGGCTTATAAGGCTATACGGCGTTGACACTTCAAATATTGAACCCGAAGCAGCTGATGAACCGATGTCGGGAAGAAGTTCTGCCTCCATACTGGCTGAGGTTTCAGGAGGACTGGCAGAAGGTGTCATACGCACATATCATTATCAGAAGATGAAAAAAGAACCTGATAAGCAGATTTTTAAAAAGCTGAGATCGGGAGGTATATTCAGGGAATTATCACTCCAGGTAGGGGAATCAACGGTGAACGTTGCTGTTGTCGATAGTCTTCCAGGGCTTGAAAAATTAAATTCAGCAATTTCATCAGGTAAGAATTATGACCTGGTTGAAGTAATGACTTGTCCCGGCGGATGTGTTCATGGTGCCGGATTGCCTTTCAGCCCGTCAAAAGATGAGATTAAGAACAGATCAAAACTTGTCTACCAGGCTGATGATACAGAGGCAATTAACCTTCCGTGCAAATCACCGTCGCTGATAAATCTCTACGGAAAGTTATTGAAGGAAAATGCAGATATTGCTGATAAGAAGATATTCTTTACCCGTTTTGAGAAAAGAAATGTATTATTATGACTATTAATACGCTATAATATGTTAGTGTATACGATAAAGGAGCTGTGCCGGACATGTTATACCTGCGTGAGGGAATGTCCTGCCAAAGCTATCCGTATAGTAGGAGGGCAGGCTGAGGTAATTGATGAAAGGTGCATTGCCTGTGGAAACTGTACAAAAGTTTGCAGCCAGGGAGCAAAGGTTTTTCTTAATACAACCGACAGGGTAGCGAAACTTCTCGAAAACGATTCAAAAGTTGCAGCAATTATTGCTCCAAGCTTCCCTGCCGAGTTTTTTGATATTCCTGATCATCATATTCTTACAGGCATGATAAGGGCACTGGGTTTTGAGTATGTTGCGGAAGTATCTTTTGGTGCTGACCTGGTTGCTGACAGGTACAAGAAGCTAGTATCGGAAGGCAGGGATTTCTATATATCATCTGATTGCCCTTCCATAGTCAACTATGTGAAATTTTATCATCCTGCACTTGTTGATAATCTGGCTCCTGTTGTTTCTCCAATGGTTGCCATGAGCAGGGTGGTTCGGCAAAAGTATGGCAAGGACACAAAAATTGTTTTTATCGGTCCTTGTATTGCAAAGAAGGCCGAAAGCAGTGAAATTGATGAGGCAATTACCTTTACTGAATTAAGAGATATGCTGGCAGACAGAGGTATTACTCCGGAAACTTCTACCCCTGCTGATTTCGATCCGCCCCTGGGAGGCAGAGGTGCTATTTTCCCAGTTGCCCGTGGATTGCTCCAGACAGCAAAAATAAGCGACAACGCTATAACCGGAAATATAATAGCAGCTGAAGGCAGGATTGATTTCCAGGGAGCACTGAAGGAATTTGAAGCCGGGCTAATAAAAAACCAGCATATGGAACTTCTCTGTTGCGAAGGATGTATTATGGGCCCAGGGTTATCAAAAAATGGTAAACAATACAACAGACGGTCCCTTGTAAGCTCCTATGCAAGCAGTAAAATGCAGAATATTGATTCAGAGTCCTGGCAAAAATCATTTGACGAATTCATAGATCTTGACTTATCTGTCAGGCACAGGCCTAAAGACCAGCGTATTGAAACTCTTAATGAGAATGATGTGAACGATATTCTTATTAAGATGGGTAAGAAAACGAAGAAGGATCAGCTCGACTGTGGAGCTTGTGGATATGAAAGCTGTGTAGAACATGCAATTGCTATAAAAAAGGGCCTTGCTGAAGTAGAAATGTGTCTTCCATATACAATTGAAAATCTTCACAAATCAGTTAAGGATCTTGCACTTTCAAACGAGAAGCTGTCGTCGATGAAACAGGCTCTCAAACAATCTGAAAAACTTGCTCATATGGGTCAGCTTTCTGCTGGTATTGCTCATGAACTTAATAATCCGCTCGGGGTAGTCATAATGTACAGCAATATACTCCTTGAAGAATCAAAGGAGGGTGATCCGGTAAGGGAAGACCTGAAACTGATCGTGGACCAGGCTGGAAGATGCAAAAAAATTGTTGCAGGGTTGCTCAATTTCGCCCGCAAGAACCAGGTCAACCACCAGATTGTAAGTATAAAGGACCTGGTGGAACATAGCCTCGAAAGCCTTATCATTCCGGCAAAGGTCAAAATAAATATTGACGACCGGACAACCGATCCGTCTGCAATGCTCGATCTGGAACAGATGATGCAGGTACTTACAAACCTGATCAAAAATGCATTTGATGCCATGCCTTCAGGTGGAACCGTGAATATCAGGATGGAAGATACACTCAGTGATGTAATAATAGTAATAAGCGACACAGGAACTGGAATAAAGGAAGAAGACAGGGCCAAGATATTTGAACCATTTTTTACGACCAAAAGTATCGGAAAGGGAACAGGTCTTGGACTGGCAACTGCTTATGGCATTGTAAAGATGCATAAAGGTCAGATAACAGCTGATTCAAATGACAGTCCTTTAAAAGGAGCTACCGGAACAAGCTTTAAGATTGTGTTACCCAGACGGAAGGAATAGTGTGGGAATAGGAGACTAAAAGAGTGGATGATGAAGAAAGAGGCTAAAAAAAACAAATTAAGTATGACATTTTTCATCCCCAGGCGTAAACCTTTGAGTGACCTTGTGGTAAAAAACTCAATTAAACACAAAGTATCACTTCTCAAAATATAAAGCTTAACAAAGAAAAGAGATACAAACAAAACCAGGAACCGGGCATGATGGACATATGTTATAAAAATAACATTGATCATATTTATCATATTAACAGGCTGATTTAAAGAAATTTTAGAAATTTGTGGAAAGATGAAGAAGAGTGATATAACAATTCTGGTGGCTGATGATGACCCGGATTACCTTTTTCAGACAGTATTCAATCTTGAAAAGGCTGGTTATAAGACTGTATCTGTTGAGAGTCAGGCTGAGGCAGAATCAGTAATCAACAGGTTCAAACCCGACCTGGCCATATTTGATCTGATGATGGAAAGCGATGACAGCGGCTTCATCTTATGTTATAAAATTAAGCGAAAATATCCGGAGGTGCCGGTCATACTTGCCACGGCAGTGTCGCACGAAACAGGATTATCATTCAGTATCGATTCTGAGCAGGAGAAATCATGGATAAGAGCTGACAAATATCTTGAAAAAGGTATCAGACCTGAGCAGCTCGACCAGGAAATTATGAAATTATTAAAACTTTGAAATGGCTGTTCTTAAAGTACTTGTAATAGATGATGAACCCGGGATACGATCAGGTGTATCCAGGATACTCAATAATTTCCATGTCACATATCCTTTTATGGATGAGGATTATACGTTTGAAGTTACCGAAGCTGCGACCGGGGAGGAAGGTATAATTATTCTGGAAAGGGATCTTCCTGATATTCTGTTGCTAGACAATAAACTGCCTGGTATTCAGGGCGTTGAAGTTCTGGAGTATATCAGAAAAAGAAATTACGATATAGTTGTGGCTATGATTACATCGTATGCTTCTCTGGATGTTGCAATAAGGGCAACCCGCGACGGTGCCATTGATTTCATCCCTAAACCGTTTACCCCACAGGAGCTTAAATCGAGTATTGAGAATATTACAAAACAGCAATATCTGAAGCGGATAACACAAAAGATGAAACAGGAAGGGAAAAAGGTCAGGTATCAGTTTCTTTCTGTATTGTCGCATGAATTAAAAGCACCTTTGAATGCGCTGGAAGGTTACCTGAGGATGATGCAGGGAAAACAGGCCGGTGAGCTTATCGATGATTATGCAACCCCTATTGAAAGATCTTTACAGAGGATTCAGGGTATGAGAAACCTCATTATGGACCTTCTGGATTTCACAAAAATACGTCTTGAACTTAAGGAGGAAAAGATTCAGGAGGTAACCCTTTCCGAATTGGCCTCAGCAGCAATTATTACAGTTCAGCCTTATGCAATTCAGATGGATGTAAATATTAATCTCGAGGTGAGATCAGACATCATCATTATGGCTGACCCTGACGATATTGAGATTATTTTCAACAACCTGATTTCAAATGCCGTTAAATACAACAAAATAGGAGGTAAAGTAGAAATTACCATTGATAGCTCCGACAGCGATGCTATTCTTATCATATCGGATACAGGAATAGGAATAACCAAGAGTGATACGGAAAATCTTTTTGCTGAATTTGTAAGGATAAAAAATGAAAAGACACGGAATATTTCGGGCAGCGGACTCGGATTATCAATTGTCAAGAAAGTTGTTGAATTATATCATGGTACAATTAATGTAGAAAGCACTCCGGATGTAGGAACATCATTTACGATCAGATTGCCCAAGAAACCAATAACCATTACATGAAAATCATGATGATTCAGTTCCGGTTTATCGTAATGGATTTACTGCCGGAACAAAGACAGCCATCATACCATTAAAAAAACAATAATCATATGATGAAATTACCAGGAAAAACCGTAGAAAGGCTCAGCGAGTACAGGAGGACACTTCTGGAATGCCTTAACGAGAAAAAGAACTTTATTTATTCTCACGATTTGGCTGCACGACTTCACATTACAGCTGTACAGGTCAGACGCGACCTGATGCTGATTGGTTATTCGAGTGTTCTGAGAAAAGGATATGATGTCAGGGAGCTTATTGATACTATTGGCAAGATAATAGATTCTGAAGAAACCTTGAATGTCGCAATAATAGGTATCGGGAATCTTGGAAGGGCTGTGGCAGGTTATTTTAAGGGGAAGAGATCGAAACTTAACCTTGTGGCATCATTCGATAATGATCCTCAGAAAATTAATAAAGTCATTTCTGGTGTAAAATGTTATCCTTACAGTGAAATTGAAAGAATGAAAAGAGAGCTTGATATAAGGATAGCAATTCTTACAGTGCCGCCGGATTTTGCAAGAGAGATAGCAGAAGAAATGGTTCGGTATGGTATCAAGGGTATCCTTAATTTTACAACTATTCCTTTAAATGTGCCTTCAGGAGTGTACCTTGAAGAATACGACATGATAACTTCAATCGAAAAAGTCGCCTACTTTGCAAAGGAATAAAATTTGGGATACGTATTTAAAATGAAGATCTTCAGAAGCTTCGATGAGGCGAAAAATATAATAAATCCTGTCGTCACAACCGGATCATTCGATGGCGTTCATATCGGACATAAGACTATTCTTAAGCGGCTTGGCATGCTGGCGAAAAAATATAGCGGCGAATCTGTCCTGATTACATTTGATCCTCATCCAAGGAAGGTTCTATATCCAGATACTGCAGGAAAAGATCTTAAACTTATCTATTCTCAGGAAGAAAAACTTGATCTGCTTGAAAAAGCCGGTCTCGACAATGTGATAATAGTAGAATTTACCAGGGAGTTTTCAAAGATCACCAGTGAGCAATTTGTCAGAGATTTCCTCCATGGCATACTTCATGCAAAAGTGGTGGTTGCAGGCTTTAACCATCATTTTGGATTCAATAAGGAGGGTGATTATAAAAAACTGTGGGACTGGCAGGAGAAGTATCATTTCGAAGCCGAAGAGATACCGGAACAGGAAGTATACCATGAGACTGTAAGCTCCACAAAGATCCGCGAGGCTATAAGCGAAGGTTATATTCAGAGAGCAAATGCCTATCTCGATCATTATTACATTATAAAAGGAATGCCGGAAATATATGTAAATGAGCATACTCTTAAAATGCCTTCGTTGTTAAAGATTCCGCTTACTGAAGAATGCAAAATCCTGCCTCCTCCGGGTATATATGCCGTATCAGCAGAATCAGGTGTATCAAGGTCAAAAGGAATGGTGATAATTCACAGAAAACCTGATAGTAATTCTGAAGTTCTCCTGAATATATTTGACATAATGAACTTCAACACTGAAAATAAGATCACTATTTCTTTCCATAAAAAGATGCATGGAGCAATAAACTTCTCTGATAATGTGTCGTTATCAAAAATCAACCTGGCAATTGAGGAGATAACTGATCTTATTTATTGACATAAATCATTTCCAAAAGGCCATATGTTGATTATCTTTGCAACCGGAATTGCGAAGCATCGGTTATGCAATTTAGGAATTCCTCAGTGATCTTTTGAGTAAAACCTTTGTGTTCCTCAGTGATAAAAGAAAAATTCTACAGCTACAAAGTATCCCGAAGGAAAAACTGAGTAACCCAAAAGAACAATAATATTGATGAAGTAAGAAAGAGTGATGGTTTGAATGTGTTTGAATTAAATTTATGAATTAATGAAATTTACCCCGGAAAAATTGAACATACCCGATCAGCGAATGAAACCATTCATTGATCCTGAAGAAATATGGAATCTTTTGAATAATACAAAACCAGATAAGCATAGAGTGAGAGATGTTATTGCCAAATCCATTGATAAACAACGACTCACAATGGAGGAGACTGCAGTGCTTATTAACTCTGTCGGAACAGACCTTGCTGATGAGATAAAACAGGGTGCACGGGAATTAAAGGAGAAGGTTTATGGAAACAGGATTGTTCTTTTTGCACCTCTTTACGTCGGTAACAGCTGTGTCAATAACTGCCAGTATTGTGGTTTTAGGGTTACGAATACAGATGCTATCAGGAAAACGCTGAGTGATGAAGATATTGTAAAGGAAGTTGAGGCCCTTGAAGATAACGGGCAGAAGAGATTAATACTTGTTTATGGTGAACATCCTGATTATTCTCCCGAGTATATTGCTCATACAGTTAAGATTGTATATGGTGTAAAAAAAGGACACGGAGAAATAAGAAGAGTAAATATCAATGCAGCCCCTCTTGATATTGAAGGTTTCAGGACAGTCGGAGAATCAGGGATAGGAACATATCAGATATTCCAGGAAACTTATCATCCTGAAGCATACAAATGGTATCATCTGGGCGGGAAAAAGAGAGATTATGATTATCGGCTGACTGCACTCGACAGGGCACAGGAGGCAGGGATAGACGATGTTGGGATTGGTGCACTGTTCGGACTTTACGACTGGAGATTTGAAGTAATGGGACTCATCCGTCATACTAATCATCTTGAAGCATGCTATAATGTCGGGCCTCATACAATTTCTTTTCCACGTATTAAAGATGCCCTGAGTCTTAATATAAACGATAAATACGAAACAGGAAATGAAGATTTTAAAAAACTTGTCGCTATATTAAGACTTGCAGTTCCATATACCGGATTGATCTTAACTGCAAGAGAAACTCCTGATGTCAGGAGGGAAGCTATGCAATATGGAGTTTCACAGATTGATGGAGGCACCAAGCTGGAGATTGGTTCATATTCTGATTCGAAGAATGAAAAGCAGAATCTGAATCGTGAACAATTTAAAATAAATGATGACCGGTCGCTTGCCGAAGTTGTCGATGAGTTACTCTCTAATGATTACCTGCCTTCATTCTGCACATCTTGCTACAGAATGGGAAGAACAGGTGAACACTTCATGGAGTTTTCAGTTCCGGGATTCATCAAGAGATTCTGTACTCCTAATGCTATTCTTACCCTGTCGGAATATATCTGCGATTATGCCGAAGGAGAAACTATTGAAAAAGGATGGAAAGCTATCAGTAAAAATCTCGAAAAGCTTGAACCCGGAGTAGCTGACAGTACAAAAGAAAAAATTGAAAGAATTAAACTGGGAGAGAGAGATCTCTATTTTTAAGTTAAAGTTAAGACGTTCATTTTGTGCGTCTCCGGTCACTCAATAAATTGTGAAAAATATGATACGGGTTCTTGGAATAAAAATAATTGACAGGATAAAGGAAGCAGGGCTTACACAGGGTGTACTTTCAAGGCATGCAAATGTAATTACGACCAGGCTCGGATTCCATGAAGTAACTGATGAGGTCTGCAGCCGGGAAGCATATATTATTCTGCATCTGAAAGGAGATCGGGCTGATACAGATAACCTTGCAAAAGAGCTGAAGACCCTTGAAGGAATTGAGATGCGTGAAATGAATTTTACATCCGAAAAAGAAATACTGAATATTGAATCCTCTGAAAACAGTGTAGAGATAATGGGAATTCTTGCAGAAAGAAACCCGTCAGTCATTTTATCAGTGCAAAAACTACTTACTTCATATGGCTGCAATATCCGTACACGTTTCGGAGTGAATGAAGTTTTCTTCGGAGAACCTGCCGGTCTGATCATTCTTGAACTGAAAGGAGAAGAAAAACAGCGGATCCTTCTTGAAAAAGATCTGAAAGCATTAAGTAAGGTTCATGTAAGAACAATGGTATTCTGAAAATATGAAGCATAAAATCATTGCAGGAATTTGCGCCATTTTTCTTGTAATTTTATGTTGTCACAAGGAATCTTCTGCTGACTTTAAGTCAAGTGGCAAAATCACCGGGCCGGATTACCGAATGTGTGCCTGTTGCGGTGGATGGTATATTCAGATTGACAGCACAACTTACGAATTTGACACATTGCCTCACAATTCAGGTATTAACCTGGAAACAGAATCATTCCCTTTACTTGTAAAACTTGACTGGCAATTAACAAATGCCGCATATTGTCCTTATGGAAGAATAACCATCCAGAGAATCAAAAAAGAATAAGCTCTGGATTATGCTTTTTGTTTTTTTACTCTTCTGTTATAATGTTTTGAATCACCCCATTCTCCATATATCACTTCTGCATCGGCAAGTGTAATAAGTGCCTCAAGACAACTCTGGCAATCCTTCGGCTGAATCGTCAGTACACGGCTTATTATCATATAATTTATAGCTGTCACGATATTTACCCGGAGTGATATTTGGCATAAGAATGTTTGCACCTATCCTGACAGCCTTTTCCCTTCCAACAGGATCAATAGCCTGCAGTGCAGTTGCAGCAACAATGTTAATGTCTTTCATCATTATCCTGATTATGGCAATCATTTTAAGCGTGAGATCAAATCTTTCGTTAAGAGGCAATAAGTTTTCAGAATATTCCATTAGCGGAGTATCTGCATGTTCAATATATGGACCCATTCCAATCATATCAATATCAGAATTCTTCATAAAAAGGAGGTCTCCGGCCAGATCATTCATTGTCTGAAACGGCAATCCAATCATAACACCTGTTCCTGTCTGGTAACCAATATCCTGGAGGTTTTTAAGACAATCAAGCCTATGGTTGAAATTATGTTTTGAGTCGTTCGGATGGATCTTTTTATAAAGAGACTCGTTTGTCGATTCAATTCGCAGAAGATAGCGGTGGGCACCAGCATCAAACCATTTTTTATAAACTTCAGGTTCCTGTTCTCCGACAGATAATGTCACACCTAATTCTCCACTTGAGATCTCTTTGATCTTATGGAGGAGATTCTCGATTCTGCCTGTAACAAACTGACTTTCAATTTCTCCTGATTGGAGGGCTATTGAGCCGTATTTGTTATCATATGCGAATTTGGCAGCTAACAAAATTTCTTCGTCAGTGAGATTGTATCTCGTCAAATTTTTATTTCCTTTTCTTATACCGCAATAAAGGCAATCTTTACTGCATATATTTGAGAATTCTATTAATCCCCTGAACCATACTTTATTACCAATATATTTTTTTTTGATTCCTGCAGATTTTTCGAATAAAAGGGTTCTGTCTTCCCCACTTGATTGCAGCAGTGAAACAATATTTTCTCTTGTAAAAATTTTCTTATCGAGTATCTCTTTTATTGTCAATTCCATAACCTGCTTTCATTATTTTAAAATCCTCTTCCGAACATTCCCCATAAAGTTGTTTTCAGATCCTCCCATCTTTTCATTGTTGCATCAGCAAAGTTATTGGTATAATCAGTCACATATTTTTTTGCTTCATCTTTTTTTCCCTCCTTTACCAATTCAGCCACTTGCTTATCTATGAAAGGCAACTCTTCAAATGCTTTATCTTCATATTCCTGCACGGAAGGCTCAATAAGTACCCTTCCTTTTGCCCAGTTTACGGTAGCAAGTCGGTTAGCCTCACGGAATGACCAGATAGCTGCATCTGTTCTGTATCTTTGCTGTCCGCAGATACTAAAAGAGGCAGGCAGGCTTAAGACTCCTGAAAAAATTGGAATTCTCGGGCTCTCACCCGGGTTATCAAATGAAAACCAGGCAACGGCTCCGACTTCATCCGGAAGCCAGGAACGGCACTGAATTACATGAGAATAAGAACATCCCGCTATTGCAATTGTTCTCCAGCGCTCAACGAGCCCCGGTTTTATTTCGTTCAGTAATGTCCGTATGTCATAATTCATCCAGTTGCTGACAGCAGGTGTCTTTATCTGTCTCTCAGTCTCTTTCCCGTCTTTATCTTTTTCTTTGATGGTTATCAGCAGATTTTTAGTCATATCCCACTGTGTTCCTTCATAGGTTTCCCTGAAAAATTTCATAATTTCACGTGGCGATTGTTTCTTTTCAGGCTTTACAGAAAAAGGGAGTTCGGCAGCTTCCCAGGAAAGGTTTAAAGAGGGTGCAAGGGTGCTTAGCACATAAAACTCTCTTATCGAGAAAGGTTTTTTGCCATTAATTATTTTCCAGAATTTAAAAGGTTCTTTTCCGTCCCAGTAGCCAAGATTCATGGCTACGTTCTTTAAATCAGTGCTGTACATAAAGTAGTCATGATCTTTAAAATCAACATCTGAAATTCTTGGGATATTTGCACATATTCCGATATTTTCATCAGGAATTCTTTCAGCACACCATATAGCTGATGGTTTGCCCTTTCCTGATCCTGCTATTTCCATTTCCCAGACCTCTTTTGGATCAGCTATGCTGATGCATTCTGCCATATCGCCATCGGGGTGCTTGCTCTAGCAAGACTTCCTATTAGCTTTATTGCTTCCCTGGCTGTTTTACATCTCTGCAAAGCTATTGTTTCAAGCTCCTCAATCATGAACATTCCATTTGCATTAGCTAGTTCCTGCCTTTAGTAAATAGTTGTTTCCCCAATTGCAAGCTGCTTTTCATTAAGACATGGATATGCAGTATTAAGAAATGAATAGGTTTCGGAAACTTTCCGGAATCTCTCCCTTCAGGACTACATTTGTCATATCCCATGCTTCCTCTGTATGAAGCATACCTGAGTAAACCTGATGCATTGCTCCCCAATTAAATTTTTGATGCGGGTATATCTCCAGCCATGTCCTGTAATTTCCATCACAGCTGTGAGAAGTCATAACCGATCCATCAGTTGAAGCGAGCATTCCTACCATTATTGTAGTACAATTCTCTCCATTACCTGATTCTTCGTTGTTAATCTCTGAGTTTTGAGCGTTGATTATTGCAGTTAACAGGAAGAAGAAAGTTCTT
>CAVVGP010000192.1:0-12143 GCA_963747625.1 uncultured Bacteroidales bacterium | reverse complement strand
TCAAAGTGATGAAATCGTTTAGGCATATAAAGTTAATTAAGCATCCTTTTATATCCTAATTTTTTCAAGACACCTTTTATATTCGGAAATCATTATTTTCTAACGTATTCTTCTGTGTACTATTCTATTTTACCAACTACGACCAGTAATTAATGACGATTACTTTGTGCAAGACGATTACTTAACCGCCGGAACAATCTTGTCAAAAACGTGATTAAAAGTGGTAAAAACGCCAAATCGGGCCCGAACTCTAAAGTCAAATCAACCAAGGCTTTGATAAATTGGAGTATCAACGCTCACCAAGGATTAGTTATAGCTGTTGGTGCACAATATTAATTCAGGCAAAGTAATTGAATGAATTACAAAAGAGGGAAATGCGTCAATTATTCCTACAGGTGTTATTTTGGGAAGTCGAGTCATGGTGCATTTACTTTATTGTTGTTCTGAAATGGTTCACCTCGCCTTTAAGTAATCAAGAACCACTGAAATCATCCGTACCCTTACCATTCACTAGGTCCTCACTGAGGGGGCTTGGGTGAATTGATTTTTATATCTTAAGTTCCTATTTATTTTCGGGAGATCAAAAATAAGCATAAAAACATTTGGTTGTTTAATTAATTAATTAGATATTTGTCTAAATATATAATGATAGAATACAAGAAATGAATGATATATTCAAAGCTTTGAATGATCCCGCTCGAAGGGAAATCCTGAAAATGCTTAAAAAAAGTGATATGACTGCTGGCGAAATTGCAGCAGAATTTAACAGTGTCGGCCCCCAGTATCTCTCATCATCTTGATAAGCTAAAACGTGCCGGACTGGTTACGACAGTAAAGAAGGGGCAGTTTGTAATTATTCAATTAACACAACCATTATTGACGATTTACTTCAGTATATATTAACTTTAAAAAAATAAAACAATGAATAAGTACCTAAAAGAATCATTATTATGGATTTTGATAATATTGCCCTATGTTTACCTTGCTATAATCTGGAATAAACTACCTGAACAGGTGCCAACTCATTTCAATCTGAGAGGAGATGTAGATGCAATGTCAACCAAAATATCACTGATCTTTCTTCCCGGAGCATTAAGCCTCGGTATATACATTATAATGCTCCTAATTCCTATTGTTGATCCAAGAAAATCCGGCAGATGGGTGACAAATATTTTACCTTCCGTTTTATGCTGACATTTTTCTTCTCGCTTTTAGCAACATACCTTATATATATAAGTAATTCAGGCAGTCTGAAAAATCCAAATTTGCTCTTTTGTCTTATTGGTGCACTATTAGCCATGCTCGGGAATTATTTCCAGACTGTTAGACCAAACTACTTTATTGGCATCCGTACACCCTGGACATTGGAAAGTGAACTAATCTGGAAAAAGACACATCGCTTAAGCGGACGTCTATGGATGGTTGGAGGTGTCCTTATTACTTTTATTTCTTTAATCCTAAACAATAAGAATGTACTTGCAATTACATTTGGAATAATACTGTCTGTTTTAATTATTGTACCTGTTGTATATTCTTTTACGGAGTTTCTTAAAGAAAAGACATAGTAAATCACTTAATAATTAGAAACCGCTACACTCTATTGCTATAGATGTTCTCCTTACAATCTTTATTTTAGGATTAATTTTAGTTTAATGCCATCCATCTGAGTTGATTCTTGGATAGCTGGTTTTAACTTTTCCCAACCTAAAATTGCAGCATTATTGTTTTTGATCCGTCTTTTTCAATAGAATTTAATTAAAAATGATTCCTAGTACAATACTGTATTTGATGTGGATAAAAGTTATCTGAGTTATTTTGTAAAATTATATATAAAACCTAAAAAATGAATTATATGAAAAGAGCATTTATTTTGATCCTTGTGACCTTAGCATGTATTAATCTGTCAGCCCAGAAATCAATAAAATATTAACCAGGTGGAAAATGGGAATTTGAGGCTTCTCACAGCTCCAGAAGGTTACACTGCAGGTTTTGTAGATATTAAAATTGCTAAAGGAAAGGATTCTGTAACTATGACATTTACTGGGAAAGATGATAAATATCCTGCAGAGGATATAAAATTTAAGAAGGACTCACTGCAGTTTTTTGTAAGTGTAGATGGCACAGATGTTACCTTCAAATCAAGGTTTGAACAGCTCGATACGATGTCAGGAGTTGCACTTACAAACGGAGGAGCTGTCCCATTTTTATTAATCCGCCAAAAAAATGCATTCAATTCAAAAAAATAAAGAATTGGATTTTATTATAAAAGCAAGATGAACTGATCACTTATGGTTGATCCTATAATAGCTAAAATATTGATTTAATAAAGATTATAAGTAAGATTGTTTAAGTTTATGTGTCAAAATCTTGCCTATTTCTGCTTGTATCAATATAGAAATGAAATGTATATTCTTTAATAATACTTATATAGTATGAATCATTTGTAGTCAGGATTTCTATTGTTTTGTTTAAGTTAAATCCATCCATCTGAGTTAATTCTTGGGTGGGTGGTTTTTTATTTGACTCGTGTCATAGTCTTTCATAACTTTAACACAATGAATAGGTATTATGGCCAGTCTCATACCAGGTTACGAATATGATATCTTCATTAGTTATCGCCAGAAAGACAATAAAGGTGACAGGTGGGTTAGTGAATTTGTTGATGCTCTGAAAACTGAACTGGAATCTACATTCAAAGAAGAGATAAGTGTTTATTTTGACATCAATCTACATGATGGACTTTTAGAAACCCATGATGTCGATGCTTCACTAAAGGAAAAACTAAAATGTCTGATATTTATTCCAATAATTTCTAGGACTTACTGTGATCAGAAGTCATTTGCATGGGAGCATGAGTTTAAGGCATTTGTAGAACAGGCCACTCAGGATCAGTTTGGCTTAAAGGTTAAACTGCCTGTTGGTAATGTTGCAAGCAGAGTCCTTCCTATCCGTATTCATGATCTGGATAATCCTGACATTAAACTATGTGAATCGGTACTGGGTGGAGTGCTCCGCAGTATTGACTTTATTTATAAATCTGTAGGAGTCAATAGACCTTTAAGAGCCAATGAAGATCACCCACAGGACAATCTTAATAAGACTTATTATCGTGATCAGATCAATAAAGTTGCTAATTCAATAAGAGAGATTATAACCGCTCTAGGGCAACATATTCCACAAAAAGAAGAAGTATCAAAGGAGGTTTTTAAACCTATATCAATGCCCAGGAATAGTACCAAAACAAAAATCATTATTTCATCTTTGATAATATTGGCATTGATTGTGCTTGGTTACTTTTTCATTCCAAAACATTCTAATTCTTCTATACCTGTTGAAAAGTCCATTGCTGTTTTGCCATTTACTAATCTTAGCAATGATCCTGAACAAGAATATTTCAGTGATGGGATTGTGGAAGCAATTTTAGATCATCTTTTTAAAATAGGGGAATTAAAGGTGACATCCGGGACATCAACAAAAAAATATAAAAAGACAGAACTCTCGGTTAAGGAAATTGGCAGGGAATTAAGTGTATCATCTATTCTGGAGGGCAGCGTACAAAAAATCGGTGACAACGTAAGGATAACAGCTCAGCTTATTGATGCAAGAACTGACGTACACTTGTGGTCAGAAACTTATGACAGGAACATCTCGGATATCTTCTCAATTCAATCTGAAGTGGCTCAAACTGTTGCCAGGGAGTTAAAAGCAACATTGACTTCAAAAGCGAAGGGACAAATTGAAAAGAATCAGACAAACAACGTGGAAGCTTACAATTTATATTTACAAGGAAGATTTTTTTGGAATAAAAGGACAAAAAATGGACTTAACAGAAGTATAGAATACTTTGAAAAAGCAATAAACACTGATACTGATTATGCATTGGCCTATGCCGGGCTAGCTGATGCGTATTTTATTCAGGCGTATTGGGGTTGGATAGAATGGAATGAAGGAGTTGCCAAATCAAAAGAGGCAGTTTTACGGGCACTTGATATTGACAAAAATCTTGCTGAAGCACATACAGTACTTGGAGCTCTCTTGAACTATAAAGAATTTAAATGGGAGGAGGCCCGGAAAGAATTACAATGTGCCATTGATCTAAATCCAAACTTTGTAACTGCTCATCACTATTATTCAGAGTTACTCAATACCCTGAGACAAAATGATGAAGCTCGTAAACAAATTAATATTGCACTGCAGCTTGATCCATTTCTTCCGGTATTGCATAACTTAAGTTCAGTTTTTTTCTATAATGAAGGCAATCTCAAAGAAGCAATAGATGAATGTCTTGTATTACAGGAACTTGATCCTGAATTTCGAAATAGATCTTTCTATTTGAGAGAATTTAAAATATATTGTAAACAAAAGGAAGGACTGAAAGCACTAGAGGCCCTTCAGAGTTTTTTGTACATAGACACCTTAAAAGTTAAAAATAAAGATGCATTGAAGGAGGTTTACAACTTTTCAGGAATAAATGGTTTATTAAATTGGTTGATTGAATCGGAACTTAAAAAATCAAAACCTGAACCTCTTAAACTGGCAGGAGAGTACGCAATAATTGGCAAAAAGAAGGAAGCATTAGACTGGCTGGAAAAAGAATTTGAAAATCCGCAGCCCGGTTTTGCTGATATCAACAACGATGCCGATTTTGATAATCTACGTTCAGAACCAAGATTTAAAGACATGATTAAAAAAATGGGATTGTCAGAATATGCAAAGAAAGAATAAGGAAATGGATAGAAGAGAAATGGGTAATATCAATATTATTTAATCAGGTAATAGGTGATCGGATATGCTCTTTTTATGTTGTGTATTGAAAATCTCATGTCTAAGGTATATAACATAAATCGCAACCCTCACTATTGATTAATGTGAGCCTGCGGCATCCAATTTTAATCGGCATTCGTGGGTTTGCATAAAGCAATATTTCATGACAAAGCAAGGCCAAGCCCTCAGGGTTATTGCAAAAGCCTTGCTTTAGACATTCAATAACCCCGCTTCATATGCCGAAAATTGTCTACTACTCGCGGACCGATCGCGCTCGATTGAATTTGATTTAGGGATTTGTTGTATTGTTAGTACAAATAATGATATAAAATCTTTGATCGATTGAAATTGGTCGTTTGGGTAGCAAATACTGGTATATTTAAATAATATGGATTATTGATTCTATTTATTCTATTCCTTATTTTTAAATGAATATTGTAATAAATAGAAAAACAGCATTTTAAGTAATGTTGTCAAAACAGTATCTATTTAACAGAATTTAGAGCTATGGAATAATTTTTTATCCAAATAAATAATTTATGTGCCATAGCCAGCAAAGTCAGAGACTGTTTACATTAGAATGATAATATGTTGTTTACAAAACCGGTTCTTTCGTTTCATCTACAAGGTTGCCTTCCCTTCGCAAGCCTGATTCAGCGCTACACTCAGGACTCTTAGAGATGCTACGAAACTTAACGGTTTTAAAAAATTTTAAACTTTGGTTGCAATAATTCTATCATTTATTCATTTTATGTATATCGAATGCAAAAATTTTTAAGAAAGAAAGTAGTGAGACAATGGGTTTAAAGAAAGCTCTGAATATTGGTCCGTCGCGAATCGAAATAGCGTACGAGTGCTTTGGAGATGATTCCGCACCACCTGTGCTACTGATCATGGGTCTCGGTGGACAAATGCTTGGCTGGAATGAAGGTTTTTGTATGGAACTCGTCAATCATGGACTAAGAGTTATTCGATTCGATAATCGAGACGTTGGGCTCTCAACACATTTATCTGATGCGATAATGCCTGATTTTAAGGCTGCGCTTGCTGGTGATACATCGTCTGCATCCTATAATTTGTCTGACATGGCAGCAGATACAAATGGCCTAATAGATGCCTTGGGACTTGAGAGTGCCCATATCGTTGGTGCTTCTATGGGGGGATTTATTGCCCAGACAATGGCTATAGAATACCCAGAACACGTCCGATCGTTGACGTCCATAATGGCAACAACAGGAGATCAATCTGTTGGGCAACCTTCTCCAGAGGTATTAAGTTTGTTGTTCAGTGGTCAGTCACCTAAGACTCGTGAAGAAGTACTTGATAAGGCTGTCGCTGCTTCGCGTTTGGTTGGATCACCGGGTTTTCCACTTGATGAAGACGAGGTTCGTAATCGCACGGGGCTTGCCTATGATCGCTCATACGATCCACTTGGTACGATGCGTCAATCCATTGCAGTACTAGCTTCAGGCGATCGGACAGCACAACTCAGATCGATTCGAGTGCCAACACTGATAATACACGGAAAAAATGATCGCATGTGCGATATTAGTGGAGGTCGAGCTACTGCTAAAGCTATCCCAGGTGCAGAATTAGAGGTGATTGAAGGAATGGGTCACAATCTGCCTCGCGAATTGTGGCCTAGAATAGCCTCCCTCATATCCAATCTTGTCCAACGCGTCGAAGTATGATTCATTACCTTGACGCTTTTATATGAAGAGTAAGGTTTTTTTATTGAGAATAAAATTGCTGCTAAAATCTAAAATTGACAATCCTATGAAACGCACTGACACAGACGGCAATTAAACCACAAATGCATTGTATGCAACGGGATCCTTAAAAAGTGGAATTTAAATATAAGGAGTTTATTATGAAAGCTGTAGTAATTGGAGAACCATCTGGCGCAACCATGGAATCTATCATGGCTGTTTATCCAAGACACAAACTTATTGTGAATAAGTATATTAAAAAAGGCGACATAATTGGTATCGGTCCTTTTGCTGATAGGGGCAATATGGGAATTTTCAAGACACGTGCTGCAGCTGAACAGTTTGTAAAAGAAGATCCATTTATACTCGAAGGTCTGGTGAAATCATTTGTAATTAGAGACTGGGATGACAATTTGCTTCCTGGATGAAACAGGTAGTAATTAAATTATAAGTAATAATTAGAAAACCTTCTTCCAACTTGACAGTCAAAAAGCTGCACACAACATAGACTGTCTAAATAATTGACTGTGTCAGTCTGGACAACTATATACTACATAAAAAGCGGTTAACATTAACCCATTTTTCAGTTCATGTCACCCAGTGCAGATCAATCTTCAATGCTCATTATAAGTCATTGCATTCCTGATTGTATTTTAGTTATTATTAATGAATTTCTTTTAAATGATTATTCTCCAATCAGTGATAAGTTCCTCACAATGACAAAATCTGTTAAATTGAAATCTCATGAAAAGCAACAGAATCCATCCTCACTTGAAAATGATTTGATAACAAACAGACGAATACGCAAGACTGTCGGCTACCTTGGAATAAACCTTCCTTTTTTATTGTTAATACTTTTATTCATTCCATTCTTTAAAACCAGTATCCAAAACTCAATTAGCTATTAATACTAAACAAACCTTAAAGAGATATTTACAGGAGTACTAAGTGCAGTGGGCCTTTTTTAAATTCGCTATAAAGAAGCAGAGAACCCGGTATTTTTGAAAAATGATAATAAGATGACTAACGTTGCAAGCATTATGGCTCTTGGAGTAGCTCTGGTACCTGCTAATCCTTAATGTTGTCCAGAAAAAATATATACCACGAAACCTTATTGTGTACAATTGTTGGGTTGGTTCCATTATATATTTGCAGGATCATTTTTCTTGATCTTGGCTCTTATTTCCTTAAAGCTTTTTACAATCGGGCAGAAAGAGAATAAAGACATTCCCGAAAGTATTCTAAATGAGAACAATATTTAAAAGATCTGTGGAATAGCTATAATAGTATTTGCTGGGATGATCCCAATTTGTAATATATTGAATCTCTTTCCAAAGTCAATTCTTGTGTTGGAAGCAACGGCTCTTATTGCTTTTGGAACCTCATGGCTTGTAAAAGGCAGGTTCTTCGGCGATACAGGTAAAATAGGACAGGCACTTTACAGTGAGCATAATAACAAAGCTTCCAACAAAAAGATTCGCAATAAATTGATCAAGACTTGATAATTAATTGTTTTTGGCCCTAGCGGTTTCTATATTTGAATATCTTTTATCAGAAACAGGGTGGGGATTGCACGAGAACCTGCCTACACCGAGGTCCTCACTAGAAATATCGGGGGTTTTTATGAAATGACTTTGGCTTTGGCTGAAAAAAGAGTTTTCAGATATTCTATAATTATATTTTAAGTATAAAAGGTTCAATATTATATCTTTGGGAGTAATATTTATCCTTTTATTCCTTCTGTTTGTCAAAATTGAGATTTTCAAAGAATTGAATTTTGTACTTGCCTATTCTTCAGATTATTAATGATATAGATTATAATATGATTTGAAAAGCTAGTTTTTTTTAAGAATACTGGTAAATATTTAACCAAATTTGACGAATGGCTTCATTTCGGTTATCAGCTGTTACGGACTGTAAATACTTCTTTATTTTTTATTGACAAAGACCTATATAAACTCACGCAAATTTAATCTAATTGGGCATTATCTACTTGTTATAAATAGTTATGAGCATTACTTTTAATGTACTAATTTAGGAGTAAAGTATGAAGGCACAATTTCTTATATCTTCAAAAGAAACAGGAACAGTTATACTTAGAAGAAGGATGATTGCAAAAGCATTGCGTTGGTGGTTGCGTGAAAATGGATATCCTTTCAAATATGTATTTTTTATAAAACCTTGAGATAGGTATAAATGGAATTTTAATAAATCGCCAAAAGCATAAATAATGTTAGAAATCATCAAATTAAAGCTTATAGGGAAAAATATAATTATTGTTGAAGATGACCAGTCGTCATGCAGGTACTATGAGGCTTTACTGATAGCGACAGGAGCTGATTATAAAATCTTTCGTACAGGCAAAGAATTCCTTGATTATCTTGCTTCGGAGAACAAAAATATTGACTTCGTTATTATGGATTTTCTTGTTCCGTTGATAAACGGGATAGATTGTGTAAGAATATTTCGTCAAGAAAGAAAAACCACTCCTGTTATAATGATTACTGCATATTATTCCGAGCAGGCAAGAACAGAGGCCTTTTTAGTAGGATGCAATGAATATCTGTTAAAACCAATGTATCCGGAAAAGGTCCTTTACCTTCTTAATAAATACCTTAACCCAAATATTACAGTTCCCTTTTCAAATTGAACTTTAAATAATTGTAACCGTACCGTAAAACCTTGTTAAAAAAACTTGACTTTAGTCTTTTAGTTTATTAAATTCGATTCGCTAATTTTTTCGAGTGTGAAAACCTCATCACTTAAAATTAAACCCCAACCTTAAAAAAGTCAGGGTTTTATCTTTAATAACATTCCATGATTTCCCTTGTCTAGCGATTATCAGCCTATTCTGTTAAATTCATGAGCAATTAGCAATTTTAATCAGTCTATTGTGCAAGTGGATCAGTGACTTTTCCCATAAAAATGATGGAATTTGTGGTGACTTCCCTTATGATATATATGAACTGATGATTTACATCAATTGTTATTGGTTCTCCAGGTCCCATCGTTTGAGTTACAATTTGAACAATAGTTGCAGCTGCAGCTTCTGTACCTTCTTCATCGGTCTGAATGTATGCCTGGTGAAGTATTTTGCTTATAAGCACTGGTATGTCCGAAATATTTGAGAAATCAGCTGCATCGGTGAAAGCTATTCCCATACCCATAAGAGAAAGGACATTCTGAAGACTAATATTATATCCATACTTGAATTTTGGCATATAAAGATTTACCTTGCTCGATGTCAATGAAGTTGTCCAGGTAGTTAAGCTGGCATCAGTCATCAAGCTGGTAACTGATGAAAGGTTGTTGTCATCAGGAAGGATGATATCCATTACATAATTCCCTTGCCCATAGGGAAGCTCTGCAACATAAAATCCATTACCTCTGTAGACTTTCAGGGTTTCAGACTGGTACATTGTAGGAACATCCTCAGTTGATCCATCCGGCTTTGTAAATGTCCTGGTAGTTGTGGCAGAAGGGTCAAATTTGGTTTTCCACATACCTTTATAATAAATTGCATTAATAAGAAGCATTACAGTAGTGGGGTCAAGCTGGCTGATCATATTATTTATAAGACCATTGGTGTTATTTGAAATCCAACCGTTGATCTGTGTCGGAACCGTAGGATCTGTTATATCAAAAGATTTGGCCTGTGCATTATAATAGCTTGTTAGAGTATTGGCAAATGGTACTTTAACCGGAAAATCCTTTTCAATCCATACCGAGTTTGATATATACATGGTTACCCTGTTGTCAACTGATAGCAGTGAAGCAGTAAGATCCTTGTATGATTTATTCAGGTCAGCCATTGAAGTATCGCTTACCTCAAGTGCTTTCAGGATTGAATCCCTTGTAGCATTTGCTGCTCCATTCACTACCATTGAAAGAGCATAAGATATGCTCAGGGGAGATATGATGGTATTTACATCTCCAGCCTGACTAAGTATCCTGTTGAAAATATCAAATGAATACGAGTTTTCAGAGCTTATAAGTGCTGTCTGATTAAGAGTGAGATTGATCTGGACCGGTTGGGTTGGATTAGCATCATTATTCTTCTTGCATGAAGCAAGTACAATGAAAGGTATAACAGCCGCGGAAAAGGCAAGTTTGATTTTGTTGTATTTCATAATATTATGATTTAATTATTGATAGATCCGGTGGATTGATCTGGATACTGTAAAGTCCAAAAAACATGCCAATTCTATATAGAATGAAAGACTTTCCCTAAAAATTATTATAGATCAATATATTAATGATATTCAGATGCTTCATTGTAAATCTACTCCCCAACACCCTGGTTGATATCAAAGAGAGGTTGGTAACACAAAGGTAAAAATAAACAATGACTTTAGGTTCCTGATGAACCTCAGAGTGATCTCATAGGTGAAAAGGGAGATCACATGAGAAAAATTTGTTTAACAATCGCAATTCTTGAATCATTTCTTATATTCTGTTTAAAGGTTGCACAGGCTCAAACAACACAAACAACACTTAACCAAATTGAATTATTGACACAATTTCTTGTCGGTTGAAAAGAAATACTATGTACAAGTGCTTTTGCTTTCCAAAAAAAAATAAACCTGCTGAACATATTATATTGTTTTGTGTTTATTTAGTCCAAACAAATAAAATAGTATAAACTATAATTTTGATCCAGATGAAAAAGATTGTATTATTTCACAAGTGTCCACTTAATTTTAAAAATAGTTTCTGTAATAACTTGAATTTATGCAATATATATTAAAAAATGCATGTCCACGATCTGAATTCATACTTTTAAAGACAAAGGTTAATGATGGACTATGCTTACAGGGAAATATGTATTTGCACAAATTATCGAATTTCTTCAACAAAAGACATTTCAAAGAATTGTAATGAAATATCAGGGGGATAAATATATTAAGTCGTTCAGTTGCTGGAATCAGCTTCTGATTATGATGTATGGTCAGCTGTCTGGCTGTGAAAGCCTTAGAGAACTTGTCTGTATAACGACTGCTCATTCTCCAAAGTCTTATCATCTGGGTTTTGGTAAATCTTTGATAACACGCAGCAATCTTGCCAAAGCAAACGCTAACAGGAACTGCAAGATATTCGAGGAATTTGCCTATAAAATGATATCGATCACTCAGGGAAAACGAATCGCAAGGGAATTTGAGATTAGTGGTAGGTTTTATGCTTTTGATTCTACTACTATTGACTTGTGCTTGAATCTTTTTTGGTGGGCATGTTTTCGTAAGGCCAAAGGTGGAATCAAGGTACATACGCTCTATGATGTAGTTACTCAAATCCCAACCTTTCTTCATATTACCGAGGCCAAAGTTAATGACATGAATGCCATGGATGAGATTCCTTACGAGCCGAATGCTTACTACATTTTTGATCGGGGGTATTTTGATCTTGCACGACTCTTTACTATCAATCTCATTGGGTCGAACTTCATAATTAGAGAAGGAGGACAACTTCAATTTGAAATAATTGAAGGTGAGGACCTTCTTGAAGGATCTGATAATATTCTCTATGATCAGACTATACGACTTACAGGCCTGCAAACTAGAAAAAAATACCCTGTCTTGCTCAGGCGTGTTGGCTATTACTCTGTGTGATACTATTTTTTGATTCTATTTACTTGTAAGTACTTATATTATAGTACATTATATTTATTCTCAA
>CAVVGP010000191.1:0-11272 GCA_963747625.1 uncultured Bacteroidales bacterium | reverse complement strand
TAGTGACCGGCAAGGGTCCCCCACTACGGACCCGAGGCCCATGACATCCCACCTCTGCCTATCGGAATGTGATCGGCGGCATTGCCGAGAGCTTACGAACGAGCGCAGGAGCCCCTCATCACCACAAACAGCGTGCGGCTCCACCCTCGCGATAGACGACCGCCCCAGCGGGCAAGTCTAGAGTGATCGACTCGCTAATAAGCCGTTCGGCCTGGGGCGTCGGCAGGCGTGCAGTGAAGCTCGCGGCGGACTTGTCCGCCCATCTGGCAGCGGCAGTGCGTGCGACTTCACGCTCTGGACAGTGTCGCCGGCACTGATAGGGTTGGGGGTCCGAGTCGAGGAAACCAGCCGCGGTAGCGAGGAGCGATGAACCAGCCGCCGGCCAGTCTCAACCCAGGCCTCGTCATTCGCGCCGTCTACCTCCCGCTGACGCACGGGCACTTTCGGACCGTCGTTTCTGAGACGTTCAAGCAAGATGCCTACATCCAGCGACAAACGGAAGGGCCCCGCCGGAGATCGAGGCTTACTCCGCCAGCCCGTGGGCTATGCTCGTCGAGGCGATCGGCTGGCCGATGGCCGGGTCGGCTTGGCCGACGGACAGACGCTCCTGGCGTCGGTGCGGACATCGACGAAGTTACCGCTCGCCTCAGCTACAAGACGTCTGCTGGTTACGAGCCGCTGAAGTAGGCTGTCGTCAGGCAGGAATTTGTGAAGCGGCGCTTTAGGGCGCCGCTTTTTTTGTGGTGCGCCCAGCATGGGCGCACTCTTGCGGGTGCAAGTCCCGCCGTGAGTGTAGAGCAAGGTGAAGCTTTGTCCGGTCTGGGCCGCGACGAAGTCAACTGCCCGCAACGGACCAAAGAAACCTCAACTCCCCGAACCGGGGAAGGCAGGCCAATATGCGGGCCTTTTATATTGTACGGAATTCGATTGAAGCGGCTCCGATTACCCCTCGGAAGAACCAGCCTAAGGTGCGGTATAAGAGGGACAAAGGGGCGGCCTGATCAGGTATTAAGAAATCGTGCATCTTGCGTAGGGTGCGGCAGCCGTTAATGCGGACCAAAACCCTACAGGACATATGGCGATGATCTTGCTAGGCTCGCTTGCGAAAGGACAACGCTTCGAGACGCTGGCAGAACGCCATAAGCTGGAGCTGATCGAAAAGATCCCTCCGAATCTTCGCCCCGCCATGTTTGACGAAATGAGGAGACGGGTCCACGCTGGAGAGGTACGGGCGGAGGCGGACAACGGCTATTTGCTGGGCGTCATGTATTCAGCGGCGCTCGATCGCAGCGTGATCGAGTTATGGGAGTGTCATGGCTTGCACGGTTCTTCAGGCCCCACCCGAATATCGTTTTGTCACAGGCGACCAAGCCGTTGCCACCTTCGATCCCTCGGCGTTGCCCGAGACCCCCCCCACTGGACCACTTCAGCCGGAAAGTGAACTCACGATCGCTCTGAGCCCTGGTCAACTCCTTAGGTTGAAGTGGGACATGCACGAGCCCGGCGCGGTCAGCTATGAGCACGCCGATCCAAGCCAGGTGGAGAAGATTCAACCGACCGACCATCGTGATCGGGCAAGAAGTTCATCTTCGCCCAATCGGCGGACGACAACACCATGAAACTGGTGAAGGCTAATTCAAAGCACTATGCGGGCTTCCGTTTCGAGACGCAGGAAATGCCCCAGCCAGATCGAACATTGATGGTCTCACGCACTGTCCCTGTCTGTAGGCCGGATTGCTACAGCAGGCAATCCGTGACAGGGTGAACGATCACGAGGAAACGGATCAGCGACGTGCGGACGGCGAGGCGTTTGCGGAAGGAGGGTTTGCGGAAGCCGAAGGCCATTGGCCACCCCGGTCTGCGTCTACGTCTTGCGTTTCGTGGCTTTGCCGACCTTCCGTTTCTTGAGCCTCCGGATTTCGGCCTGCATCTGCTCGAACACGCGTTTCTCAACGCGTAAGCATCGCCCGAATTGCTCCATCCACCCATCCAGTTTCTTAAAATCGAGGCCATCAGCCGAGGGCCGCTTCCGCAAATTCTTCATGATGGCTTCCATGTCACGCCCACGTTTTGCCATCATTTTGCTGAGTTGGCCGCTGTCGAGGCTCCTGTCTGTGTGATAATCCAACTCACGCTCGTCACCCCGCCCTATACTCGCTCCCTTCTTCCCGCCCAACGGTTTCCGCTTCAATTTCTTCGCTTTCACCATCTTGCTCAAAACGTTGTCCACCATCCCCTGCCCCGCCCGGCTTTCTTCCATGCCACCGCCGATTGGCTCGTCTTCAGCACCTTTCGCCCCTTCAGCAGCGACCGGATCATCTCCTCGGCCGTCAGTTTGAACGTACCACGCTTCCCGGTTGGCCGGGGGCGGGTTTCTTCATTACCTGTGGAAATACAGTTTGTACAACCAGGAAAAGCTTGTCGATAACGACAAAAATAAAATTATTGTACTTGACCCGGGGGAATATAATCATGATTCAGGTCCTGATTTCTTTAATGCCAGATTATTGATAGCTGATACCATTTGGGCAGGTAACGTTGAAATACACACAAAGTCATCACACTTCGATAATCATGGGCATCAGAACGATCCGGCATTTAACAATGTTATCCTTCATGTTGTCGCCGATAATGATAAGCATGTTTTTAATGCAAAAGGTGAAGAGGTTCTTACTGTTGAGATATCTTTTGATCAGTCTTATTATGAGAAATACATCTTTCTTGTAAATAACCCTTATATAATTGCATGTCAGGATGACATTAATAAACTCGATGATTTACATATTCGTCACTGGCTAAGCTCCCTGGTAGTTGAAAGATTTCAGTCTAAAACTGAATCGATCCTGAAAATATTTGCTGAAACGGGGAATGACTGGGATGAGACCTTTTATCATTTACTTGCCCGCTACTTTGGGTTCAGGGTCAATACCGAACCGTTTGAGATGCTTGCTGCCGCGCTGCCGTTTAAAATAATCCGAAAACATGCGGACAATCTGTTTCAGATTGAGGCTCTTTTATTCGGAACGGCCGGTTTACTCGAAACAGGACTTTTTAAGGAGGCTCTCTCTGATGATTATTACCTTAATCTGATCAAAGAATATACCGTTCTTTCGGCAAAATACTCTCTTCGGCCATTGCATGGCTGGCTGTGGAAATTCTCACGACTGAGACCTTCTAATTTCCCGACCGTCAGATTATCGCAGCTTGCCTCAATGCTTTCAATTACCGGCGGCCTGTTCTCAAAAGTTCTGGAAGCATCTGACATAAATATGTTAAAGAGTTATTTGAAGTATCTGCATCTGGCTATTGGGATGACCATTTTGTTTTTGGTAAGAAAAGCAGGAATATTACAAAGAATAGCCGGACCGCAGGCAGCCGATATACTTCTTATTAATGCAGTTCTTCCTGTTATATTTGTTTATGGACATACCAGAAATTGCGAGGATTTAGTGCCATAGGGCGCTTTCTTTTCTTGAAGAAATCGATGCGGAAGAAAATATTATTACCTCGGAGTGGAAAACTGCCGGAATTGTTGCGGAATCGGCATATTATTCCCAGGCATTATTCAGCTCAGAAATGAATACTGCAAAAAAAGAAGATGTCTCGATTGTCGAATTGCTATTAAAATTTTAAGTCAGGGTAAAAAGCTAAAAGATCACGAAGAATTGATGCTTGAGCCATAATCATATGTTTTCTTTTGACGAACGGTTGGTTTTCTTTGACCAATATCTTAGTGATACAATCATTTAACGCAACTTTCATTACCTGTTTTACGTCATATTAATGATAGTGAGACAATAATTTTTTTGCACCCTTTCGTTTCAGTTAAAAGATTTATTTTAGGCACTTTATAAAAAAAAAGTAAATTGTTTGATTATTTACATAAAAAAGCCTTATTTTTGCGTTCCAAAATTGGAGACTCAATCTATATTTGGATTAATAATATTTTAATAAGAGATATGTATTTAACAGCAGAAAAAAAGCAGGAGTTTTTCAAAACCTTTGGAACATCTGAAATCGATACCGGTACTGCAGAAGGCCAGATAGCGCTTTTCTCATACAGGATCAACCATCTTACTGAGCATCTTAAGAAGAACAAAAAAGATTTCAGTACCCAGCAGGCGCTTATTAAACTTGTAGGGAAAAGAAGGAGACTTTTAGACTACCTTAAACTTAAAGATATCGAGCGATATCGCGAAATCATAAAAGCGTTGAAATTACGTAAATAGAGAAAAAGGCAATTCAGAATTGCCTTTTTTCATACTATTTAGATTATTTTGTAGTTTCAATTATCACTAATCATAAGTACAATGTTTAAAGTAAAAGAGAAAATTATTGATCTCGGTGACGGGAGGACAATAACACTTGAAACAGGAAGAATGGCCAGGCAGGCTGATGGTTCTGTTTTGTTAAAGATGGGGAAGACAATGTTGCTGGCTACTGTAGTGTCGGCACAGGAGGCAAAGGAAGATACTGACTTCATGCCTTTGTCAGTAGAATACAAAGAAAAATATGCTTCATCCGGTAGGTTCCCGGGTGGATTCATGAAAAGAGAAGCAAGGGCTTCAGATTATGAGATACTCATTTCCAGGCTGGTTGACAGGGCATTAAGGCCCTTGTTTCCTGATGATTATCATGCAGAAACTTTTGTAACGATCAACCTTATATCGGCAGATATGGACATAATTCCCGATGCGCTGGCAGGTCTGGCAGCATCGGCGGCACTGGCCGTTTCAGATGTTCCATTCAACGGACCAATATCAGAGGTAAGAGTCGCCAGGATAGATAAAAAGATTATCGTCAATCCGACAGCTACCCAGCTTAGGGAAGCTGATATCGACCTTATGGTTGGTGCAACTTACGATAATATCCTTATGGTTGAGGGTGAAATGAAGGAAGTTTCAGAAGAAGAAATGCTGGAAGCTCTTAAAATTGCTCATGATGCCATTAAAATTCATTGTAAGGCACAAATGGAATTTGCACAGGAATTAGGTACTACTGCCAAACGGGAGTATTGCCATGAATCAAATGATGAGGAACTCAGGAAAAAAGTGTGGGATGAAACCTATGAAAAATGTTACCAGGCAGCAAAATCATCTACTGCAGATAAACATAAAAGGGTTGAGAATTTTGAAGCTATTGTAACAGAATTTCTTGCACAGTACACTGAAGAAAATCCAGTTGATGAGACTCTTGTAAAAAAATACTATCACGATGTGCTGAAAGAGGCATCCAGGAGACTTGTCCTCGATGATAATATCCGTCTCGATGGAAGAAAACCTGAAGAGATCAGAGAGATAGTATGTGAAATAGATCCGCTTCCTGCAACACATGGTTCAGCTTTGTTTACAAGAGGTGAGACCCAGTCTCTGACTACAGTAACCCTGGGAACAAAATTAGATGAAAAGATCATTGATGATGTATTGAATAAAGGGACTGAAAAATTTACACTTCACTATAATTTCCCGCCGTTTGCAACAGGTGAAGCAAAAGCAGCACGTGGATTAAGCAGAAGGGAAATAGGTCATGGGAATCTTGCCCACAGGGCTCTTAAAAATATGATGCCTTCGGATGATGAAAATCCGTATGCCATCAGGGTTGTTTCTGATATACTTGAATCTAACGGATCTTCTTCTATGGCTACCGTTTGTGCCGGGACTCTTGCTCTTATGGATGCCGGTATAAAATTGCGCAAGCCGGTATCAGGAATTGCCATGGGGCTTATTACTGACAAGGAATCAAAAAAATATGCTGTTCTGTCAGATATTCTTGGAGATGAAGATCATCTTGGCGATATGGATTTTAAGGTTACTGGAACCCGCGATGGTATTACTGCCACACAGATGGATATTAAGGTAGAGGGGCTCTCATTTGAAATACTGACGAAAGCTCTTAATCAGGCAAAAGCCGGACGTTTACATATTCTGGATATAATGAACCAGACTATTGCGGAACCGCGTCCCGATCTTAAACCTCATGCTCCAAGGATTGAAATGCTAACTATACCTAAGGAACTGATTGGTGCATTGATTGGCCCGGGAGGTAAAGTTATTCAGGAGATCCAGCGTGTTACAGGCGCAACAATAATTGTCGAAGAGATTGATGGCCATGGCGATGTAAATATCTTTGGCGAAAATGCACAGGTTATAACAGCAGCACTCGACTGGGTTAAGAAAATTGTTACAGTTCCGGAAGTAGGCCAGGTCTATAAAGGGAAAGTTAAAACTATAGTCCAGTTCGGGGCATTTGTAGAAATTCTTCCAAACAAAGACGGACTCGTCCATATCTCAGAATTAGAGTGGAAAAAAGTCAATAAAGTTGAAGATGTACTGAAAGAAGGCCAGGAGATTGAGGTTAAGATAATAGACATCGATCCCAAAACCGGTAAAATCAAATTGTCGAGGAAAGAATTGCTACCCAGGCCACCAAGGCAGGAAAGCGAGCATAAAAAATCTGAAGATCATCAGAGATAAATAATAAGAATCCCGCAATTGCGGGATTTTTTATTGCTGTTTCACTTCCAATTTATAAATTTGGTTAACCGAAATGTCAAAAGTATTCAGGAATGAAGACTAAGTACAACTATGTTGTTATAGAAGGAAATATAGGTGCTGGTAAAACGACCCTGGCAGGCAGAATAGCCGATCAGTTCAATGCACATCTTATCCTTGAACATTTTGCCGACAATCCTTTCCTGCCAAAATTCTATAATGAACCTGAAAAATATTCTTTTCCCCTGGAACTATCATTTCTTGCCAGCAGATATAAACAGCTTAAAGAAGAGCTTGTTCCCCAGGATCTTTTTAAATCTTTTTCTGTTTCCGATTATTACTTCATGAAATCGCTTGTTTTCGCTGCTTCGACACTTACCGGTGATGAGTTTAACCTCTACAGGCAGATTTTTTATATTATTTACGGATCGCTTCCCAAACCCGATATATATGTTTACCTCCACCTTAATCCTGAGAAATTACTTAAGAACATTGAAAGAAGAGGGCGTACATATGAAAAATCTATTACAAAAGAATACCTTCTGAAAATACAGAATAGTTATTTTTCTTTTTTTAAGCAAAATCCTGAGAACAAATATCTGGTTATAGATGTTAATAATATAGATTTTGTAGAAAATGAGAGCCATTATACAAAGGTAATTGACACGATTTTTTTTGATGATTACCCTATTGGTTTTAATAAAGTTATTTTGTAATTATGATATTTATGAATTTATCTTAATGGGTTGCTGAATTTATCAGAACTGTTTGATTAAATATGTGAATAGTGTAACATATTTTAAAAATTGTATAACACTTTTATTATTAAATGGGCCCATCTTTGTTCATCGGTTATTTTTTATAGAAGTCATAAAAAATAAGTTATATTGAAAATAATTCCTTCAAGAATGGTTGATTTTTACAAAATGATTTTAAAAACATATTTTAAAAATTTACTATAAGTTGAAGAGCGGATATTAAGTAAAGAGTTTATGAGAAGGAACGTAATCGTCCTGGTTAACTACAAATTATAAAAATACTGGTTATCATTAATTAGAGCTATAATATTTTATTTAATTTGCTTTAAATGTGACTATTTTATTGTAAATTTGCGCTTAAGTTGAATCTTTTAGTTAAAAGTTAATTAAAAACTGTAAAACAAGGTATCATTAACAAATAACATTTTTAAATTATGAAAAAATTCAGAAGCTATTTTATCCTTATCCTTGCCGCAGCTGTTATGACAGGTTGCAGCGGTTTGAATAAGATGAAGAAAAACTCCAACTTAGTTAAGTATGAGGTTACTCCAAAAGTTCTAGAAACACATGCTGGTGTGGTTACAGTTACAATAAAGGGCACATTCCCTGCCAAGTACTTTGATAAGAAAACAACCGTTACTGCTACTCCTGTTCTTACTTATGCCGGTGGCGAAACTGCTTTTGAAAAAGTTCAGGTTCTTCAGGGAGAAAGTGTTCAGGCTAATAATAAGGTAATATCTGCCACTGGTGGCGACTTTACCTATACCAGCACCATTCCTTATAAGGATGCAATGAAAATGTCTGAACTGATGTTAAAAATTAAAGCTGTAAGAGGTAAAAAAAGTCTTGACTTTGATCCTGTAAAGCTTGCTGATGGTGTTATTGCAACATCAACCCTGGTTGAAAAAGATTCCAGGACGATTAAAATGAAAGATAATTATGTTCAGATTAATCCCGAGAGTAAATTTGCCGATATACACTATCCGATAAATCAGGCAGAAATTTCCGATAAAGAGATTAAGGCCGAAGATATAGCACTTCTTAAAGAATATATCAAGTCTGTAAGTGCTGATCCGAGCCGTAAATTGAAATCCACTGAGGTCAGTTCATATGCATCTCCTGATGGATCAATGAAAATTAACACACCGCTATCAGAAAGAAGAGGTAAAACAGCCGACAAATTCATTAAAAAAGAATTCGACAAAATTGACGCTGCAAAGACAGAAGGATTCTTTGATGAAAAAACAACCCCTGAAGACTGGGATGGTTTTAAATCTGAAGTTGAAAAATCAAGCATCCAGGACAAAGAACTTATTCTCCGTGTTCTTTCGATGTATTCCGATCCTGATGTTCGCGACAAAGAGATTAAAAACATGAGTGCAGCATTTGAAAAACTTAAAACTGATGTTCTCCCAAAACTGAGAAGGTCAGAAATGGATGTTAAAGTTGATGTTATTGGTCGGACAGATGATCAGATACTTGCGCAGATGAGATCAGATCCTAAAGTACTGAGTCTTGAAGAAATGCTTCGTGCAGGCACCCTTACAAATGATCTTAACGAACAGCTTAAGTTCTATCAGGCTACAACAGAAAGTTTCCCGAAATGCATTAGGGCAAAGAATAACCTTGGGTGTACATTGATGGCTTTGGGCAAAACTGATGAAGCAATTGCAGAATTTGAAAAGGCAAAAGCTATTCAGAATAATGATGTTGTAAAAAACAACCTTGGCTTTGGTGCACTTGTAAAAGGTGATATTGCTAAAGCTGAAGATTATTTCAATTCCATGACTGCTGCAACTCCTGAATCAAAATATGGTCTTGGCATTATTGCTATTACAAAAGGTGAATATGACAAAGCTGTTAATTACTTTGGAACATGAACCTTCTTTCAATCTTGCTCTTGCTCTTTACCTTAAAGGTGATGTAGCTAAAGCAAAAGCTACTCTTGAGAGTATGAAAGAACTCTGCAAGATGCGGGAAACCATCATATCTGAAAGCTGTTATCGGAGCTCGTCTTGATGACAGAAATTATCTGCTGAGCAACCTTCGTGAAGCTATTGGCTTTAATGCTGATTGGAAAGCTTATGCAAAGACCGATCTTGAGTTTGCAAAGTTCTTCAATGATGATACGTTTAAATCTACGGTTCAATAAAAATTTACAATAATTGTAAAAGGCTGCTCTTCGACTTCGCTCAGAGCGGCCTTTTTTTATGATTTTTTCAAATTCAAGATCACCCGGGTATTGTTCGTTCAGACTGGCCTTTTTTTATTTAATTCCCACAGCACAATCCCCACACTGATTGCAATATTGAATGAGTGTTTTGTCCCGAATTGGGGTATCTCAACACAAAGATCACATCTGTCAACCATTTCCTGATCAACGCCATTTACCTCATGACCAAAAACAAGAGCATACCGAGTCTTTTTTAATCTGTAAATCCTGAGGCTACAGATCCTTCAGCTTGCTCAACAGCAATTATTATATACCCTTTTTCTTTAAGTTCATTTATTGCAGCCGATGTTTCTGGAAAAATATTTCCATGATACTGATTCTGTAGCTCCCAGTGCTGTTTTCTGTATTTCCCGGTGAGGAGGAGTAGCTGTAATTCCGCAGAGATACATTGCCTCAGTAAGGAATGCATCAGCTGTTCTGAATATTGAGCCGACATTGCTCTGGCTCCTTACATTATCCAGGACAATTATAAACGGTGCTTTTTCTGTTTCCCTGAACTGTTCCACTGTCTTTCTGCCAAGTTCACGGTTGAGCAGTTTACGCATTCTTTTTTATGCGAAAATAACTATTTAATCTCTTAATTGTTGTTATTTTGTGACCGGTGAATTACAGGGTAAAGAGTATTCTATTAATTTAAACTTTTACAAAATGAATATTCATGAATTTCAGGGTAAGTCTTTACTGAAAGCTTACAATGTTGATATTCAGGAAGGATTTGTAGCAGAAACTCCGGAACAGGCAGTAACCGTTGCCGAACAGTTACATGAAAAATTAGGATCAGAGTTTTTTGTGGTAAAAGCACAGATACATGCCGGAGGAAGAGGAAAAGGAGGAGGAGTAAAGCTTGCCAAATCTGTCGAAGATGTCGGTAAAATTGCCGGCCAGATGCTGGGTATGAAACTTATTACTCCGCAAACCGGCCCTGAAGGCAAGAAAGTAAATAAAGTCCTTATTGCCCAGGATGTATATTATAAAGGGGAATCTGAACCGGAAGAATTTTATATAAGTATTCTCCTCAACAGAGATAACGGAAGATATATTATTGTGTACTCTCCTGAGGGTGGAATGTCTATTGAAGATGTTGCTGAAAAAACCCTGAACTCATCTTTACCGAGGAAATGATCCCGGAACCGGAATTCTGCCTTTTCAGGCCGGGTATATAGCCTTTAAGCTTGGTCTGTCGGGAAATGCTTTTAAAAATATGCAGAAGTTCCTTTCAGGCATTTATGATACCTTTACAGGATGTGATGCCCAGCTGCTTGAAATAAACCCTGTTCTTAAAACAAGTGATAACAGGATTTTAGCTGTCGACTGCAAACTTGTTCTTGATGATAATGCATTGTTCGGCATTCTGAATTCGCTATGAGGGATCTGGAAGAAGAAGATCCGTTCGAGGTCGAAGCAGGAAAAAATAATCTGAATTTTGTAAGGCTTAATGGGAATGTAGGGTGTATGGTAAACGGAGCTGGACTTGCCATGGCCACGATGGATATTATCAAGCTTTCAGGAGGATCGCCGGCAAATTTCCTGGATGTCGGTGGAGGAGCCAATGCAGCTACTGTTGAAGCAGGATTCAGGATGATCCTTAAGGATCCTCATGTGAAAGCAATACTTATCAATATTTTTGGAGATATCGTGAGGTGCGAAAGATTCTAACGGCGTTGTTGAAGCATATAAATCAATAGGACAATTAATGGTTCCTGTTGTTGTGAGGCTACAGGGCACCAATGCATAGGAAGCTAAAAAGATAATAGACAATTCGGGACTGGAGGTATTCTCAGCTATTTCCT
>CAVVGP010000190.1:0-7725 GCA_963747625.1 uncultured Bacteroidales bacterium | reverse complement strand
TAATTTTTTCAAAATCTCAATCATATCCTTACTATCACTGAGTATATATTTTTCAAAAGCCTCCAGACTTCGATGCCCACTTATTCTCATTACAATCGACACCGGGCAGCCTTGATTAATCAGGTTCGTACATAGAGATCGCCTGGCCGTGTGAAAGTGACAGAGGTTCCAGTTCCTCAACCAGCTCAGGATTAAGCCTTACACCGCCCTTTGTATGTGGGATCAGTCATTCGCCTGATGAAAGCACTTTGACAAATAATCTTTATAAGTCGTTGGTTTTATCGTTATTCAGTTGATCCGGCATTTTACCATTGTATTTTTTCAGAACTGCCTTAACATAGCGATGTACTGGAATTTCAGCTTCCTCACCTGTTTTCTGACTTGTAATTTTGATAATATCATTCTCAATCAGGTCGTTTCTCATTTTTCCCAGTAGAGAAGCGTAAACCGGTGAAGCACCCTACAATAAAAGAATCTCTGACCGCTTCCAGCTCCTTACCAAACAATTTATCTCTATCCTTAGTTTTCGGACGATCTTTGAAAGTACAACGCCAAATCCGGTCAAGTTCAGCCGGGTTCAGGTAAACATTTACAATCTTTTCATTTTTCACGGCATCTCCAATTTTGAAGCCCTTGTGGTCAATATTTGAATGTACTTTCTTAATATATGCTTTGTTAATGATAGCTCGGAAATGCTTTATTTGTGTGCGGATGCTACTAATTTTATAGTTCTTTTTAATCTCCAGAAATTTTACAAAGTCCTCAAAGAACTGAATGTCCAAACTGTCAAATGTCGGTCGCTTTCTTCCGCAAAATTCAACCAGATTGCGATATGTAAGTTGATAGCCTTTAAAGTTTTTCTTCTTGTCCGTTTTGAACTCAGCCAGCCTTTCGTTATAGTATTCCAGAAACTTTACAGGAGCTTTGACGCCACCTGAAGCAACTGACAAATTCATTTTTTCATGGTACGTTTTCTTAATATCTGTTGTCCTTCCGGCTTTATAGTCATCAATTGCACTCAGGAAAGCGCCTTCATGTTGTTTCAACTGACTCAGTAAGCTCTTCCCATTTGCATCTTTCAGCTTGGGATTTTTCAGTCCCTCATAATTATTGATCCATTCGCCAGGAGAAATCCTTATATTTGTGGTGGTCTTTACAGGAATTTTCTTTGAAGTCCAGTGTTCGAGGTAGATAAAACCATTTGGCTGTAATTTCAGTTTTGTAAACATTTCATCAGTTATTAGTATGGATCAAATGTATAGAAACTTTCAAGAATGGCAAATTAATTCGTTGGAATTTAGTTGGGTTTTGAATATTGCTATGTGGATATTCAGAGAGCAATATTTAAAAAGTTCTTACGAGATAACAACCATAAGATCAATTAATTAATAAAATATATTACTATCCTGATATCGAGAAACCACTTTTTAAAGCCATGAAAGATTGAGAATAAATATAATATACTATAATATAAGTACTTACAAGTAAATAGGATTAAAAAATAGTATTCCACAGAGGAACCGAACAGTAGCGAGCCCGGCGAAGCCAAATCTGAAAGAGCTCAGAGTTACATAAAGAAGATTTTTCACTTTAATCTTTACTCTTTTATCTTTTGTCTTTATCAGTAAGGATCAACATCAATCGCAATCTTAACCCCGGAAGCTCCTTTTTCTTTTTCGAGCCTGTCAGTTGCTTCAATAATAAGCTGTTTGGCTTTAATAAGAGGCCTTTCTTTTTCAATCTTAATAAGAATAGTTTTGATATACCATAACTGAACCCTTGAAATGACAGGGGATTCCGGTCCCAGTACCCTTTTCCCGAAAATCTCTTTAAGATCGCGACCAAGAATATCTGAGAAATAATTTAACTGATTCTGATCCTTATGCCTGATGCTGACTTTCACTAAACGGCAGAATGGCGGATAATTGAAAGCCATTCTCTCTTCTGTCTGCATTCTGAACATGTTTAAATAATCGTGACGCAATACCAATCTGATTATTTTATTTGCAGGGTCTGATGTCTGTATGACCACTGTTCCCTGCTTCTGCCTTCTTCCTGCTCTTCCGCTGACCTGTTCCATAAGCTGAAAACTCCTTTCATGTGCCCTGAAATCAGGGTAGTTTAAAAGGTTATCGGCATTCAAAATTCCTACTACAGTAAGATTCTCAAAATCAAGCCCTTTCGAAATCATCTGCGTCCCGATCAGGATATCGATGCGTCGTTCTTCAAAAGCACTGATAAGTTTGTTGAACGAGTTTTTATTTCTTGTCGTATCCTGATCCATCCTGGCAACCCTTGCTCCTGGGAAAACGATTTTTATCTCATCTTCTATTTTCTCAGTTCCGAATCCTCTTGTCACCATTCCCATGGAATTACAATTGCCGCATTTTGACGGGATACTTGTTGTATAACCACAGTAATGGCATACAAGTTTGCCTATCCCCTTATGATATGTAAGATTAACTGCACACTGGACACAGACAGGTATCCATCCGCATTCAGAACATTCAATATACGGAGAGAAGCCTCTCCTGTTCTGAAAAAGAATTATCTGTTCCTCCTTTCCCAGGGCATTATCTATTGCCTGAAGCAGTTCCGGGGTAAAATGAGAAACCATCAGTTTTTTCCTGTATGCTTCACGGGTATTGGCAAGTACAATCGTCGGAAGCTTAATAAGCCCGAATCTCTCTTTCAGTTCAGTTAATCCATACTTCCCGTTAACAACATTATTATAACTTTCAATTGAGGGTGATGCTGAACCTAGAACAGTTTTTGCATTATGCATTGTTGCCAGCATAATTGCTGAATCACGTGCATGATATCTTGGTGCAGGATCATGCTGCTTATATGAACCATCGTGTTCCTCATCAACAATGATCAATCCCAGGTCGGAGAATGGCAGGAAAAGCGAAGATCTGACTCCCAGTATCAACCTGTAACTGTTCAAAGGATCATTTTCAGCAACCTTTTTCCATATTTCCACTTTTTCGTTATCGCTGAAACGTGAGTGATAAACTCCTGTAACGGCTCCAAAATGTCTTTTAAGCCTGAGTATGATCTGAGTTGTAAGTGCTATTTCGGGGAGGAGATAAAGGACTTGTTTCCCTTTTTTCAGTTGTTCTTCAATCAGGTGAATATATATTTCTGTCTTCCCGCTTGATGTCACCCCGTGAAGAAGGACAATATCCTTTTCCTGCAATTGGGATTTTATCGATCTGAATGCAACCGACTGAGCTTCACTTAATTGTTTAATTGGCTCCTTGTAATTGCCGATATCAGGAATCCTTGAGACAGGTTGTGAAGCTGCAGTAAGTATCCCCTTATCTATAAGAACATCCAGTACAGCTGCTGAAGAACCGGATTCTGAGAGGAGGATTGATTTGCTTACAGGTAAAATTTCAGTTCCTTCCGGATATGCCGAGAGTCTTATGTAAGCTGATAAAATAATCTGTTGTTTAGGTGCTTTTTTCAGTTTATCGAGAAATAAATTTAACTCTTCTTCCGTAAATCTTTTTGAAAGCCTTATAAAAGTTTCCAATCGCGGTTTAAAATTATTAAGGCTTATCTCACTGGGTATTGCAGCTTTCATCACCTCTCCTTCACTGCATAAGTAATACTCCGATATCCATAGCCAGAATTTAAGCTGTGACTCATTAACCACGGGAATAGGGTCGCAGACATCAATTAAGGGTTTTACATTTTTTAAATCAGGGGGTATGTCGTGAACGCGGTATACAATTCCTGAGTATTGTTTTCGTCCGCCAAACTGAACATTAACTAAAACTCCGGGCTTAACCAGACCAGCGATATTATCAGGTATACTGTAAGTGAATTTTCCTCTTACAGCCAGGGGCAAAATAATATCAGCAAAATGGTCAATTGTCATTTCATATAACTTAGTACAAAGTAATAGAAAATTTATGGCGTAAAGCTTAGTCGTTTCATGACCTTATCACATATCTTTCTTTTCTCTGTGTTCTTCAGTACATCCCTGCATGCCGGCAGACAGGTCTGAGAAACTCTGTGTAAGTTGCTGTTTTTTTATTATACAGAGAGCCATAGAGGAAATTAAAAAATGTTGTGTATTTTTTGAAATATTAAGGATCTTACTCAGTTCGATTTCACAAAACTTGACATAACGGTCAGAAGATGTTCACGCCGGATTGGTTTGATAAGGCATGCATCGCATCCTGCTTCCAGGATTATATCTTTATCATCTTCAAAGATAAAAGCAGTCTGAGCAATTATCGGGATATCCTTGCGGATTTTTCTTATTTCCTTTGTCGCTTCAATGCCATTCATTTCCGGCATCTGCATGTCAAGCAGAACGACATCAATATCGGGATTTGTTTTTATTATTTCTATAGCCTCGAAACCTGACCTGGCAGTAAGAATAGAAACTCCTGTATCTGCCAGGATACGGTTCAGGTAAATAAGAACATCTTTATTATCATCTACCAGGAGGCATTTCCTTGTACTCCAGTCGATCGGTTTCAAAATCTGCTCATTGATAACCGGTGCAATCTTAGGCCTGGTACTCCCTGCGGGCCTGTAAGGAATTGAAAAACTGAATTCAGAACCAACACCTTTTTCTGACTCAACATCAATTTTCCCTCCCATTCTTTCTATCACTTCCTTTGCAAGTGTAAGTCCTATTCCGAGTCCCTCAAAAGGGCGATGATGACCATCAAATTCCTGCCTGAATTCTTCAAATATCCTTCCCAGGTTTTCCTTATTTATACCTATACCGGTATCTCTTATCCTGAAAACAATATTCTGATTTTCCAGCATATAGGAAAATTCAACCGATCCTTCAAGAGTAAATTTCACAGCATTGTCCATAAGGTGATTTAATACTCTTTTAAGCCAGATTCTGTCTGTGAAAATAAGATCACCCGCATCCTCAAAATAATTTTTGACATTAAGGATAATTGGCTTTTCGTTGCGTTTTATTACCTGGCGTGCCTCTTCAATTATCTCATTTACAATATTACTGAGGGAGGCCTCTTCATACGTTATTTCAATCTGGGAACTTTCAAGCCTCGAGAGGTCAATTATATCTCCTATTATCTGAAGTAACTTTTCAGAATTATGGTTAATATGTTCAATATATTCCTCTTTAACCTCATTTGTCAGATTATTTGATAGAAGCAGGTTAGAAAATCCAACAACACTATTTAGAGGCGTACGTATCTCATGTGAAATGTTTGCAAGGAAATTAGATTTCAGCCTGTTACTGGCTTCTGCTCCGATATTTGCCTTAATAAGTTCTTCATGAACCTGCTTAAGCCTGGTGATATCGCGCGAAATTGTCAGAGCACCGAGGACCTCGCCTGTATCATTTCTTACCGTAACTGATCTTGTCAGCAGGTTAACATAATGACCGTCTTTATGTTTCAGCCTTAATTCAGTTTCGAAAAATCCATTATTTACCAACGACTGCTCTCTTTTTAGCTGGTAATCTCTGTCATCGGGATGAATAAGATCGTGTGCATTTAAAGAATTGTAAGTATCGCGGTCATAACCTATCAGTGAATAAAAAGCAGAATTGGAAAATCTCAGTTTCCGATCCCTGTCGTAAAAAGAAATGCCGTCATTAGCTGATTGCACAAGCATTTCATAGAACTTATCAGACTCAAAGTGTTTTTTTGTAATAAGTTCTTTTTGAGCTGCCAGTTCATTATTTGATTTTTGCAGATCTGCATTGATTTCGAGGATCTGTTTGTTTTTGTCCAGCAACTCCTGGTTAACTTTTTTAAGTTTAACTGTGAAGAAAGTTATTACAGCACAAACAACCACCAGCAGAGCCAGAAAAATCAATGTTAGATGACTTAATGGCTGTGCTAAAATTGCCCCCAACACGCAATACCAACTGTTGCTAATCATAATTTCTTGCCCCATGAATTATTAATGCGAATTCAAATTTTAATCCCGCGGCTAAATAAGTTAATTTTGCTCATTTAAAATATGATATAACACAAATATAAATATTCATAATGTCACTACAACCTGTATGTTTATAAAAAATATTAAATTGCAGCCCTTAATTTACATTTTCAATTTTAAGATTATAATGTTTATATTCTGGATTTTATAGACATAAACAAATAGCCGGTCAGAATTAAGAATAATGATCAAAGAATAAATATTTAGTGGTGATGGAAAGACAAGAAGGCCAGTTTTCAGGAGGAAGAAGATATAAAAACGACGATATAACAGTTTATTGGAAACCATCGGCATGCGTACATGCGTCTTACTGCTACAGGGAGCTTCTTGAAGTGTTCGATCCAAGCAGGAGGCCGTGGGTTGATATGAATGGTTCTACAACTGAAAAAATTATTGAAGTTGTTAATTTATGCCCTACTGAGGCGCTTACCTGGAAATGGAATGATGAAGAAAAAAATAATTCTATAGATAATGATCAGTTAAACCATATAAAATTCAGGCGACCGGAATTGATGAATACCATTGATCCTCCTATAAAGGAACAACCTGTATCGGTAAAAATAATGGTTGATGGGCCTATTGTTGTTAAAGGCAATTTTACTATTGTATATAGCGGAAACAAAAAAGAAATTCATGAGAGTATAATCTCAATCTGCCGGTGTGGAGCAAGCGACCATATGCCATTCTGCGATGGTCAACACAGGAAGGCAGGTTTTGTTGGTTAATATTTAAGGTATGGAAGAGAATAAAGAAAATAAATCACAGGCATTAATTGAAGTTATAGACTTCGGTCCATTGAAAATTACAGGTAATTTTCTGATTAAAGATTTAAAAAGAGACAAAGAAATACTTTCCACAGATGTGGAACTTTGTATATGCGGAAAATCGGGAAATAAACCTTATTGTGATAATTCGCACAAAAAATAAGATGGAAAAAATGATTTAGTTATTACTCCTGAAAGACAGAAATGATCATTACATGCAATTTTTTCATTAAAGTCTTTTGTAAGTAATTGATAAGTTTAACGGCAGACTACATGAAAACAACTTTGTACTTTCTCGTAAGTAGCCCAGCACCTGTTTTCTGCTCTCAACTGCCAGATGACTTCAGAAAGAGCATCTTTTAAGAATTTCTTATCACAATTTGTCAGAACCCATTTATGTGCAATAAACCTTTTATAACTTATATCGAAAGCGTTTCCATAAAGATGAGGACTGTTAGCAGATGCATTCCCATTAAATTTTCTCAGGCTTTTTAGGTTATCAACTTTTCTGGTCATTGATGTTATGATAAATTTTGCCCCCTTCAGACCCTGCTGTGAGGTTTTCTCCCGGAACCTTTTTGCAATCTCATCTAGAAGTATCTTGCTGTCGCCGGTAATACAGGGGTAACTGAATGACATTTTATCTACTTTATAGCTGTTTCCGCTTTTAACTTTTACCAGCTTCCCCTCCGCAATTCTTTTATTTAGTTCGCTTTCATCCTTGCAGGCAGCTATTCCTCTTAATTTTGCAGCAGTTGAATAATCTACAATCCTGTCATTCAGCTTTCTGCTGAAATCCTTTTGTTTATAATCTATGCATTGGGTACTGAAGTATGATGAGAGACTAATGCTTCTGTCTTTCTTAACAAAAAACCAGGTTACAATTAAAATTAAAACAACAACAAAAAAGATTGTTAATATAAAAATAATACGAGACTTATTGAATTTCATTCCGTGGACTCTAACAACTTTATTAATTTAAAATCTTTGTCACCAGCTCGGCAGCTTCCCTGAA
>CAVVGP010000189.1:0-11665 GCA_963747625.1 uncultured Bacteroidales bacterium | reverse complement strand
ACTTGTTGTTGTTGTTGTGCCACTGATTACGACGTATTGCTATTGCAGGTCCTGATTATTCAGGTTCGGGTAACATGGGTATGCTGGATATTATTGACGGACTTGAATGGGTGAATAGAAACATTGCTTCATTTGGTGGTGATCCCTCCAATGTAATGATCTTCGGTGAATCGGGAGGCGGCGCAAAAACGTCCTGTTTGTATGCCATGCCATCAGCTTCGCCTTTTTTTAATAAGGCTTCTATTGAGAGTGGACCGGGTGTCCGTATGACGCCTCGCGACATTGCTGCGCAAACAACGGCAATGGTTTTGAAAGAATTGCAAATAGATGCTAAAGACTGGAAAAAGTTACTCGAGGTTCCTGTCTCTGATCTTCTTAACTTACAGATTAAATTACCCACAGTTGCCCCCAGAGATTTGACAATCAATAAAAAGAAAGGGATAATGGAGTCTTCCATCGGAGGTTTTTCCCCGGTTGTGGATGGCGTTACCCTTCCAAATCACCCCTTTGACCCGGTTGCACCATATATATCTAAAGACAAACCTCTTATGTTAGGCTGGAATGAAGATGAATATGCTTTTTTTGCCATGATGTCGCCTGATAAAAGCATATTTAAAATTAATTTCGACGAACTGCCTGAAAAACTGAGGCCACAATTTGGTGATGATACAAATAAAATAATTGACACATACCGGAAAACCCGCCCGAATGCATCTGCAGTGGATCTTTTTATTGCTGTCCGGTCGATAATTATGATGGGACTGGGTTCAGTTGATATCGCCGAAAAGAAAGCAATACAAAAAGGAGCTCCATGCTATCTGTACAATTTCGGGTACAAATCGGAAGCCCTAATACCTGGTACTGATTATCCCCTCGGGACTCCTCATGCTATGGATATCACTTTCAAGTTCAATAATGAAGTGCCTCAAAAGGACGGCACCTCAGGCAGGAGCTATTTCGGTGGTTCAAATCCCGAACGGTTTATCGCTTCACACCATATGGCCGAGTTGTGGACCACATATGCCCGTACCGGAAAGCCTGCTGCCAAAGATGTACCGGAATGGCCGGCATATAACCTGCAAGATCGACCAACCATGCGAATTGATACTAAATGCGAGGTAATTCATGACAGATATGCTGAAGAACTGAAAATGTGGAGAGAAATCGGCAGGCTATAGAAGGAGCGCTTCATGACCCGGTTTTTAGGGCAGGATATCAATCAGGAAAGATTTTAAAGATCATCAATTAAAATAGTTTAAGTAAATATATATTATTGATAATTAAAAGTATATGGAAAAATCAGGAATATTTGCTTTAATAATAATTGTAGTTCTTCTGTTCAGTTCATCCACTGAAAAAGTACATAAGTCGGCTCTTTTCAATACGACAAAAAGATCGATGAGATTATCAGCAAAATGACATTCGGAGGAAAAAATCGACATGCTTCATGCCAAACATATGTTTGTTTCAGCAGGAGTTGAAAGGTTAGGAATAGCTGACATGAAATATGCTGACGGACCTTTTGGTATTCGTGAGGAAATGCAGCCTGACAGCTGGACGCCGCTTGGTCTGGAGAATGATAAAGCAACCTTTTTCCCAACAGGATCAGCCCTGGCAGCAACATGGTCACCTGAACTGGCTTACACTTATGGAACCGGATTGGCTCGTGAAGCCCGGCTGAGAGGGAAAGACATGATACTCGGGCCTGCAATCAATATCCAGCGGATTCCAACCGGTGGCAGGACTTACGAATATTTAAGTGAAGATCCTTTTCTGAGTTCGGAAATGGCAGTAGGGTACACCAAAGGTGCCCAGGATAATGGGGTAGCAGTCTGCATTAAGCATTTTGCAATGAACAACCAGGAAAACAACAGGGGAACTGTTAATGTAATTATTGGTGAACGTGCAATGCGTGAGATTTATCTTCCGCCTTTCAGGGCTGCGGTTGAAGAAGCTGATGCATATGGTGTTATGGCAGCATATAATAAAGTAAACGGCTGGTGGTGCTCAGAAAATGACATGCTGCTCAATAAGATACTCCGCAATGAATGGGGATTTGCGGGAATGGTTATTTCTGACTGGGGAGGAACTCACAGTACTGTGAACGCTATAAAAAACGGACTAAACGTTGAAATGCCTGATAAAAAATATTTTGGAAAAGCTCTGCTTGATTCCGTCAAAGCCGGATTGGTTTCAGAAGAAATTATTAATCAAAGAGTTCGTGAGATTCTTGCGTGTCAGAATGGCCATCAAGCCAGTACCTGAAAATGAAGCCAATAAGGAAATCACTTCCCAGCCTGCACAGCAGAAAATAGCCTATAATGTTGCGAGCAAATCAATCGTCTCTACTTAAAAATGATGGTATTCTTCCTTTGCAAGTGGATAATAATCCAATAATTGCGGTTATTGGAGCCAACGCTAATCAAAAAATGGCTACAGGAGGACTGGGCGCAGGGGTAAAAACATTGTATGAAATAACACCTATAGAGGGTTTGAAAAATCGCATCGGGGATAAAGCTCGGATCATTTATGCCAAGGGATACGAACCTGTTCAGTTCAGTTTCGCCGACAGGTTCAGGAAAAAGACACCGGAAGAGGTGAAAAAAGCAGAACGTGAAAAAGAATTGACAGCTCAGAAACTTACAAAAGAAGCTGTTGAAGTGGCATCTAAAGCAAATATTGTCATTTTTGTTGGTGGCGATAACAGAGCAATTGAAACAGAGGGAAGCTGACAGGGAAAACATCCTTTTACCTTCCGGTCAGGATAAATTAATTACCAGTATTGCAGAAGTAAATAAAAATATTGTAACTGTCCTGACAAGTGGTGCTCCTAATGATCTTAATGTTGTGAAACCACTTTCAAAAGCCCTGCTTATTTCGTGGTTTAACGGTTCAGAGGGAGGAAATGCTTTAGCCGATGTGCTGCTTGGGAATATTTCACCCAGCGGCCGTTTGCCATTTACATTGCCGGTCAGGCTGGAAGATTCTCCGGCTTATGCTCTGCATAATTATCCGCAGGGAGATAAAAACTCAGATGTCTTTGCCAATCTTGTCTCAAAAACTGACGCAGCAGGAAAAATCATACGGAGGAAAAAATTAAGTCTCAAAAATCTGATCCGAATTCTGCATTTTATTCTGAAGGATCACTTGTAGGATATCGCTGGTACGATACAAAAAACATAAAAGTGATGTATCCTTTTGGTTATGGTCTTACTTATACAACATTTGAGTATAGCAACCTGAAAACCGACAGGGAAAAGTATGGCAAAAATGATATAATTTCTGTGTCAGTAAATTTGAAAAACACCGGTAAAATGAAAGCCGACGAAGTGGTACAGGTATATATACACCGTATTAACCCTTCAGTTGAGTGGCCGCAAAAGGAACTCAAGGCATTTTCGAGGATCACGCTTAATCCGGCTGAAAACAAAACAGTTAAACTGGCCATTCCGGTCAGGATTCTTATGTACTGGAACGAAAATACACATTCATGGGACAATGACCTTTGCAGGCTTGAACTGATGGTCGGTGCTTCATCAGGAGATATAAAGCTGAAGAAGGAAATCACACTAAGGTGATAGTAGCATACAGGATGATTTTGGTATTGCCCTGTATTTGAAATGCTGAATGATTGCAGGACCGCAAGACATAAAGCCTGTGAAGTTTTGGGAACTCCAGGTATTTATGAGGATTAAATATTATCTGTCATTGTTTTGTAAGAGAATTTGTCCAGGTGCCTGTATAAGATCCTCCCGTCGATGTGGCAGTAAATTGCCCCGATCCATTTAATTTATTTCCGGAAATTGTGACTGAACCAGTAAGTGTCAGTGTATATACAGTACCAAGAACAGTAATATCTAAGTTATAGGGATTATAAGTAAAGTTGTTACCACTTACAGTTGCCGTTTCAGAATATCCGGAACTTTCTACTGAAATATTGGTTGAACTTCCTGTAGCTAAGGTAATTGTAACTGTATCAGCAGCAGTTTTATTCAAAGTTGGAAACTGCGTAAAAGTATATGTCTTCGTACCAGTCCATTTGCCCACAAATTGATTTCTTGGATCTGTTGTACTGTCACTGCTCTTTGAGCAGGATGAAATCAGTGTTGTCAGTACAATCACAACAGCAAATAAAACAAAAAGATTCTTTTTCATACCTCAATTTTTTAAATTATTTTAAATTTATTTTACTCCAATTTACTCATTATCAGGACTTGAAAAAGAAATTTTACACAACTATAAGGATATTAGGGATGACCTCTGGCTTATTCTTGATGTTCAAAATGCGATCAGACAAAAATTGAAGTAAATTGCATTAGCAATAAAAGCAAGTTTTATGAAAAGAGGTATAATCAGCAGGATTGTAATACATCTGTTGTTTTGGATAATTATGACTTTCTTTTTATTATACCTGTACTATGACGACAATTCGCCTCTTTTGCAGCAATTTTTGGCAACACTGGTAGTCACAGGTTTTACAGCTCTTCCTGCTTATTATACCAGCTAAAGTGCTTGTGCCTAAGATTCTTTATCACAGAAGAATCCGCAGATTCATTGGCCTGATATTATTGGTCGCTTTTGCCAATACGATACTTACCTACCTTGTCGCAGGAGAATTTTATAATCTGTTAAGCAGGAGACCTGTATTTACAGACATAACCTACATTCTTTATGTTTCTTCTTTTCTGTTTATCATCAATTGCATTGTTATTGGAATCAGCAGCGCTATTCAGATTATTTCCGATCGTTTTGGGATGGAACACCAGTTGCACGAATCGCAGAATGAGAAGATAAGAACAGAGCTATCATATTTAAGGGCTCAAATAAATCCGCATTTTCTTTTTAATGTATTAAACACTATATATTTCCAGATCGATAAAGAAAATGCCGAAGCAAGAAATTCTGTGGAGAAACTTTCGGCACTGCTCAGATACCAATTATACGAATGTAATACAGATTTGATTTATATTTCCAAAGAACTGGCCTATATAAAAAATTATGTTGCTATTCAGCAGCTGAGAATGGAACCAGGCACAGATCTACAGGTTTCGATTCCCGCCGATATGGGAGATTTTAAAATTGCACCGCTTATTATTTTACCTGTTATTGAAAATGCATTTAAATATCTATCAAATTACAAAGATTCATCTCAAAATAAGCTTTACATTAATATTTATAATGAACCTGGTACACAAATTATAGTGAAGGTAATGAATACATATTCTGACAACACAATACAATCAGGCAATTCGAATGGCCTGGGATTGAAAAATATGGAGCGCAGGTTAGAACTTTTATATCCTGGCACACATACATTGGAAAAAACAAGAAATGGAAACACATACGAAGTGACACTTAAAATCCAAAAACATGATTAACTGTCTTGTTGTTGATGATGAGCCTATTGCACGCGACGGCATGAAAGAATACATTAGTCAGGTAAATTATTTGTGTCTGGTTACAGAATGCAAAAGCGCTGCGGAGGCTGCAGGTTTATTGCAGAAAAATAAGATTGACCTGGTTTTTCTCGATATTCAGATGCCCAACCTCACTGGCATCGAACTTGTGAAGGCACTTGCTGAACCACCTCTGGTTATTTTTACAACGGCATATGCGCAATATGCAATAGAGGGGTTTGAATTAAATGTTATCGACTACCTGCTTAAACCAATTTCTTTTGCCCGATTTCTGAAATCAGTTGAAAAGGCGCAAAGCTATATCAAAACAAAAGATAATAACCTTAAAATCTCAAACGAATTCTTTTTTATTAAATGCAATGGAAAAATTGAAAAGATTTTTATAGCTGATATTATTTATATAGAAGCCATGGCTAATTATGTTATTGTCCATACAAAACAAAAAAAGTACATCACATATATTACCTTTTCAGGTATTTACAAAAGGTTGCCTGATAATCTGTTTATGCGTATTCATAAATCATATATGGTTGCTGTTTCAGCCATTATGACAATTGATGGTGATGAGGTTATAACAAGTAAAGCCAGACTTCCTTTAAGCAAAAGTTATAAAGAGAATGTAATGAATAAAATAGAGTTTAAACTTATTAAACGATAGAGATAAAATGCGTCCATTGGGGCAAATATTGGACTAAATCATAAATAAAATATAGAGGTCCATTGAACACGTTGTGCTTATGCTGCACAAATTAACATAGTGATAAGAGCCAACCCTTTATAATCAAAGAGTTGGCTTTTAAATGTTCCAGGAATGGATAAAAGTTGCAGCTTGCCGCGAGATCTTTTAATCCGGGCGTCTATATAAAAACGAGAAACTTCATTTTTTGAAAATTATAAGAGTTGAAAGGCAATTAATTTAAAAAATTGTTCTTTCGGAGAAAATCATCAGCAATCTTAAGTATTTCATTATCAAAGTAGTGTGAATATTCTGGATTTCCCTCACCCAGATAGTGCCTTTTTCCCTCATATGTATGCAGTTCAAAATAATTACCTGCCTTTTTCATATCATTCGCAAAGAATTGAACAGTCCAGACAGGAACCTGATCATCAAACATACCATGGAACTCTATCATCGGAGGCATCCCGCTCTTAATATTATGGGCCGGAGAGATACTCCATATTTTATTCCGGCGGGCAGCCAGTAAACGATCGCACCATCCCTCCACAGTGTTCACACATGCTGAAAACAACAGAATTGCATCCGGGCGACAGCTTATGCTGAGGTCATCTGATTTTTCATTATAATCATCAATCATTGCTGTGCATAATGCCAGGTGACCACCGGCCGACTGGCCGCCAGCAACTATTTTATTTATGTTAATATGGAACTTTGCGGCATTTTCCCTAACCCATCTCATTGCCGATTTTGCATCCATTACAGATTCGATCGGACTGATCGTTTTATTGGGAGTTACCCCATTTTCAATTGACAGGCGATAATCAACGGAAAAAGTCACAATCCCCATTCTTGCATATCGTTCACAGGTTGAAAAGAACTCATCAGGCGTGCCAAAGGCCCAACCACCTCCGTGGAAAAAAACAATTGCTGTATTATTCTCTCTTTCAAAAGAATGATTTGTATAAAAAATATCAATCTTAAGCCTGAATGTATCAACTGTTTTGTATACTTCCCTGATATGGATAACAGAGTCATTGTTTTCAGCAGGATCATTCAGTGTCCGCAATCCTTTGGCTGGAGCAGGAGTCAGAAATGTTAAATACAGAAAAATGAAAATGAACAGGTTTTTCATTGAGAATGTTGCTTAATTGTTGTTGGTTATAATTGATGAAAAGTTAATAGTTATTCTTCTTATTGATCCAATAAAATGTGAATAATTTAATTTTGACCATCTGCCATCAACCTTGCCTTGTTACCGAATTTTGTGTTGGTGTGGTATATATTTGCCCTTCAATCGTGGTAAATTATTTATTTTATAATGCTAAATTGGCATAAGTTTAAAATCAAATTAAATGGAGAACCATTCTTTTTCCCGAAGAGAATTTATAAGGCTTGTCACAGGAGGGACCACGGCAGTATTGATATCCTTTAATTCTGCCTGCAAGAATAAAATCAGTCAATGGCGTTTTCTCGATGAAGCAGGAAATTATTCTTCTTGATGCAATTGTTGAACAGATCATTCCAGCAGATGATTTCCCTGGCGGGAAATGGGCCAATGTGTCAAATTTTATTGACAAGCAACTTGACTCTTATTACAGGAAACATCAGCTTGCATATCGTGAAGGCCTTGCTGCATTTGAAAAAACAGTAATTCAGGGATGAAAGGTAAAAAGTTTGAAGAACTTCCTTTTGTTGAACAGGCCACAATACTGGAGAAGATGGAAGCAGGTGAATTTACGGGTGATTATTGGAACGATCACCCGTCGGCTAATTTCTTTGATATGGTCAGGCAGCATTCTTTACAGGGTTTTTATGGCAGTCCTGCTCATGGAGGAAACCGCGATTATATCAGCTATCGTATGCTCGGACTTGATTATCCCAATGTGATCGGACAAAACAGATATAAAGATTTAAGCTGGCGTATTTATAATCCTAAATCTCCAGATTATGGAAAATAGACATGTTAATGCTGTCGTGATCGGGGCAGGTGCTGGTGGTGGAGTGGTGGCCAAAGAACTGGCTACCGGAGGTCTCTCAGTGGTGCTTATTGAACGTGGAAGATGGCATAACTTCGACGAGCATGGGGATGATGAACTGACTTCTCAGCGGACTTTCCCTCTGAAATGCGGTTTTGGGCCTGATAATGAGCGCAACTGGAGAATGGCTCCTGATGGAAAAAACGGATGGACAAAAGTCTATCCAAACGACTGGAGCTATGGAAATAATGCTGCATGTGTAGGCAGCGGAACAGTATCTTATGGCGCGATGGCGTGGAGATACAAGCCTGAAGACTTTCACCTTAAAACCAAATATGGTGCAGTACCCGGAAGTACTCTTGATGACTGGCCTTTGAGCTACGATGAACTGGAACCTTATTATGAGAAAGCTGAATATGAGATAGGTGTAGCCGGTGATCCGACTAACGATCCATATGTTCCGCCACGGAAGAATCCTTATCCTATGCCCGGTTTTTCATATAACAGGGAGGGAATTATCCTTGAGAAAGCTGCGAAAAGATTAGGTTTTCATCCATTTCCGATACCCATGCTGAGAAATTCTGTGCCTTATCATGGTCGTGCTGCCTGCATTCGCATGAGAACATGCGTTGGTTTTGCATGTCCGGTGAATGCCAAGGCAGGTACACAAAATACAGTAATTCCTGTTGCACTTAAAACGGGAAATTGTGAACTCAGAGTTAACTGCATGGTTAGTGAAATTATAGTCAACGACCAAGGCAAAGCTAAAGGAGTCAGGTACTTTGATGCAGATAACAAATTGAGGGAACAGACTTCTGACCTGGTAGTCGTGTCAGCTTCTGCAAGTGAAACGGCACGACTTCTTTTAAATTCCAGATCAAAGTTATTCCCTAACGGAGCTGGTAATAATAATGGCTGGGTAGGGAGGAATATCCAGGATCATGCATACACAGGAGCTTATGGGCTTTTTGAGAATGAGGTGTATGACGATGTTGGTCCGGGTGCATGCATAGCAATAAATGACTTCAATCATCGGTTTCCCGGCATTATCGGAGGCGGAGTGTTGTGCAATGAATTTATACGAATGCCATACCAGTTCACTTCAATACGGCCACAGGGCAGCAGGATGTGGGGAAAAGATCATAAAGAATTTCAGAAGCGTAACTTTAAAAGACATATAGCTATACACGGTCCGGTGCAGGAAATGCCGGTATTTGACAAAAAGGTCGAGGTAGATCCTGTTGTCAGGGATTTCTGGGGGATCCCTGTGGCACGGATCAGCGGTCTCAGGCACGATAATGATATTAAGGTTGCACATTTCCTTGCCGATAAAGCCGAAAAATGGCTTAAGGAGGCGGGAGCCATTTTTACCTGGCAGGCTCTTCCCGGTAAGGTAAGTACACCAAGCCAGCATCAGGCCGGGACCTGTCGCATGGGTAACGATCCTAAAACATCAGTGACAAACAGATATGGCCAGTTACATGAGATTGATAATATCTTCATTGCCGATGGCAGTCTTCATGTCAATAATGGTGGGTATAACCCTGCACTTACAATACTTGCACTGGGTTATTGGGTAGGTGGTCACATAACTGAGACGTGGAAGGGAACAAAGATGAAGTAGCACGGGTAATTAATGCTCTCCTGGTTTTGAAATTTAAAGAATACCCCGTTTTATGAAAAAGATATTAATTGTTTGTTCAGCCCTTATCCTGATAGTTGTGGCACTTTTTGCATCATACTCCCGATGGAATTCAGCTTCGCCGGAAAGAACCTGTGCAAGTTGCCATGAAATATCCAATATGGTTGACATCTGGGGGAAATCGACACACAGGAACATTGCCTGTAAGGCATGCCATGGTACAGCCCTGAGCGAAGGCATTCATAGTCTGAAAGAAAAGGGGAATATGGTATTTCACCATAGCAGTAAAACGAAACCGGAAGATATAATAATTTCCGAATATCAGCTTATGAAGGTGATGCAGGATTGCAAAGGTTGTCATCAGACAGAATTTGCCAAATGGAACTCAGGAGGTCATGCAATGAATTACTCAGAGGTTTTACTCAATACAGTTCATAACAAAGCTGAAACCATTTATGATGATTGCCTGCGTTGCCATGGTATGTTTTATGACAGGGGCACCGTCGCTGATATAGTCGAACCGCTTGATTCTGCCGGCCCGTGGAAATTGAAAGATGAAAGAGTGGCTGATCGCCCTGCAATTCCTTGTTTTGCATGTCACCAGATTCATCAGGCAGGAAGTCCCCTGAAAAGGTCTGATCTTGAAAAGCCTGATTCCCTGCATTATTCAAGGGCACAGCAGACACTAACCTCATTCTGGTACAGGCGTAGTAAAATGTATTTTTCTGTTTTATCACTTACCTATCCTGAGTTAACATACCGATCGGTTTCAGTTAAAATTTCACAGGATCCTGATCAGCGGTTATGTATTCAGTGTCATTCACCCAATGCATTCAATATGGCAGGTACATCTGACGATCTCACTCCAAGAGGAGTTCATGAAGGGATAAGCTGCCTGGCATGTCATGATCCACATTCCAACTCAGCTGTAGCCTCCTGTAAGATTTGCCACCCTGCTATTTCCAATTGCAAGCTGGATGTGGAGAAGATGAATACTACCTATAAAGATCGGTCAAGTATGAATGACATTCATTTTGTCGCATGTACCGACTGCCATATTAAGGGAATACCAGCTAAACATACTAATCCATAAGTTTGCATTGAAGCAGTAACCCGAAACAGAGCTATGACCTGTCCCATTCATTTTTACATTAGAAATATTAATTAAGCCATTTAACTATGTGAAAACCAGAAAAACTGACTATTGCAGACAGGAATGCACCCCACAAAATATCAATAAAAACTATATTCAATGGCCAGCCTTTCAGTGTGGCTAAATTTGTCAGATCGTAGGTGGCGTAAGTAAATATACCAAATAATGCCCCCATCAAAATGGCATTAAAGGCAGAATCTTTATTCACTGCCGGGTAAATCGCAAAAATTGAAATCCCCACAATGTAAATAAGGTAGAAGATGATGGCTGCGGTCCAGTTGACCTTGTCAGTTAAAAAACCACCCAGGTACTTTTGATAAAGATCTTTTGCGATAATGCCGAGCCAAAACATATCTACAATCAAAAAAACGATGAAAGTGAGTAGATAACTAAAAATTGTATTTTTTATATTCATTGTGATTTTATGTTAAACTGGTTTATCGATTCAATTAATTGCAGCTGGTTTATAACATTTCCATAAATGTAACCAGTTGTGTCTATATCTGCTTATTATATTCATTTAAGTCATGACTTCTGGTTTATCTGACTAACATCAGTTCTTTTTAGCAACAGGCAGATCTTAAGAGCTTCGTCTGCATGACGTTGAGTCTCTGTCTGTGAATCGAAAATATAAACTACCTTGCCTGTCCGGTCTATGACATAAGTCACTCTTCCAGGGATTAATCCAGAAACCTTTCCCGGAACGCCGAATAATTTTCTTACAATATTCCAAGTGTCGCTAAGCAAGGTGTATTTAAGACTATTTGTTTCTGCAAATTCTTTATGACTTTCAACCCA
>CAVVGP010000188.1:0-6676 GCA_963747625.1 uncultured Bacteroidales bacterium | reverse complement strand
TATTACTTCTTTGGCCTTTTAGCACCATATTTTGATCTTCTCTGAGTACGGCCGTCAACTCCTGATGTATCGAGAGCACCGCGAACCAGATGATAACGAACACCTGGAAGATCTTTAACCCTGCCACCTCTGATCAGTACGATCGAGTGTTCCTGCAGATTATGACCTTCACCCGGAATATAAGCGTTTACTTCTTTCTGGTTGGTCAGCCTTACCCTGGCTACCTTCCTCATAGCTGAATTAGGTTTCTTTGGCGTTGTGGTGTAAACACGTACGCAAACACCCCTTCTCTGAGGACATGAATCCAGAGCAGGTGCTTTACTCTTATCTACCAGTTTCTTCCTGCCTTTTCTTACTAATTGCTGAATTGTCGGCATATTTCCAATTATTTTAGCATTAAATTTTACTTAAAAAAATGGTTTGCAAAGGTATTGTTTAAATTTTATAATATCAAATTCATATTGCATTATTTTTTAAAACAATATCAAACAAATACATAATATGCCTGATTAATATGCAATTCAGGCTTTTATGCATGTTCAAAATCAATATATCTTACTAAAAATGTAAGTTATCAACAGGTTCCTTCCCGATCTTTCCCTGGAAAAACATTTTGTAAACTTACTATGAAAGAAAAAACGGTACTCCTGCATTTCAAAAAACTGCTGCAAAGAAAATAAAAAATTTGGAATTCTCACCTCTTTCTTAAACTGTTTTTAAAAAATTATTATTTTTGTCCCCTCCTAATCAACGCATAATAAATAAATATAACATATAATATCCATCGAAACATGAAAACATTCCAGGCGGACCAGATTAAAGAACATTGCCCTTCTGGGTAACTCGGGTTCAGGCAAAACTACCCTTGCAGAGGCAATGCTTTTTGATGGCGGCATTATCGAAAGAAGAGGTACAATTGAAGGTAATAATACAGTTTCAGACTATCGTCCGATTGAACACGAAAACGGAAACTCAATCTTCTCAACAGTTATGTATACTGAATTTCAGAATCATAAAATAAATATCATTGATACTCCTGGTACTGGATGATTTCAGCGGAGGAGTTATCTCCTCGCTTTTTGCTTCCGATACAGCAGTAATGACAATAAATGTACAGAATGGCGTTGAAGTAGGTACGGAAATCCATTTCCGCCATGCAGAAAAAGAGAATAAACCACTGATTATTGTAATTAATGGGCTTGATCACGAGAAAGCCAACTTTGATAAATCCCTTGAAATGCTCAAGGAAAGATTAAGCACCGATGTAATCCTGGTTCAGTATCCTGTTAACGAAGGCATCGGATTCAATTCTATCATCGACGTGCTTAAGATGAAGATGCTGCGCTACTCTAAAGAGGGAGGAAAAGCAGAGATAGTTGATATACCCGCTGACCATGCAGCCAAAGCTGCTGAATTGCATGGTGCACTTGTTGAAAAAGCTGCTGAGAGTGATGAAGCTCTTATGGAACTCTTTTTTTCAAATGATACTCTTACCGAAGATGAAATAAAGAAAGGTATTGCCAAAGGGATAAGGACAAGAGGTATGTTCCCGATCCTGTGCCTGTCAGCAAAGAATAATATAGGAGTCGACCGTATGATGGAATTTATTGCAACTGAAGCACCTTCTATTTCCGACATGCCTGCTCCCGTTAACAGTAAGGGCAATGAAATTAAACCAGATCCTTCGGGACCGGCTTCAGTTTATGTTTTCAAATCCTCAATTGAAGAACATATAGGTGAAATTAACTACTTCAGGGTATATTCAGGAAAAATCACTGAAAACCTTGATGTTGTTAACAGTCAATAACGGGTCAAAAGAACGTCTGGCCCAGCTTTATATCAGCGCAGGAAAGAACAGAACCACGGGTACCTGAACTTCATGTTGGAGATATAGGTGCATTTGTAAAACTGAAAAATACCAAAACGGGTCACACACTTAATGTACCCGGAAACGACTGGAAATATGAAGGAGTAAAATTCCCGGAACCAAAATACAGGACTGCCATTAAGGCACAGAGTGAAAGTGATGATGAGAAACTTGGTGAAGCATTGAACAAAATTCATCTTGAGGATCCGACAATTATTATTGAATACTCCAAGGAATTAAAACAAATTATTGTTCACGGTCAGGGAGAATATCATCTTAATATAATGAAATGGCATCTTGATAATATTTATAAGATCCCGACGAACTTTAACCCTCCGAAAATACCTTATCGCGAAACAATCACAAAGACAGCACAGGCTGACTACAGGCACAAGAAACAATCGGGAGGTGCAGGTCAGTTCGGTGAGGTTCATATGATCATTGAACCATATGAAGAAGGATCAAAAGAGGTATCGATGCAAAAGATTAATGGCAAGGAGATAAAGATATCCGTTCGCGACAAAGAGGAAATTGATCTTCCCTGGGGTGGAAAACTTGTATATGTTAACAGTATTGTCGGAGGATCAATTGATGCAAGGTTTATGCCGGCAATCCTGAAAGGAATTATGGAGAAAATGGAGGTTGGCCCTCTTACCGGATCATATGCCCGCGATATAAGGGTTTATGTTTATGATGGGAAGATGCATCCTGTTGATTCAAATGAGATTTCTTTCCGTCTTGCCGGAAGAAATGCTTTCAGCCAGGCATTTAAAAATGCAGGTCCTAAAATCCTTGAACCTGTATATGATGTTGAAATTTTTGTGCCTTCTGACCGTATGGGTGATGTTATCAGCGACCTTCAGGGGCAGGCGCGGAATGGTTCTGGGCATGTCAAGCGAGAAACGTTTTGAGGTTATCAAGGCAAAGGTTCCTCTTGCTGAAATGAATAAATATTCAACAGCTCTCAGCTCCATAACAGGAGGCCGTGCCATGTATACAATGAAGTTTGCGGAATATTCACAGGTTCCCGGCGATGTTCAGGATGCTGTTATCAAGGCTTATTCTAGGAAGAAGAGGAAGAATAGAAATACATTACAATTAATAATATATAGAGACGCCCAACTCGGGCGTCTCTTTTGTTAAATATAAATCATCGGATTAAGATTTCAGAAATATCAAAATATGTAGAGACACCCAATTTGGGCGTCTCTACTGTTATAAAGAAAATTTATACCATCTTAAAAATATCCCACACAAATGCCCTGATACCTACCTCATCATTAATAGCATCAATTCTTTTAACCTTATCAAGTACAGTATCAACCAAGTCGTCATCAACAATTGTAAGCACACTTTTATTAATTTCAGGCCAGGCATGTGTTCCCAGGTGGGGAACGCCGGTATTGGTTCCCCGCCCCTGAACATTTTCCCAGAGTGAATAGCCTTTGATGCGAGCTTATCAAGCATATATTCTATTTTTTCAGAATGAGCCTGGTTATATATGATCATTATTGCTTTCATAATTCAATATTTATCTAATTTACCTTAATGCGTCTTATTATCATCGCCATTTCATTCATGAAATCCAGTTCGGAATACATTGCAAGATTTTTGTTGCCTTCTCCCGTGTTTTGCAAAAATTGCATAGACAACTGGTACCAGAATCAGAGTCACCAGGGTAGAGAATACAAGTCCGCCGATAACTGCTACACCCATAGGGCTCCATAGTTCAGAACCTGATCCCTTGCTCATCGCCAATGGTAACATACCAAGAATTGTTGTTGCTGAGGTCATCATTACAGGTCTCAGACGTGAACGTCCTGAAATTGCTATGGCTTCATATAATTCATGACCCCTCTCACGCATAAGGTTAATAAAGTCGACAAGCACGATTGCATTTTTCACCACGATTCCGATAAGCATTACTGCACCAATACCTGAGATAACACTTAATGGATGTATTTGTGAAAAATAATGCCATCGCTACCCCAGAAAAAGCGAACGGTATTGAAAACATTATAATGAATGGCATTTTAAGTGACTCAAATTGAGAAGCCATTATAAGGTAAACCAGAATAAGGCTTATCATCATTAGCATTGCTATATCCATGAATGCATCCATTTGTTCCTTGATAGCGCCAGAGATCTGAACCATTACTCCCGCTGGCAAGGTAGTTCCGTCAATGGCTTTCTGGACATCAATCTGAATTTCGGTAAGTGATCTTTTATAAGGAGTGAATGATACCCTTACTATGCGTTCCTTGCGTTTCGCTCTATGCTCGGAGGAGACCAATATTCCTTTATCTGTGCAATCTCTCCCAGCCGAATAGTCTGTCCCATCGGATTTGTGATACCAATGTTTTCAATATCCGTAAGTGGTACTTCTGTGCCTCTTTTTTAAACCTTACAACTATATCATATTCGTCACCAAACTGCCGAAGTCTGGTTGCAGTGAGTCCATCAACCCTGTTCTTTACAGCCGATGAAACCATAGCTGTATTCAGCCCGTTTGCACTCATCTTGTTCTGATCAAATATTATCTGCAATTCAGGTTTGGATTTTGTCCCGGCTGATCTTAACATCCTTTGTCCGGGGATATCCTTTATTTTTTTTGCCAGCTCTTCTGCCACAAGATTGGTTTCAGAAATATTATAACCATAAATTTCAACATCTACAGAACTTCCACCAAAACTTCCCATATTATCGGAGGTACTTAGCGTAAAATCGATTACCTCAGGTCTTTTTGCAAAATCGGCTCTCATCTCTTCAACAATCTCAAATACCGATTTTTTTCTGGCTTCAATTGGTACGAGACTGAGGTTATAAGCAATTGTATGCGTACCTCCGGCATTGAATATCGAGGCAAATCCTCCCTGGTCATCCGAACCGGTTGATGTTGATATGATCTTAACTTCAGGATACTTTTCCCTGATAAGATCATCGAAATAATTTGCAGTCAGAAGTGTCTGATCAACTCTTGTCCCGGTCTGCAATTCAATATTTGCAGTAATTCTTGATTCATCAGCCTGTGGGAAAAATTCAGTTTTTATTACTGAAAACAGGCTCATTGATGCGATAAAAATCACCAGCGCTCCAATTGATATGACTGTCTTATGATGGAGCGCCCAGCTTAAAGTTCTTTCATAAAAATGGTCCAGATTATCTAGCCATTTCCTGATACTTCCGTCATATGTCCAGAATTTGGCATCCTTTTTAATCGGATACCATTTTAAAATGAGGGCACTCAGAGTCGGTGTAAGTGTTATAGCTGCAAAAACTGATGTTATAATGGTGATTGTAACAATCATACCTAATTGCTTGAATAATACACCGGTAAGACCTTTTATAAATGTCAGAGGGAAGAATACGGCAACTACCGTAAGTGTGGTAACAATAACAGCCAGCCAGACTTCATTGGTTGCATAAATAGCTGCCTCTCTGGGTCGACTTCCCCTTTCAATATGTTTTGTAATATTCTCCAGCACTACAATAGCATCATCCACAACCATTCCGATAGCTATTGACAACGAGGTAAGCGAGATAATATTTATTGAGGCACCGGTGATAAAAAGATATATGAATGCCACTATCAGGGATATAGGTATTGTGAGGATCACTATAAAAGTGGCCCTCCACCTTCCAAGGAAAAACAGCACCACCAGTACAACAAAAATTGCCGCATAACCTAAAGTTTCCGTTAAGTTGCTGATGGAACCCTTTATGAAAGATGCACTGTCAAAAAGCTTTTCTATTTTTACATCCTGTGGAAGATCCTTTTTAAGAGTCACCAGGGCTTTTTCAATATCTCTGGTTACCTTAACTGTATTCCCGCCCGACTGCTTCATAACATACATGCTCATTCCCTTTGCCCCGTTGATCTTTGTATCGAGCTTGGACTCCCTGATTGTATCACGGACTTCTGCAATGTCTTTAAGGTAAACACTATTCCCGTTGAAATTACTGATTACCAGATTTTTTATCACTTCACTCTCAGGAAATTCACCCTGTATCCGTAAAGGATAATCGGTTTTACCCATCTCAATATAACCGGCAGGCATATTCATATTTTCCGCCCTGATCACATTTCCAATCTGTTCGACTGAAAGGTTATAAGCCTCCATTTTCCTTGGATCAACGTCAATATATATCTTTCGTCCGGGAACTCCGGCAAGAGACACTGATCCGACGCCTTCAATCCTGTTTAAAGGGTTAACAATTTTTTCATCAAGGATCTTTTCAAGACCTGCATAGCTCTCCTTTGCTGTTATGGCATAGAAGATAATTGGCATCATGCTGGTTGAGAACTTCATGATGGTAGGCTTTTCGCAATCTTCAGGCAATGATCTTTCCGTGAAACTTAGAGCGCTCCTTATATCGTTTGAGGCTTCATCGAGGTTTGTGCCGTATTCAAATTCATGAAGATAACTGATGTAGCATCACTGGATCTTGAAGTGATCTCTTTAAGCTTGCTTACTGCATTAAGGGCATTTTCGAGAGGATGAGTTACATTGGATTCAATATCGGAAGCGCTTGCCCCGGAGTAAGTGGTATAGTACCACTACGTAAGGCAATTCCATTTCGGGATACGGTCCACAGGTAACTGGGTCAGTGAATAGATACCCATAACCATCAGACCAACAAATATCAGTATGGTCGTTACTGGTCTTTTTACGGAAACACTATATATACTCATTTCATTATGTTGAAATTCTGACAATTACATAACTATTTCAATTTTGTCACCGTTGATCAGTTTTGACTGGCCCTGTGTTACAAGGTTATCGCCTTCCTTAAGGTTATCGGAAATAA
>CAVVGP010000187.1:0-11905 GCA_963747625.1 uncultured Bacteroidales bacterium | reverse complement strand
GGTTGTTATTTTTCACGCAAAGTGCTATGTATCATTGCTGTACGTGTAAGGTCCACAACAGAGCTAGCTGTTGCATTCTTTGATTACATCCGCTCCGAACGTGTTAACCCTCCCCATCTCCGTGGATTTGTATAAACATCACCCAGAGGTACGGAAGCATCGCTGCTACTGGAAGCAGTCCAAAGTGCCGCAACCCTTCTTGTCACCTACGCTACTCCGAGGCGGTCAAGATGCCCTTCAAGAAAATGAGCACCCTCAACCGATTGAATGACGGTTGGTTTATGCTTATTATGGGCAGAACGGAGGTCTGAAAGTTTCAAAGAGTGTTTCATATCGTTATTTTCCATCACCTTGTCCATTCAATCCATTTATAAAACGTTCATAGGCCTCACCCGGATTAACCTGCTGTCGGATAGTCTAACAGCGAATGTCATACAGATAAGCCCACAAGCCTGACTTTCTCATTTCGCCAGCCAGGTTACATTCGGACCGGGCAACTCTGATGCATTAAGAGGAACATCAGTATGATTATGTGTATCATTCCCATAGTTTTTGCAACGATTGTCAGTGACACTTGGTCGACTCCCTCGTCAGTCCATGATATCAGCGGGTTCAATATAATTATCGCCGCGGTTCCGGTTAAAGTGGTGATAAACTTTCGCCGTGACGAATCTTGTTGAGATTTTTTCATAATTTTCAAATAGGTAAATTGCCAGAAGGATCCAATTCTCCAACTGACTGATTATTAATAACTATTATTTGTAAAAATATTATTTCTGAATTGCTCACTTTTGCTAACTAGGCTATTTTATTTCATCTGACCAGGGTTATTGATAGTCTTAATTTCGTCTATAGGGACTTTGGATTTACGTTTATTGTTGTTCATTTTAATGTAAAATGCGCATCTTTCCTATTATTCAATTTTATAAATAGCTGCCGAAACTGCTGGTAATGTGACCTCATCAGAACCTTTGCCACTTTTGTAAATGTATTTTCACAGGTCCCGGAAACATATTTGGGCCTGGTTAACATTTATATTGGTTAATCTGCTTTTACCTTATTGCCTGAGGGTTTATCAGAACGACATATTTTTCATTGTCTGCAAATCTCATATAAATCATTGGGTAGGGTTTATTCATATCTCACTAATTAATTTCCATTTTCCCAGACAAGAATGCACGCAGAGCAATCAATTTTCTTACATAATTCAGCTGAGAGTTCGGATCCTTATCGTGTTTAGCAACAGTCGGACGGTTGGGATTTGGGTCTTGCGGAATATATATATTTTTTGCTTCAGCAACAGCAAAGTGGCAACTGATGTCATCCCATTGCATTGGGCTACCAACGGACCCGAACGGGTACGGCTTCCTTCAACATCTGGTGACTTAGGAATATATTTCATTCCTATTTCATCACCGTAATAAATAAATGGGACACCCGGTAAAGTGAGTAAGAATGTCATGGCAACTTTTAATTGATTAACATCATTGCGACTTGAGCTTGCAATTCGGGGAGAATCATGATTGCCGGTTGGCAAAAAGATATAACCTTTTCTATTTAATGTGCTTTCATATTGATCTTTAAAATCGTTGTACCATTTTACAATATCACCCTCTCCGGCTTTATCAGCTATACTTTGGCAGGTGTTTTTCTCTGATCCTCTCTGGAACTGGGAAAACAGATGACCAGGCTGAAGGAAATCTATATCGAAGCCCCCTTCAATGGATTGCTTGGGATTAAACCACTCTGCTATCAACACGCCATTAGGAAACTTTTTGCGAAAACTCAGCTGTTTAGCTCTTTCCATAAGACTATAGTGGCGGTTTTATCAGGATCATTCTTAATAAGGCTTGATGCCATATCAACCTGAAATCCGTCAACCCCTTTTTCGAGCCAGAGTGTGATGATATTTTTAAGTTCATTTATTACTGCCCGGGGTCCGGTATTTTTTTCTTACTGTTCCCAGGGATGTTTTGGATTTGGCTTTGCATATCCGAATTTGAGGGTGGCTGAATATCATAGAAATTTTTGATAAAAAATTTACCTCTTGGGGCATTGGCTTCCACCCAGCGAACCATAACTGCTCTGTTAAATCACCTGGTTTATATGGAGCCCAGATATAATAATTGCTGTAACGCAAATTAGTATCTGCAAGCATGGATTGTTTAAACCATTCGCTTTGGTTATGATGTAATAGATTTCTATCAGGTTGACCCAAGTTTTGGAACGAATAGCGACCTTGTAGAACTTGTAAATCAGGTTCATAAAAGAGGAATGCATCTGGTTCTGGATCTTGTTGCTGGCCATACATCAAACCAAAGCGAATGGTTTAAACAATCCATGCTTGCAGATACTAATTTGCGTTACAGCAATTATTATATCTGGGCTCCATATAAACCAGGTGATTTAACAGAGCAGGAATCGTTCCGCTGGGTGGAAGCCAATGCCCCAAGAGGTAAATTTTTTATCAAAAATTTCTATGGTATTCAGCCAGCCCTCAATTTCGGATATGCAAAGCCAAATCCAAAACATCCCTGGGAACAGTCAGTTGATTCTCCCGGACCCCGGGCAGTAATAAATGAACTTAAAAATATCATCACACTCTGGCTCGAAAAAGGGGTTGACGGATTTCGGGTTGATATGGCATCAAGCCTTATTAAGAATGATCCTGATAAAACCGCCACTATAGTCTTATGGAAAGAGCTAAACGGCTGGTTTCACAAAAAGTTTCCTAATGGCGTGTTGATAGCAGAGTGGTTTAATCCCAAGCAATCCATTGAAGGGGGCTTCGATATAGATTTCCTTCAGCCTGGTATCTGTTTTCCCAGTTCCAGAGGTCAGAAAACACCTGCCAAAGTATATTTTGATAAAGCCGGGAGGGTTATTTTAAAATGGTAAAACGATTTTAAAGATCAATATGAAAGCACATTAAATAAAGGTTATATCTCTTTGCCAACCGGCAATCATGATTCTCCCCGAATTGCAGACTCAAGTCGCAATGATGTTAATCAATTAAAAGTTGCCATGACATTCTTACTCACTTTACCGGGTGTCCCATTTATTTATTACGGTGATGAAATAGGAATGAAATATATTCCTAAGTCACCAGATGTTGAAGGAAGCCGTACCCGTTCAGGCAGCCGTACCCCAATGCAATGGGATGACAGTAAGAATGCCGGCTTTTCTGTTGCTGAAGCAAAAAATATATATATTCCGCAAGACCCAATCCCAACCGTCCGACTGTTGCTAAACAGGATAAGGATCCGAACTCTCAGCTGAATTATGTAAGAAAATTGATTGCTCTGCGTGCGTCTTCTGTTGCTCTTGGAAATCATGGGAATGGAAATTAATTAGTGATGTGAATAAACCCTACCCAATGATTTATATGAGATTTGCAGACAATGAAAAATATGTCATTCTGATCAACCCTCCAGGCAATAAGGTAAAAGCAGAATTAACCAATATAAATGTTAACCAGGCCAAATATGTTTTCGGGACCTCTGAAAAATGCATTTACAAAATTGGCAAAGGTTCTGATGAGGTCACATTACCAGCAGTTTCAGCAGCTATTTATAAAATTGAATAATAGAAAAGATTCGCATTTTACATAAAAATGAACAACAATAAATCTAAATCCGAAGTCCCTATAGACGAACTTTCGACTATGCAATAACCCTGGTAGGAATGAAATAAAATAGCCTAGTTAGCAAAAGTGAGCAATTCAGAAATAATATCTTTACAAAATAATAGTTATTAATAATCAGTCAGTTGGAGAATTGGATCCTTCTGGCAATTTACCTATTTGAAAATTATGAAAAAATCTCAACAAGATTGGTCACGGCGAAAGTTTATCACCACTTTAACCGGAACAGGGGCAATAATTATATTGAACCCGCTGATATCATGGACTGACGAGGGAGTCGACCCAAGTGTAGCGACAATCGTTGCAAAAACTATGGGAATTGATACACATAATCATATTGATGTTCCTCTTAATGCATCAGAGTTGCCCGGTCCAAATGTAGACCTGGCTGGCGAAATGAGAAAGTCAGGCTTATCAGCTATCTGTATGACATTCGCTGTTGACTATCAACAGCTACGTAATCCGGGTGAGGCCTATGAACGTTTTATAAATGGATTGAATGCAATGGACAAGGTACTGGAAAATAACAATATGAAACGCTCTTTGAACCTTTCAGACCTCCGTTCTGCCCATAATAAGCATAAACCAACCGTCATTCAATCGGTTGAGGGTGCTCATTTTCTTGAAGGGCATCTTGACCGCCTCGGAGTAGCGTATAGCAGAGGGTTGCGGCACTTTGGACTGCTTCATGACAGCGATGCTTCCGTACCTCTGGGTGATGTTTATACAAATCCACCGCAATGGGGAGGGTTGACAACATTCGGAGCGGATGTAATCAAAGAATGCAACAGGCTTGGTATTCTTGTGGACCTTACACATTGCAGCAATGATACCATTAACGCTGCACTAAAAGCGACAACCAAGCCGGTAGTAATTTCCCACACTGGTCTTGATACCTGCTTGGGGCAGAACCCCTCTATGGCTCCGCATGATGCGCCCAAGACTCATAAGTAAGGAGCAAGCTAAAATTGTTGCAATACTGGTGGTGTTATTGGAGTATGGACACATCTTTCAGATACTCCGCTTGAATATGCTCAGAATATCCGCGCTATGGTTGATGTCATCGGAATTGACCATGTCTGCATCGGCACTGATACTAAGTTGACTCCGGCTTACAGACCTGCTGGTGGATTCGGCCCCAAACCGGGAGATCCTGCTCCGCAGCCTGGAGGTGGCAATCCTGGCAATCCCCGGGATGGTCGTCCGGGCGATAATAATAGACAAAGTGGCCCCGGCGGTAGTAAAAATCCAGCAGAATAGGCGAGCGCACTAATGAAGCATGGCAGGACCAAAAGGTTGGTTTCTATTACGCTGTAGTTGCTGCAATGTTAAAAACAGGGTTCACTGAAGATGAAATCGGTAAAATAGGCGGCGGTAATTTTTGCCGGGTATTTGAATCAGCCACTAAAGGTCATTAGTGATTTAAACTGTTGACATGTCCATATAGGTTATTGTTCTGGTCACAAGGTATCCTGAGCTATTGCAAAAACGGGTCTGATGACAAAAAAGATGCTCAGTTAATGTGGGGAGTGCTATGAAAATCAAATCAACATGCAGCGAGACAAGTCCTGGAGAAATTTGGGATTTTCTGTTTTATTGAAATTGACCATATGATTGGAGAAATTCAGGGGGGTATTAAATATACTTGAAATTTGACAGGGCTAAATACGTGCCAAATAGAATAATAACGCTATAAATGTTTAAGAGCATTTATTAGATCCAGCTAGGTCCGAACCAGTGGCCACTTGATACTATATCAAATATTTTCCTTCTTTAACCACTCCAAAATCCGGGCTACTCTTTACGAAATTCAAGACAAAACAATAGGCATTTGACCCTGGTTTTTGTGTTCACTTAAAAGGGCCGACTATCAGATTAGATAATTGGCTTTTCTCTATAATGGGAGTGTTTATTTCTTATTTATTACTTAATGCAATATACAGTCAACTCCTTTGAAAATGTAAGCATTAGCGGTGATGGCAGGTGATGCCCAGAATTTGTCTTTAAGTTTATTTTCAGATAATCATTTAAATTGTTTCCCAGACTGAATAGTCCGGGTATTCCTTTTTCATCATAAAAACAAATCTTATCATTATAAGCCCAGGGAGAAGCCCACACGGCTCCTAATCTCTTAATTCTTTGCTTATATATTTGTTTACCGCTTTCAGCATTCAGACATATAAACAACCCGCCCTGATCACTCAAATAATACAGATGGCCTTTGTACAAGAGTGGTGAACAATTTCCTAGTCCAGCATCAAAAACTGACCATTCAACCAATTATTTGAAGTAGCTCCTTCAGGCAAGGTTATATCCCCTTTAGCCCCTCGTTTTATAGCAAACAAATTGCTTTGAGCTCTACTGGCACCAGATTACCAGGAGTATGATTTTCATCTGCAACAGTGAGGGTATGGCATGTTCTCCACCTACTTTCATCTCCCAAAGCAAGTTTCCTGTCTGCAAATGATTATGATCTTGCTTTTATGCCAAGGTGACAGATTACTTCCCTTACTTTATTTTCCATATAAACGGGGTAGAATAAGAACTTTTTTCAGGCACGAGGTGTTCTCCACTTTTCATTTCCTGTTCGGCATCTATCCAAATGATAAATGAATTCTCTTCATTGTCATCCTGAATATAGATTACATCTTTCCAGATAATAGGAGAAGATCCTGTTCCCCATCCATTTTCGGTTTTATATGAGCCAAGATCCTTTTTCCACAATAGTTTCCCATCCAGATCATAACAAAATAAACCTGTCATGCCAAAGTATGCGTAAATTCTTTCTCCATCTGTAACAGGAGTTTCTGAGGCATAACTGTTCATAGAATGTTTACTGATTCTGGGACTTCCTTTTAAAGCGACCTGTTTCCAGAGTTCTTTCCCTGAATTTAGATTTATGCAGGTGACTTCCCACCTGTAGACATCTTTCAGAAAGCTTGTATCATTATCAGGAGGGTGTGGCGGGCCCATAGGATTTTGTCCATGTGCTGGAAAGTTGCCTGGCCCCGGTGGGGGAGGCATTCTTTTTTGTGCAGTTGAGTCATCATCCTGTTCACTCATATCCGGCATTTGAGGTCCATTTTGCTCTGAAGCTTTAGAAACCACGCTTTCAGGGAAAGCCGAAACAATGAACACCTTGTCTTCCCAAACTATTGGTGAGGACCAACCGGTACCTTCCAACCTGTACTTCCATTTTACATTTTTATTATCGCCCCATTCCTCAGGTAAATTTGCCCCTTTGGATACCGTATTACCTTCAGAACCTCTGAACTGCGGCCAGTTTCGTTTCTGTGAACACGATGAAGCAACTAATAATAATAAAAATACCGGGAGGGTATTTACTTTATAACCCGTTAAAAATCTCAGCATAATCATATATCTTTAAGTTTGATTTCCACCGCCATTTATGGTAAGGCCGTATCTTATTTAATCAGATGATCCAGGCTGTATTTGCCAGCTCCTGCTGCAAAAATAGATAAATACGCTCCCATATAGACATAAACAAGCTGCGCATGATCCTGCATGAAAGAAAATCCATGCATAAATGCAAACACTACCAGCAGGTTAATGAATATAATTGCTGATGATAATCGTGTAAAAAGGCCGATGATCACCAGAAGCGAGCAAATACCATCTGACAGCGTAGCAAAAATAAGACTAGGTGCAGCACCTATATGAAGAGGATCAGGGAAATTGCTAAGCATACCATGGAAATTGAAAATCTTCTCAATACCGTGAATCCTGAAAAGACTTATTCCAGTCCAGATTCTTAATAAAAGTAACCCCAAGTCAGTACTTGAGTGGAGAAACCTTAATTGTAAGATCTTTTTCATTGTTTTTAATAATTAAAAATCAGTATTTATTGTAAATTTCTGTCACTGCGATCTGGCTTTTAAAGAAAGACAACAACTATTATTCACTAACAACATTAAAAATAAGGTTAAAGAGATCTTAATATTTTAAACTTTCACAATTCATCTGTTAACTGACAAAAACCATTGGATAACACAAAATCCATCCCTTTTTGACTAACTCAAAATCCGGTCAGATTACACTTAACATACAATTGAAAACAACAAGGATTAACTCCCGCGCTTGATGGCAAATTTGTTCTGACGAAATAGTTAATCATTGTTAATATAAATTAAAAAACCGGCACTATGTCCGGTTTTCTTATTGTATAATGGATACTACCACCATTTTTTAAATACTCGTCCAAATCTGCGGTCGAAGCTCTTTGTTTTTCCTGTAAGATTGTTTGTAACTGTTACAAGTGTTAAATGTTTATGTGCCGGGTCTGCTTCGAAAGTTATATCATATGAATCAGTACCAACAACATAGGTCATTGTTCCGGAAGTGACCACGAGGCTTCCTTTATAGTCTGTAACAATAAGGGGCGAAGTGATAGTTTTAGTATAGGTGTCACCTTTTTCGTTGATCCCGGTAACTGTACCATTGTATGTTATTGTATCAGACGAAGCAACATACCTGTAAAGAAAGAATAGAAGATCTCCGGGCTTATATAATATATTTCTGAAATGGGAAATAGCTGTTCGCACTTTATTTACATTGCGTGTAAATTTAAGGGTATCGGTATTACCTGTAGTTACAACAGCCCATTGCGTTGCAGCTGTAATATCATCTGTGACAGAAATTCTGATTGATTGAAGCCCCGTAAATTTAACAGATTCTTTTTGCCTGCTAACTACCCGGGTACCATTTAATATAATAGTTGTACTATCTGTAGTTACAGCAAAATTGTCAAATAAATACGATCTGGAAACTAATTTCCGGTGTGTGGGATTGGCACTTGTAATTGTAACAGTAATTTTACCGTTTTTAATAATGGGTTCATTTGCAGAACTGTCAACATAACTGTAGTATGTAAGTGTAACAACTTTAGGGAAAGTAGTGGTATCAGGGTGGTCAACAGTTATAACAACTGTATCAGTCAGATTTGAAAGTTCCGATTTTGAAATGCTAGTTACATAATTATTGTTTTGCAGTTCGTCAAGTTTGCTGTCAATATCTTCCTCCGTTTTATCAGCCACAGCATCCTGGGCATCAGAATTTTGCATTTGAGTCGTCTGAGCACTTGAAAGAGCAGGATTGCCAGTTGAAGTTGAAGAATCCTTCTTACAAGAATATAAAAAAAGGCTTGCTGCTACAAAAATGAAGGATAACCTGAAAATGAGTTTTCTTATTTCCATAATAATATAATTGGTTTAATGTTTAAAAAATTATGATTTTCTATTTAGATATTATTGTTATTAAAAGGTTTAATACAGAATACAAATATTTTTAATTTAAGTTTATTAATTGTCGTTTAATTTTAAACTATTCAAACGGAACGTGTTGAAATAAAGTATATTGAAACAGGTCTGATTTGGAGATTCATTTCCTTGTTTGAAGTTATTTCGCGTGTTATACGGTACTCTTTAAAAAAGGTTGTGATTTATTTAAGTGATTTTGATTATCCCAATTATACTTTTGATAAAAATCGCAGTTTTAAAAAAATGCAAAGATTATCTTCCCTAGTCGATCTCAGAACATCGTAAAAATGGTAGTTGTACTTATACCCTCAATTTACTAGTACAAAATCCGGTCAGATTTCACCTAAAATTCAAAACAAAACAAACAAGGATTTAACTCCGGGTTTAGGTGGTCAAATTGATCCAGATAACAATGGTAAATGTATCAACACTTCGAGCATCCTTAATTAATTAAATTTTCAGCACGAAATTGTATTTGCTTGAAAATCGTTTATGCAAAAAAGAAGTCAACATTTGGAAAACTCAAAGATTCTTTTGAAATTTAGTGTGCAGTATTCGCTTTCCTATGAGACACTGATATTAAATCAGGCAGTGCTGCTTCGTTACTATAAAATTATTCATCATGGATAATAACAAGGACGTATCAAATTGCAAAGAACCTTTTAAGCTTGATGCAGTTCTCAATCATTTGTTAGAACTTAATATTAAGGCAATGAACTTCTCCATTCAAATAAAAAGGAAGCTCTTGAAAAATTAAAAGAAATAAATAAAAATGTTATATATAGTTTTAAATGACAGCTTTAATTTTTATTTTCTAAGGTTGAAAAACGCTTCATGATAGAAAGTATCATTACCATATCGATTGCCGGTTTATTGGCAGGTTTTATTTTATCGATGCCAAGTGCAGGTCCTATCGGTATCCTTATTACTTCCAACGCACTCAAAGGCAGACTACGGTATTGTATTTTAGTGAGTTGTGGGGCTTTCATTGGTGATTTCATTTATGTATTTATTGCTGTATTTGGCTTGACAAAACTTTATTCCATCTACAAACCAGCCATCCCTTATATATTTGCAGTTAGTTCATTATTTTGCTTTTACTTAGGATACAGGATTATAAGGACGAAAATAGATATTGAAAATCTTGAAGATAAAAGCCATCTCACTGAAAAGATTCAAAAAAAAGGAAAGGAGCTTTTATTATCGGATTAATTATTAACTTTCTTAATCCGACTTTATTTATTGGAGTGCTTACATCATCTTTTTTAGTGATTTCTATTATAGCCTCTCTAGGTTTACATACGGGGGGGCTGGCAGTCAATATAGACCAGAACGTAAAGGAAATAAGAAGTATTGAAGGTAGAAAAATAGATACTTTAAAAGTTTCAACAATTGAAAAAATTGATAATTTTCAAAAACTCAAAAATAAAGATCATCAACAAGACCAAACTACGTATACTGTATATTTTCATTTGGTAATCAGTATTTGCTATGCATTCTTCTTTTCTTTTGGAAGCATACTGTGGTTTGATATCCTGTCATATATGATTGTCCGATTCCGACAACGAATCAATATTAGGATTCTAGCCATATTCATCAAAAGTCTGGGTGTAGTGCTTTGCCTTTTTGGATTATTCTTTAGTTATTTATCGGCCAGAATGTTTATTTCCATCTAACGATTTTAATTTTTTAAATTAAAAAAGTGACTGATGGCTAAAATTCAATAAAATGTATGATAGCAAATCTTTAGTTTTTGCAGGAATAATCAGATTTAGTGGCGTATCTCTGACATCAAAGTTAACCATACTAAAGCCAAAATCAATCATCTTTTAACCCATTCCCATATCAATATTGCAATACTGCTGTAAAAGGAATTAGAATGTTTTAGTCTTTATGGGTTCTTGAATCGGTATAACCGCAAAACCCGGAAAAACATTCTGAGTTTTGTAGTTATCGTAGATGACAAAATTGGTGATAAATTTTTTCTTTTACGTATATCGCTAAAAATTAAATCCTTCCAAATTTCAATTTTTACCTGGTAAACATGTCTAAAATTTTATATATAATACCCACTCTAACTGTATCATAATCTGATATACAGAATATTAAACAATTGTAATTTGACATTTAGTTAACCGCACAAATCAAGATTCACAGTAATTGATCAAACCAGAATAATTACAAGGATAATGATTAGAAGAAGGGCACCACCACCAATCCAAATGGTCCCGCCATGTCTCCTTCCATATTCAACTTGTTTTGTTGTTTTAAGATTTTTCACTGAATTAATATTTTCTTTATTCAAAGGATTCGTTTTGGCAAGATTATCTATATTAGTGCGTCTGGTCAAGCGACTTAATTCTTCATTTGATAATCTATTTTCTCTCGTGTTCGAAACTGCAGGTTTTTCAGATTTTTTTTCGGATCAGGCAAACCTGCAAAGTCTGTAGTGCTTATTAAAAACAGGATTAACAATCCAAGTAACAGATTCTTTTTCATAACAAAAAGTTTTGATTATTAATTAAATTTCAGATTCAAAGTTACGAAGCAGAGGGCTCTATCCTGTTACATAATAATCTGAATAAGTTATATAATTTTTACATTCCGAACAGAACAAAAAAATCATCAATATTATTTTGTATCTAGCCAGTTTTGGTATGTGGATCACAGGTAGGGTAAACGAAATATTATGAATAGTTAAAGAGTCGTCAAAATCGAATGTGAGAATGATATAACTTATTCCAAAAATAATGTAATGGTTTATGAAATAGAGATAAATAGCTTTGTTAAGGTAATAGTTTCTAAAATTAAAGAAATGCTTATTGTACTTAAGACTTTTCATTCTGGTGTATAATACCATTACAAAAATTTGAAGGCCAACAGAATTCTAAGCATATTAAAAATTCTCAGAATTTATCTTATCAAATCCACTCTTAATTCAATGAAAATCTATCATTAATTTAACTTTTATTTACTGAATCAGAAC
>CAVVGP010000186.1:0-11080 GCA_963747625.1 uncultured Bacteroidales bacterium | reverse complement strand
TGACCGATGATCATCATAGCATATCAGGATAGTTTTTTTCTGTACCGGCATAGATTAAGGGTATTTTATACACTTATTTTTTTTTATTTCTGACATCAATATTGCTTACAAACATCCACATTCCCTTTTTCCTCACATAGCCGTCAAATGAAAATTCCGATCCCATGTATTTCGGATCATTCCTGTGATCATCCGAAACAGACACAAGATGATCAAAAACTGCACACTTGCTGTTTTTCATCCTCAGTGATACTACAGCCTCGGATGAATACTCAATCACAACCCTTGAAGAAATCTCATTATCCTTATTAAAGCATTTTTCGCCAAATACGATTCTGCCATCAGGATTAATAGTAAGAACGTCTATTATCTTCCTGGTCACGCCTGAATTGCCGTAATCTATTCCAAGAAGCAGGTAATGCCGGATGCCGTCCTTTGTAAATGGTTGTATAGCATAATATAAGGCTCCGTACCAGTCTTTTTCGGTATAGATCGGGCCGGTCGATTCAGCTTCATCCCTGTTTTCCCCGGTAAGTCTGTAAACTTTGTTCTTCTGCCCTTTTGATCCCTTTACGATCAGATAGCAAAAATATTTATTTCCCACGTCCCTCAGAATGAGGTTCCAGGTTATGATCTTCAGCCTGGAATCGGGAGAGACTACTTGCCCAGGTATCTTACATTATCAATTTTATGATTCAGCACCGAATCGGAAGCGGTATAACTGTCCATCAAAAGCACCAGTGAATCGTTAAGCCTCTTACGCTCATTGTCCCTGTTTGAATTCAATATTCTGGTAAAAATACCTGACAGAGTCAGGGAAAGTTCGGAAGGCACCTGTCCTAAAGCATGCGGACTTAATAATGAAAGAAAAGCTATAATAATATAGGTATATCTTTTTATTCTCATGATACATTTTTGTTTGCAACGTCAAGCAATAGTTTTAAACGGTCACAGGCTTCAATTATTTCATCATTGGTTATAGTTAGAGAGGTGCTATCCTGAAGGCATTTCCGCAGATGAAAATAGTCGAGCACTATCCCGTATTCAGGAGCGTGGGCGATCAGGTAAGGGATATAATCATGTTTCGCGGCCTGAACTGCAAGAAGCAGTCCATCTCCCCTGATATCGGCGATCAGGGGATGTACAAGCTTCCTTCCGGAACAGAGCTTCCTTATCCCTGCATTTCTGAACAAGCTCTTCTTCGGTAATTACATCCAGAGATGCCAGTCCTGCCGCGCAAGAAACTGGATGACCACCAAAAGTGGTGATATGTCCCAGAGAAGGGTCAGTTACAAGTGCTGACATTATTTCCTGTGAAGAGATGAAAGCTCCAAGCGGCATTCCTCCTCCGAGAGCTTTTGCCAGGACAAGTATATCCGGAACAACCCCAAAACGGTCAATTGCGAACATATGTCCCAAACGGCCAAAGCCTGTCTGCATCTCATCAAAGATCAAAAGAGCATGGGTTCAGTTGCATCTTTTTCTGATCTTTACAAGAAAATCATTCTCAGGCTATATGACACCGGCTTCACCCTGAACCGGTTCAATAATAACGCAGGCTGTATTCATTGTCAATAAAATCAAGAGATTTTTCATCATTAAACCCGATCTGACAAGTATCAGGTAATAGAGGTCTGAAAGAATTTTTATATATTCACTTCCCTGAATACTTAACGCACCGTGGGTGCTGCCATGATATGAATTTTAAAAATAGATTATCCTGCTTTTCCCCGTGTATCTTTTTGCCAGTTTCAGTGCACCTTCGACTGCCTCACTTCCGGAATTCACAAAATAGCAGCAGGACAGGTCAGCAGGCAACAGTTCAGCCAGTCTTTCTGCATACAATACCTGTGGTGACTGTATCATTTCGCCGTAAACCATCAGGTGCAGATAATCATCGACCTGACTTTTACAGCTTAACGACTTTTGGATGACGATGCCGGTATTGCTTACAGAAACTCCTGAAATGAGGTCTATATATTTTTTGCCGCCAGGGCCATAAAGGTAAACTACCTTCAGCTCTGTCGATTTCAAGCATAAGGGGGGAACGTGAAGTTTGTCCCAGGTTAATGCAGGAAAAGTTGACTGTTGGTAAGCATTTATGAGATGGTGATTATCTGGCCATCACATTAATATCATTCAAGAAGTGTATCTCTGAATGATTTACCGACAGGAATGCTTTTTAAAGCATCCCCGACGATGAGATCGAGCGAATTCTCCTTTATCGCCTGAATCATGCTCTTGTTTATAATAAATGATCTGTGCACCCTGATAAATATACCTGAAGGAAGCTGGTTTTCAATTGCTTTCATTGTAAAATGGATTGTAAACTTATCATCCAGGGTATTGAGAGTGACATAATTCTCAAGCGCTTCGATATAAATAATGTCTTTTAGTTTTAGTTTTACAAGAGAAGGACCTTTCTTTATGAAAATCTCTTCATCGCCCGTATTGGTTGTCTCTTTGCGGGAGAAATACCTAATTGCCTTATCGATGGCTTTGCAGAAGCTTGCATATGTAAACAGGTTTCAGGATATAGTCAACCACGTTGAAATCAAATGCCTTCAGTGCATACTCTTCCGCAGATGACACTATAATTATATTTGGAGGATAATCGAGGCTGGAGATAAAATCGAAGCCATTCATCTCAGGCATCTGGATGTCGAGGATGATGAGATCGATATCCTGTCTTTTTGAAAGCATGTTGCGGGCTTCAATTGAATCATTGAATACTCCGATCAGGTTAAGCGAGGAAGATTTGCCGCATAACCTTCGAGTACTTTGCAACTCACCTTATCGTCATCAACAATGATACAATTCATGCATCATGAATTAAGCAGGATGAATATCAAAAATAATAAAAAAAGCATTCGCAACCTTTAGCATCCCGATTTTAGTTCGATATAAATAAAGTGTAAAAGAGTAAAGTATAAAAATGACGTAAAAAAAAAGGGGTGTTTACACCCCTTTCTGACAATCTCAATCATGCGGATTAAAGACCTTTGTTAAGTGCGGGAGCTGCTTTGAATTTTACAACTTTCTTTGCAGGAACATTAAGTTTAGCGCCTGTGCGTGGGTTACGAACTACTCTTGCACTTCTTTTTGTTACATTAAAAGTACCAAGGCCCGGAAGCTGGATCCTGTGGCCTTTTTTCATAGCTTTTCCAAAAGCTCCAACGAATGAGTTCAAAGCTTTTCCTGCATCTTTGATAGAAAGACTTGCGTCAGCAGCAATTGCATTAACTAATTCTTTTTTTGTCATAATAATAAAATTAAAGGTTAAACCAATTTCACTAATAGAATACAAATTTATTTTATTTTAAATCATATGCAAATTTATTTTGTCGTTTTTCCACAAATAGAGCCACTTTTAGGTTAAAATACTTGTTTTTTTTGATAAAAAAGGCGATTTGGTAAAAACAACAGAAGACCTCACCAGTCGGTATGATGATGGCATGAAAAAAGTCAAAACTATTGACAGTATGTTGATAAAAACCTTATTTTGCTGATATTCTGTTTATTGCAATATGTAAATGCTGAAAAAGTCTCTTAAATCAAAAAAATATTATATTTGCGACTGCGAAATCCCTTTCTTGCTAAAGCTAGGGAGGGCGAAGGGAGAAATGGCCCGCCAGTTGGCGGATAGACGCCATGATGAATGCGGCGGTATCATATTATAGAGCAGATATCTTGGAGAAATGGTCCGCCATTTGGCGGATAGACGTTGTGGTGAATGTGGCGGTATTTTATTTTAGAGTGGATATATTGGAGAAATGGCAGAGTGGTCTAATGCGGCGGTCTTGAAAACCGTTGTCCGCCTACCGGCGGACCGGGGGTTCGAATCCCTCTTTCTCCGCCAAAGGCATCAGATCAGTCCCGCAGCTTGAAGCTGCGGGATTTTTGTTTTATGAAATGGCCGAACCAGGCTTGCCTGTGGAAGGCATTTAAATAAAACAAAAACCGCCCTTGGGGCGGACTGATCTGATGCCTTGAAGCTTCCCGGCAAGGGATCACGAGCCGCCGACAGGCGGAGAGTAATCCCCGATCCTTTGATCATAGACCCTCTCCCTGAATCCCTCTCCCATGGGAGAGGGACCTGAAGCTTTGACTATAATCATTAGCATAGACTGATCTGATGCCTTTGAAGCTCCCCGCCGAGGGATCACGATCCGCCATCCGGCGGAGAGTAATCCCCGATCCTTTGATCATAGACCCTCTCCCTGAATCCCTCTCCCAAGGGAGAGGGACCTGAAGCTTTGACTATAATCATTAGCATAGACTGATCTGATGCCTTTGAAGCTCCCCGGCGAGGGATCACGATCCGCCGACAGGCGGAGAGTAATCCCCGATCCTTTGATCATAGACCCTCTCCCTGAATCCCTCTCCCAAGGGAGAGGGACCTGAAGCTTTGACTATAATCATTAGCATAGACTGATCTGATGCCTTTGAAGCTCCCCGGCGAGGGATCTCGAGCCGCCGACAGGCGGTGAGTGATCCCTTCCTCATTGATCATTAACCCTCTCCTGAATCCCTCTCCCAAGGGAGGGGGACCTGAAGCTTGACTATAATCATTAGCATAGACTGATCTGATGCCTTTGAAGCTCCCGGCGAGGGATCACGATCCGCCATCCGGCGGTGAGTAATCCCAGAACTGGAGGTTCTCTCCCCTCAATCCCGGCTCCTTCGCTAAAACAGCCCACTGGGCTGTTTTTTTACGCTCGGCCCTCTCTTTCTCCACAGATAAATTAGGAATTCGCCTGTAATCTATTTATTATCAGGCGTATTTTTAAATTCACATACAGTATTATATACGACTGTAAACAATAATCACTTTTTCTTAAATTTTCCCTTTAGAACAGTAACTACCAGTGAAGCCTGTGAGTTGTAAAAGCCATGCATATTAAACACATTCCGCCGATCTTCATGTCTTCGGTGAAAATTATTAATTGACAATTATATAACTTCGGCTTTTAATGGTCATAATTTCCCGGCAGATGGTGGTCATGGTTATTGCCTTCCCCAACTTATCAAATAAACCATCTCTTAATCTGGAGATAATCGATCAACTAATGGCTTTATCTTATTAACTTTATACCGAACTCGCATTAAAATAATTACAAATGATAAATGATCAATTAAAAGGCAAAAGGGTTTTAATAACAGGTGCATCAAGCGGATTGGGTTTTGCAATGGCCAAGGCTTTAGGTTTAAATGGAGCATCGTTACTGATTACTGCACGTAATTTGAACAAGTTGGACAATTCTTTAAAAGAATTAAAAGAAATTCAAATTGATGTTTATTCATATAGAAATGGATGTCAGAAGCGAACAATCTATTATAAATTCTGTACAATGGGTTGAAAAACATTGGGGGACAATTGATTTGCTTATTAACAATGCAGGTATTGGTATGCGGACGGTAAATCCACATTTTTTGACAGAACCAAAACCATTTTTTGAAGTGAGTGGAACAGGTTTTCGCGATTTAATTGAAACAAATCTGACTGGCTATTTTTTGGTTGCAAAAGCATTTGTGCCCTTTTTTATCAGACAAAAAAAAGGTAAAATAACAAACATTACCATGAACCATGAAACGATGAAAAGGAAAGGTTTTATTCCATATGGGCCTTCACGTGCAGGAGCAGAATCACTATCGCTTATTATGGCCGAAGATTTAAGGGATTATCAAATAGATGTTAATATGCTTTTGCCAGGAGGAGCAACAGAAACAGGAATGATACCTGATGAATTTAAACATTCTCTCCCAAAGAATTTTAAGTTACTAAGCCCTGATATTATGGCTGAACCTATTGTTTTTCTTGCAGGTGATGAAAGTAACGGAATCACAGGACAACGTATCATTGCTACTCAATTTAATGATTGGAAACAAAATCTGGCAAGAACAAATTAGACATCGGAAAATAAAGTAATTTTTAAATATTTAAAATATGGAATACGTAAGATTTGGCAATACAGGAATGAAAGTATCAAGGTTGTGTTTGGGTACCATGACCTATGGTAAGCCAACGGAACGCTGGCAATGGGCTTTAAATGAAGAACAGAGCAGGCCATTCATTCAAAAGGCATTGGAACTTGGAATTAACTTTTTTGACACGGCAGATATGTACTCATATGGAACCAGTGAAGAAGTTTTGGGTACATGCACTTAAAGATTTTGCCAAACGCGATGATGTTGTGATTGCTACCAAAGTATTTAACCAGATGAGTCCGGCACCCAATGACGGAGGACTTTCCCGTAAACACATCATGAGTTCTATTGATGCCAGTCTCAGACGATTAAAAACTGATTATGTGGATCTTTACCAGATACATCGTTGGGATTATAATACACCTATTGAAGAAACAATGGAAGCTTTACACGATATTGTTAAAGCAGGCAAGGCACGTTATATAGGAGCATCATCAATGTATAGCTGGCAGTTTGCAAAAGCTTTGTATATAGCTGAATTACATGGATGGACACGGTTTGTTTCCATGCAACCTCATTATAATTTAATCTACCGTGAAGAAGAGCGGGAAATGATCCCATTATGCCAGGATCAAAAAATTGCGGTAATACCATGGTCGCCACTTGCCCGAGGATTGTTAACCGGGAAAAGAACAAAAGAAAGAAATGAAACCCTGCGTGCAAAAACCGACGAATTTGGGGAAAGTTTATATAAATCGGATTCGGATTTTGACATTGTAAACAGATTAACAAAAATTGCAACTCAAAAGAAACTTCCCAATGCCCAGGTAGCATTGGCCTGGATGTTAAGCAAACCAGCAATTACAGCTCCCATAATAGGAGCCAGCAAACCCGGGCATTTAGAAGATGCAGTTGCGGCTTTATCAGTAAAATTAACACAGGATGAAATCACTCAACTGGAAGAACTTTATCAACCGCACCCGGTACTTGGACATTCATAAAGTTATTTAATTATGAATGTTGCTATTAACAGTTAATTCAATTTTTTATTTTAGCTCGGAACTGATTACACAATAATTTCAAATGGTTGTAAGCCTTATGATGGGGCGATAAATGGGCTGCTTCTAATATTGCATTTACATTATTCTGTTAAACGGCCTGGCCGTTCATTTTTTTAGTGGCATATCGCCACTTTAAAGCATTTAAAAATTCCATATATTATAATTTATAAGTATCAAATAATGGGCTGAACACGTTTTAATAAAGTTAAGAAATTTGTGTCAATTATTTATCACTGGAGGGAAAGCCGGTGACCGTAACCACCTTGCTGGTGTTAAATACATTTCAATTAATAATTTTCACAAAAGATATGAATATCGTCATAATGTGGTCAATATGCACGGCTTTTGCAGCTGATATAATGGTTTGTATGAGAAATCATATAATCCAAAATTATCTTCCTCTTTAAATTTTAACGGGAAGTTCTCATTTCAAAGTTTTTCCAAGATACTTTAATAACTACGTTATCTTTCTATAACTGGAAAACATTGACCCCTGACCCCTTATGTCTGGATTATTTTGATCACTCCAGAATCCGATCTTCCTTCACCGGACATTCAATACAAAACAATAAGGATTTAATTTTGAGATGGTGTCGTCAAATTTTTCAACAAACCATAGTTATGGGAAGTAGTTTTTTGATTATCTTCAATCAGCTTATCATTTTAATATTTTATTCTTAGCTTTCGTACCCGATCTGTTAAAAAATGCATAGAACGTTTTTTTAAAGACAAGAAAATGTAAATTTAAACAGCTTTTAAAACCTGACTGATATGATATACAATCAATGGTACATTATACTTGAATCTAAGGAATTAAAAAGCAATAAACCGTTAAAAGTAAAACGTTTTAATGAGCAACTTACGTTATGGAGAGATAAAAATGGCAATGCATGCTGTACTGCTGATAAATGTTGTCATCGGGGAGCATCTCTTTCCTGTGGAAAAATAATCGATGGGAAGATTGAATGTCCTTTTCATGGGTTTATATATGATAAATTTGGAAAGGTTCAGATCATTCCTGCCAATGGAAAGAACAGACCAGCACCTGAGACGATGAAAATTTTATCTTATAATACATTTGAAAAATATGGATTTATTTGGTTGTGGTGGGGGGAATATGATAAAATCGCAGAAGAACCATTTTTCTTTAAGGAACTTAAGGATTTTTCATATTCAAGCTATAAAGATCACTGGAATGTTCACTATTCCAGAGCTATAGAAAATCAACTTGATGTCGTGCATTTACCGTTTGTGCATAAATCCACTATTGGCCGTGGTAACAAAACACTAGTCAACGGACCGGTCGTAATCAGAGAAAAGGAATTAATTACATTTTATGTTAACAATATTGTTGATGATGGGAAAACAATCCCGTTGAAACCTGATGAGATTACAGATTATCAAAACCTTTTTCATCTGCAATTTCATTATCCCAATATCTGGCAGAATTATATTTCCGACAAGATAAGGGCGTTTGCTGCATTCGTTCCTGTTGATGAAGAAAATACTGTTATTTATATAAGGTATTATCAGAATCTGATTAAAATACCATTATTGAAATGGATTATGAATTATTTGGGTAAAATATCCAGTATAATAATCCTTAAGCAGGACAAAAAGGTTGTAATAACGCAATTGCCAAAGAAAGTTGAATTAAAGATTGATGAACATCTTATAATAGGGGATAAACCAATTATTGAATACAGAAAGCATCGACAGGAGCTTATTGAAAGCAACTTCAGGAATTCAATTAAAGATAAATAGTAAATTATCGCCTGAATGTTTCTTAAAGAAAGAACTTCAGAGAGGGTGCAAAAGTCTGACATGTACCACCTCATGCCGGTTAAATCTTATTTAGCGGCGAAGACATAAGATTCACAGGATCTTCGAAATTCAATGAATACATGACAGATTACAAAATCTGATTGACAGTTATGCAATAATTTTAAATGGATTAGGCTTCAGTGGGCTTCCCGAGTCGTTCGCTCCCGGGATTGACTCCCTTCGGTCGTCAACTTCTAGCCCAGCCATATCGAATTAGTGAGCCCCGAATTACCCTTTCATTGACCCCAAAACCTCCTATAATCTAAGACCAAGTTTTAAATCCCTCCTTCTTTGACATCCACAGAAATAGGTCATCCTTCACAGAACATACAAAACAAAACAACAATTATTTAAATCCGGTTTTGGTGGTCAATTGTATTGTTAAGAGGAAAATTGAAAATAATAAAAGAAGTTTTTTTCTTCAAAACCAGAAACTATAGATTTCAAAGAAAAAAATTCGAAGGAAGTTCATTCATTAATACTGTTCCCAGACTTGCTTTAATTCAATATGGAATTTATTATAACAACACCTAATAATGTTAATGTTTTTGGAGTAAAATAAATATTCTGAAATTTTATTCGAAAACAAAACAAATATGAATAATTAAGAGATCTTCTTTGGAGGATCTCTTAATTATTTCATGTTCCCGATATTCTTCGAGTAAAAAACGCAAGTGTTTTCGTTCAACACAGCTTCATATTGGGTCGCATGAGCGACCACACGAAGCCTTATTTATTTGCAACCGATTATTATTCTTCCTTCTCAAATTTATTCAATTCTTTCAAAAAATCAGATGCGCTTTTTATTTTTTTATCGTATGCGATTTTATAAATCCAAATGGCTAATGGATAATATATTACCGAGCCAACAATTATTCCTACAATTATTCCAATAATATTTGGGACAGTGTTTTTAAACATATCAAAATTAAGAACCGTTTTATTAAATATTGGTATAAATGATATTACAAATAAAGGGAATAAATTAAATTCAATATTTCGAAACAACATTGTTTTTTGCTTGAACTTATTTAGTGCTTTTTGTAACTCAACAACTGAAGAATTAAAATAATCGATTTTAGTCAAATCATTTACCTTAGTTATTGACATAATAAGTTCCATAAAAGAGAACAGAGATAAAAATACCCCTGGTATGAAAAATTTTATATCGGAAACGAGACTGCATGTTATAACTCCAAATAACAAGAGAAGAAGACTAATTATTACAACACCTAAAATCTCGTTATTCAAGATTTCTTTCATTTCCTCTTTTGATTTGCTTAAAGTAATCTTTTCCAACAAGTCCTCATTGAGTTTTAAATTATCACTCAGCCTCTTATCAATTTGCGCCCATGTGCTTTTAAATTCTTCTAATTCCATGATTTCAAGTTTTTAGTTGTTACTTATTTGTTCTTTGAGGATTTTCTTAATCCTATATATCTTTGTAGCTACATTTGTTTCTGAAATTCCAAGAATTTCTGCAATGACTGCATATTTATTATCATCAAGATAGAGCAAAATTAAAGCTTTGTCCATCTCATTTAAGTTCTCAATAAATTGATAAAGCATTACAATTTTCTCGTCCTGTTCAGGAGCATCCTCGGAATTGGATAAAGATATTACTGATTGGTCAATCGATACTTTTTTGTTTTTGTGTTTGCTATCATTCCGATAATATGATATAGCTGTATTCAATGCTATTCGATAAATCCATGTTGAAATTTTAACACGTCCATCAAATTTTGAAAATGAATTCCATAAATTCATTAGAACTTCTTGTTGCAAATCCTTTCGATTTTCAGAATCCGAGCAGTAAGAATAACAAATCTTGAAAATTAAATTTTGATTGTCTTTAATGACTGCAATAAACTTATCCTTTTCCACCTTGAGTATTTTTGTGTTTTATATATTATTCGCAGAAAAGAGTAAAAAATCACAGATTTAGCAAAATATTTTGTAAAAAGTGTTTTTTTGCAAATTAGCTGCTAAATTGATAAAGCCTGTGGCCTTGATTTTATTTGGCCGGAGCTCATTGACCAGAAAAAGCCAGAATTAAGTACTTGTTTTTTTAATTATATATAGGAAATGTAATTTGACAGACCAAATGTGGTCAACACATCCAGCTTTTGCACTAAATAGAGCTAATTACAAAATATATTTGAAGGAAAAGTTTGAATTTAATAATTAAAACTATAAAGAATTATCAAACTCCTATTAGATTGGTAGTAATTAACACCAACCTTTGTTTAAATTTAAACAGATTGTAC
>CAVVGP010000185.1:0-19874 GCA_963747625.1 uncultured Bacteroidales bacterium | reverse complement strand
GGCGCGTTCGCGGCTGTTGCAAAGAATCAGGTAATTAAAACTTTTCCAGCTGATTCCTCATTTTATTCTCCTGATGTTCAGCCTTTTGTCACCGAAATAATAAAAAAATATGGAATGGATGAATGGGTATCATCGGTAATTACCAATGAATTGCATCGTCATCTTGGTGTCTATTCCATTATTGGGGTTAAAATGGGGGATAAGAGCCAGGGAATATTTTGACACAGGAGTCGACGAGTTCAGTACAACATCATTTGCCGGTTCAGATCCACCGCTGAGCTGCATAAATGATGGCCTCCAGGTAAGTACAGGATCAACTCCCGGGCATGGATTACTGACTGTAGTAAACGATACTCATTCAACACCATCGGCTGAATTCACTTATATGAACCGTAAAATCCGGCTTACCTTAAAGGAAGAGATTGATAATAAGATCAGAGCCGGGCTGAAAGAGATAAATTTTGTAAATGGACTCGACAGTAATATCTACTGGGAACTTGTCAGGAAGAATTCCCTTAAGTACTGGAGTGATCTCGACAGGCACGATATATTTATAATTGAAGAAGTTAAAAAGTGAAAAGCTTCAGACGGAGCAAATCATTAATTGGCAATGATGCTTGGAAATATATCTGTAAGCAATATTTTTGCAGCTAATAAAGCGTTTAAACCGGAGCCTGCCGAATATGATTTCATTAAAATTCTTCTTGCAGAACAAAAAGTATTTTGCTACTGCATTTTTATATTCCTGTTTTAGCCTTATTTTCAGCACCTGGGTAACCTACATTCCTCATATTTCAGAGAAAATTGGCATTACGGAAGGGAGGATCGGCAAAGCAATCTTCTTTTCTGCTCTGGGTGCATTTTTTATAATCCGGATTGCAAGGTATTTCATCGACTGGGTAGGTGTTGGAAGATACACCTATTTTGCACTGTTAATATATTGTATTTGCTTTTTTGGTCCATTTCTGGCTTATAATTATCTGACTCTTTGCATAAGCCTGTTCGTTTTCGGGATGGCAGGTTCTTCGTATGCAATTTCATTAAATTCATTAACGGCTACCATTGAAAAGCAAGACGGAGTCTATATTATGTCGGGAAGCCATGGTTTCTGGAGTCTGGGCGGTATGGTCGGGTCTGCAACCGGGAGTTTGGTTGCTGCTAAAGTGCATAATCCGATTTTGCATATCACAGTTCTTGTTCTCTTAATACAAATCATTCAACTCAGTTTAAAGTCACAATACTATTTCAGGAAAGGTGAACAAGCGATAATAAAAAAACAAAAACATAATAAAATTCTGCCACTTTTTGCCATTGCCCTGGTCGGTCTTGTTGTAATGGTATCGGAAGGTGCTATAGCAGACTGGAGTGCTTTATATCTGAAAAAAATAATACTGATTGATGTCAAATATATAGGATTAGGTTATTCAGCATTTTCTTTTGCAATGATGGTTGGCCGATTTACAGGCGATTCATTAAGTAAAAAACTTGGTTCATGGCTATTGATCACTTATGCAAGCTTAATCGGGATAATTGGTTTTTTACTGGTTTTAATTCTCAACCCGGTCTTCACGATTACCGGCTTTTTTATAGTTGGATTTGGATTTTCTGTTATTGTACCGGAGGTTTATCGTCTGGCTTCAAATGTTGAGGGAGTAAAAACGGCCGAAGGTGTTTCATTCGTCGCTGCAACATCAAATATTGGATTTCTGGTAGGCCCGGTTTTTTTGGGCTTTATTGCAGAACTTAAGTCGCTGCATCTCAGTTTTATTGTTCTTACCCTGTGGGTGAGCCTGGCATTTATTTTAGCTTTCTGGAAATACAGGAAAGAGCTTTAAGTTTTATTTATTGTATTCGTCGAAGAAATCGTTTCCTTTATCATCAGTTATTATAAAAGCCGGCATATTTTCAACACGGATCTGTCTGATAGCTTCCATCCCAAGATCTTCGAAATCAACTATTTCAACAGATTTAATATTCTCAGCTGCCAGGATAGCTGCCGGTCCGCCGATGGATCCCAGATAAAATCCCCCGTGTTTTTTACAGGCATCGATCACTTGTCTGCTCCGGTTCCCTTTTGCCAGCATAATAAGTGACCCTCCAAGGCTCTGGAAAAGATCCACATAGCTATCCATTCGTCCGGCTGTCGTAGGACCAAAGCTCCCTGATGGCATTCCTTCAGGAGTCTTAGCCGGACCGGCATAATAGATTGGATGATTTTTAAAATATTCCGGCATCGGTTTTCCTTCATCAATAACCTTTTTAATCATCGCATGAGCAATGTCTCTGGCGACAATCAATGTCCCCGTAAGATTAAGCCTGGTTTTGACCGGATATTTTGTCAGCTCAGCCAGTACGTCCTTAATAGGACGGTCGAGGTTGATATCTACCGGCTTTTCCAGCTCCGGAGCTTTTGCAGGCATAAAACGTGAAGGATTCTTCTCAAGCTCTTCAATAAAGATACCTTCTTCTGTTATATGGGCTTTAATATTCCGGTCAGCACTGCAGCTTACACCGAGCCCAACCGGACATGATGCCGCATGGCGAGGCATTCTTATAACCTTTACATCATGAACAAAATATTTCCCTCCGAATTGAGCGCCAACACCATATTCATGGCATATTTTTTCAATTTTCTTTTCCCATTCAATATCACGGAATGCTCTTCCTGCCTGATTTCCGGTTTGTGGCAGATCGTCGAGATAACCTGCTGAAGCCTCTTTTACAGCTTTAAGTGTGGCTTCTGCGGAAGTTCCTCCGATTACCAGTGCCAGGTGATAGGGAGGGCATGCCGAAGTCCCGAGATCCTTAATTTTCTCCTTTACAAATTTTATTAGAGCCTCTTCATTAAGCAACGATTTTGATTGCTGATAAAGAAACGTTTTATTTGCAGAGCCACCCCCTTTTGTTATAAACAGGAACTCATAGGAATTGCCTTCGGTGGAATAAATATCTATCTGTGCAGGCAAATTGGTTCCGGGTGTTCTTCTCCTCAAACATTGAAAACGGGACAACCTGTGAATACCTGAGATTCTTCTCTTTATAAGTTGTATAAATGCCTTTTGACAAATATTCTGCATCCCTGACTCCGGTCCGGACATCCTCTCCCTTTTTCCCAATTACTATTGCAGTACCTGTATCCTGGCACCATGGCAAGTCTCCTTTTGATGATATTACGGTATTTCGAAGCATCATATAGGCAACAAAACGATCATTATCGGTTGCTTCAGGATCGTCGAGAATCGACGCAAGTTTTTTAAGATGCGACGTTCTGAGGTAAAATGAAAGATCTGAAACAGCCTCTTTGGCAAGCATCTCCAGACCTTTAGGGTCTATTGTCAGTATTTTTCTTCCACCTTCATCAACAACTTTGACATACTCCTTTGTGAGCAATCTGTAGGAAGTTGAGTCCTTCTCTATCTGAAAAGGTTTCTCATAAATGAATTCTGCCATATAGGTATGTGTTAATTTATTAACAATGAAATGAATAAGCAGAAAATAAAAAATTCAAAATAAGGCAATATCAAATATATGAACAAACCATATAAAAAAACAAAAAAACATAAGAATGGTTGAAATAAAAACTTTGAAAGGATTACTGTTTTAAGTTACTCATAGTCGCCTAAAGAAAAAATCCGGAAATGAATACTTATTTAGATTAAGGAGGGTTACCTCTGTGTCCATTTTAAAATCATTTTAATAAGAAATCTTTAAAATCAAATTTATCTTTGGCTTTTATACCTTTTTCAGTCATTTCAATAGTGCAGCATTCAACATTCACATCGTGCTGAAAAACAAAGATGTATCTGCCAACCAGAGCTCCGTTTAGTATTCTTTGTTTTTCTTCGATTGTTTTTAGAGACTCAATATCGTAACTCATATTCCATATAAGCGGGATATGGGCCACTGTAGGAATAAGATCTCCCGCATAAACGAGAGTTTTATTATTGTACCTGATCAAAGGGATCATCAATCCCGGGGTATGCCCATAACAAATAACAATTGAAAAGCCCGGGAATAATTCACCTTCATTTTCAATCAGGTTAAGATGACCGCTATTCCCTATTGGCAATATATTTTCTTCGAGAAAGGAGTCAGCTTCCCTCAGATTATTTTTTACTGCCCATTCCCATTGCGAACGGCTGACATGATATGTAGCTTCAGGAAAAGTCAGTTCAAAATCATCTCCTGCTTTATTCTTTTTAACAGCTCCCCCACAATGATCGGCATGCAGATGGGTAAGGAAAACATCGGTAACATCCCCGGGGTTGTATCCCCAGTTTTTAAGCCCCTGAATCAATCCTTCTCCTCCATGAAGGTTGACGTGCCGGAAAAATTTCTCATCCTGCTTGTCTCCCCATCCAGTATCCACAAGTATCACTCGTCCGTCGGTCTCTACTATAAGCGAACGAAGTGAAAGATCAATAAGGTTGTTTTCATCAGATTGATAAACACGCGACCATAATATTTTCGGGACAACTCCGAACATAGCGCCGCCGTCTACTTTGAAATTGGCAATATTAAATAGTTCCAGCTTCATACCTGTTTATTTTGTTTTACAATATTAAGTAATTCCGTTCTTTAATAATATCTAAACATACGGAACTACTCAATGTTTAACACTTCACTTAGTCTCTCTGCAGCCACATTGCAAATACCGGTCATTTTAAACTTCACTCAGTAACAGGGTGTAATCATTCAATAACGCAGAGAAAAAGAATTTAAATATTTGAATATTTTATAATATCTTTCGAATAAATATCATAAAAAGTATAAATTATTACTGTTTCCAACCATGAAAAAATCTCTTTTACTACTATTCATCATGACAATTTCATCTTTTCTTTCAGCCCAGACGGGGCAGGTCAAAGATGATCTTTCAATGCCCAGCAAGATATTAAAAATGGACCGTAAATATGCTGTCTATCTCCCACCCGATTATGAGACTTCACAACGCAGCTATCCAGTCCTTTATTTGTTACACGGAGCTGGTGACGATCAGACTGGTTGGGTACAATTCGGTGAGGTTCTGAGAATTGCTGATGAGGCAATTAAATCGGGAACAGCGACTGCGATGGTTATTGTGATGCCCGATGCCAACACAGGAAAACGTGGTTATGTAAACGATGTCAAAGGGGAATGGCGGTATGAGGATTTTTTCTTCCAGGAATTCATGCCTTACATTGAAAAAACCTATCGAATAAAAGCAGAAAAAAGATACAGGGCAATTGCTGGCTTATCTATGGGTGGTGAAGGAACTTTTATCTATGCTTTGCATCACCCCGAGTTGTTCTCAGCAGCCTGCCCCTTAAGTGCAGCCACCGGTCCCAAAAGCATCGATGAACTGAAAGATTATCCGTTGTGGGCTGGTGTCGAAGGTATTACAGATGCTGAAAAGGAATCATATTTTAAAAATTACAGCGTCTTAAGCCTGATCGAAAATATGCCTGATGATCAGAAAAAGGCAGTCAGATGGTATATAGATTGCGGTGATGACGATTTCCTTTATGAAGGTAATTGCCTTGTACATATTGCTATGCGCAAAAAGGATATACCACACGAATTCAGGATTCGTGATGGTGCTCACAACTGGACATACTGGAGAGCATCATTGCCAAATGTGCTGGAGTTTGTATCAATGGGGTTTCATCAGTTCTGATTTGGCTTTGACCTTTTTGTTGCCAGGGCAAACATAAGCCTCATCAGAATCCTTATCATCTGGTACGAAAACCAGTCAGTAAGCTGGAACAGCCATGTTTTGCGCCTGGTATACTCCTCAAAAGTAACCTGCCGGCAGTCTTTCTGAATGATCTCCATAAGAATAGCCTCGAATTTTTGGGCGAACTGATCATCAAGGATATCTGCATTCATTTCTATGCTGCCATAATCACTTAGATGGTTCATGTTATAACTTCCGATAGTGCTCCACTTCCCGTCAGCTGTCGCAACTTTAGCATGCAGGTTAGATGGAAGATATTCATATAGTGTAATGTTATTCCGAAGAATAAAATCATAAAGAAAATTGGTCGCTCTTTTAAAAACCGGGGCATCAGATTCTGCAGATAGTACAATTTTGATATCCACTCCCCTGCGGCTTGCATTCCTCAATAATCTTCTTTCATTTCTTCCGGGCAAGAAATAACTGGCAAAAAATATCATCCTTTCCTGTGAATGTTTGATAGCTGACCGGTAACTCTTCAATATTTCAATTTTATTTCTGTACCAGTTATTCTGAAGGACTTTTAATTTAATATTATCATCATGTCTGATGGGGTGATGCATTGTTTCGCGTGCCCGACCCTTTTTTGATATAAAAGTTCTGTTCCATAGCCTTTTAAGAATAAAAAGAACATGAGCGCACTCAGGACCTTTGATAAGAATGGCAAAGTCGAGCCATTCCTTTAAACCGGTCTTGCCATGGTACCGGTCAGCAATATTCATCCCCCCGACTATTGCTGTATCACCATCAGTCAGTAAAACCTTATGATGAAGCCTCAGACTAAACTGAAACCCTTTAGTTATCAATCTGGGAGAAAACAACCGAAAAAGGATCCCAGCTTTTTCAACCTTGCTTATGAGGTCTTTTGAAAAACTGTTGCCACCGTAGGCATCAAGCAGAAAGTAAACCTTTATCCCTCTCTTTGCAGCTCTGACAAGATCATTCACAATACGTTTGCCGGTTTCATCACTGTCAACAATATAGGTTTGAAAATGGATGTAGTGTTTTGCTTCATTTATGGCCTTTTCGCAGGCAGCAAAAAAATTCTCCCCGCTTCGAAGAAGTTCGACGGTATGACCGTCTTTATAGTCGTGTCGTGAGGGAATTTGCATAAAATCAACTTCCATTCATATTATCTTACACAAATATAAAATATTAACTGGAAAGGTTGCGAAAACTTTGACCATATGGCGTTCAAAAAATTAAGTACCAGGAATATCTTTTAATGAGCTCAGGGGATTTTGATGAATTTGATTTTAACATGTCAGTTGAATAGCCGTACCTTATCGCTCAGACATTTTTTAGGTGAAAATATTTTGTGGTTCGAAAAAAACATCGTTTCTTTGCATCCGCATTTTAAAGTTCTTTGCACGGTCCATTCGTCTAGTGGTTAGGACGTCAGGTTTTCATCCTGGTAACAGGGGTTCGATTCCCCTATGGACTACAACTTTTAGAATAAAAAGATAATTCATATTTACATGGCAAATCATAAATCATCGGAAAAAAGGATCAGGCAGATCGAAGTCAGAAAAGAGAACAATAAGTATTATGCTAAAACAACACGTAATGCTTTAAAGACCATCCGTGCAACGACCAACAAGGAAGAGGCTGCTGCACTCGTCCCAAAGCTGACCTCAATGCTCGACAAGCTGGCTAAGAAAAATATTATACACAAAAAGAAAGCTTCTAACCTGAAGTCTTCAATTATAAAGCACGTCAGCAGCTTATAATATTCAATAATATAATCCCATGAGGCTGTACCGTTTATGGTACGGCCTTTTTTATTTAAACGACCCACGACGCCAGAGGAACGACGCACGGTGCAGATAAAGATGAAATGGATTTCCCTGTGTCGTGCTTCATAATTTTTTCTTTGTTAATTCGGAACGATTTGATTATATTGCATATGCATTTCTAAATTGTGCCGGATGTCTCTCAAAATTACTGACTGGGCTGTTGAAGACAGACCAAGGGAAAAACTTATTCAGAAAGGTACTGCCAGTCTGAGTGATGCTGAATTACTCGCAATTCTTATCTGTTCAGGAACAAAGGATAAATCGGCTGTTGATCTTGGTCGTGAATTATTGAGTCTTGTTGCCAATAACCTTAACAGTCTTGGCAAACTTACAATTGCCGACCTCAAAAAGATCCGCGGAATAGGTACGGCAAGGGCTGTAACAATTGCTGCTGCACTCGAACTGGGACGAAGGCGGAAACTGACTGAAGCTATGGATGTTCCACAAATCAGAAGCTCAAAAGATGTTGCTGATATTTTTCAACCGTTACTATCAGACCTTAATCATGAAGAGTTCTGGATTCTATTCCTCAACAGGTCCAACAAAATCATAAACCGCATGAAACTGAGTCAGGGTGGCGTCAGTGGTACCGTCACTGACGTTAGAATAGTGATGAAAAAAGCCATAGAGTGTCTCGCTTCAGGTATAATTGTTTGTCATAACCATCCGTCAGGAAACCTTAATCCAAGCGAGTCTGATACCAATATTACCAGGAAAATAAAAGAGGCAGGAAATCTGATGGATATTCAGCTGCTCGATCATCTTATCATCTCGGATAAAGATTATTACAGCTTTGCGGATAATGGTATGCTTTGAAATACAGGTGATATAAATTCAGGAGGTAAGAGAAATTTCAGTTGTACACAGCGATTAGCCCCCCTTCAGAGCCTGCCCTGAACGAAGTGAAGGGGGTGGTTGGGGGTCAAAAGTACTTTTTCACCTTACTTTTATCCTTGCATAATTCCAGCAACTCACACACAGTTTTTTGCAGGACCGGATGGATTATTTCCGATGCAATTTCACAGAGAGGAACCAGTACAAATCTTCTCTGCTGCAGCAATGGATGGGGAATTTTAAGATGTTCCTCCTCAATGATCAGGTTTTCATAAAAAAGAATATCAATATCGATAAGCCTCGATTCGTATCGCTCTTTGCCTCTTGATCTTCCCAATAATGATTCAATCGCCTGAATTCTTTCCAGCAATTCATGAGGTTTCAGTTCTGTTTTAACCTTTATAACCTGGTTCAGAAATTCATCATCCGCCTGAAATCCCCAGGGTTCAGTTTCATAGAGTGAAGAAAAATCCAAAACCCTGCCGACAGATTCGCCTATCCGTGCAACAGCTTGTTCAAGATTACTTTCCCTTATTCCGAGGTTCGATCCCAATCCTAAAAATACTACCTTCATAATCAATTCAATCTGATATAAAAGTATTAAATATGTGTACCTTTGCAAATTCATTTTGTTTCTTATATTTATAATTCATTCAATAAAATTGCACACGAGATGAAAAACTTTCTTAAATATACGCTGGCAACAATAACAGGAATAATAATTGCTTCAATCCTTTTCTTTGTTGTTATGCTGGCAAGTTTTAGCGCATTGGTTTCTTCGGGAAATAAACCCGTTTCTATAAGTGACAATTCCATTCTGGTTCTTAAAGCCGGAGTACCCATTCCCGACAGAGGTGATCAGAACCCACTCTCAGGGATTGACCTGTTCAATATGTCTTTGACTCCCTCAACAGGACTGAATGATATTCTGCATGATATAGAAAAAGCCAAAGCCGATGTTAAAATTAAAGGCATTCTGATAGAAAACGGACTTCTTTCCTCCGGTTGGGCAACTACTGAGGAGATCCGGAATGCCCTGACCAAATTCCGGGAAAGCGGAAAGTTCGTCATCTCATATTCTGATTATGTTCTGACACAGGAATGTTATTATCTGTCTACTGCTGCCGGAAAGATTTATATTAATCCGGGCTCAATGGTCGATTTCAAGGGTCTGAGCAGTGAGGTAATGTTCTACAAAAAAGCCCTGGACAAAATCGGCGTTGAGGTCCAGGTTACCAGGCACGGTAAATTTAAAGGTGCGGTAGAACCATTTATTCTTGATAAATTGAGCGATGATAACAGGATTCAGATAAAAGACTACGCCGGATCACTATGGAATCAAATTATTGATGACATTTCAAAGTCAAGAAATATAACTGCTGAACAACTTAACAGGATTGCAGATGATCTTGACGGGAATCTTGCTTCCAGGGCATTTGAAACTAAACTGGTTGATGGATTGATGTATCGCGATGAATTAATCGATACGCTTAAAGCCTTGTCGGGAATAAGTAAAGATAAAGACCTTAACCTGGTATCTATGTTTAAATACAGCAAAGTTCCTGATACCGGAATGAATTATTCCACGAAGAATAAAGTGGCGGTCATTTATGCGTCGGGAACAATAGTTACAGGCAAAGGCAGTGATGGAAATATCGGAGGGAATTATTATGCTGATGTGATAAGAAAGGTAAGACGCGATACCACATACAAGGCAATCGTACTGAGAGTTAACTCCCCCGGTGGAAGTGCAGCAGCTTCTGATATTATATGGAGGGAACTTGATCTTGCTGCCAAAGTAAAACCGGTTGTAATTTCAATGGGTAATTACGCAGCATCGGGTGGATATTTCATTTCTGCACCCGGAACAAAGATTTATGCTGACCCTATGACCATTTCAGGTTCAATCGGTGTTTTCGGTCTCATACCAAATGCCAGGAAACTTCTGGAAGATAAACTCGGTATTACAACCGAAACCGTGAATACAAATAAAAATTCCGATTTCCCGTCGATAATCAGGCCGATGAACTCCTATGAGAAAGAGATCATGCAGAAGAGTATTGAAAATATTTACAGTGATTTTGTAGATAAGGTAGCTTCCGGACGTAAGATGAGTCCTGGAGCTGTCGACAGCATTGGACAGGGAAGGGTTTGGAGTGGCAGAAGTGCCTTAAAAATCGGACTTGTTGACGAAATAGGCGGATTAAGCGATGCGATTAAAGGTGCTGCAAAACTTGCAGGTATTGAAACCTATTCTTTAAGAGAATTACCTGTTGTTGAAGACCCATACACAAGGATTCTATCCCAGCTGACCGGAGACGTTAAAATGAACATTCTGAAAAACGAACTTGGAGAATCGGTTAAGTATTATAATATATTGAAGGAAATTAAAGATATGTCGGGAATTCAGGCACGGCTTCCCTTCTACATTGATATACACTAATAAACGTTTTTAGTGCCGGAAGTCAGCGGACCTTGAATCAATTAAAATTAAATTGGTTCTGACACTTCAGGCACAGGTGATTTATATGCTGCACAGAAAAAACATATTACTCTATCCTGTCTCGCTTCTATACGGACTGGTAACCGGTATAAGAAATTTTCTGTATGATTCCGGAATTCTTTCTTCCATGGAATTTCACTTTCCTGTGATTTGTGTCGGCAATATCACAGTAGGAGGAACCGGAAAGACGCCCCATACTGAATATATTACTGAATTGCTCAGGAAAAGCTATAAAGTAGCCACCCTCAGCAGGGGATATAAAAGGAAAACACGGGACTTCAGAATTGCATCACCGCTAACATCGGTCAGTGAAATCGGAGATGAACCTATGCAGTTATCACGGAATTTCCCCGATGTGCTTGTAACTGTCGACAGAAACAGGGTAAACGGGGTAAAAAGAATTCTGCAGGAACATCCCAGGACTGATGTCATTATCCTTGACGATGCATACCAGCACAGACGGATAACACCTGGTTTCTCAATTCTTCTTACTGATTTTGAAAGACTTTTTTTCAGGGATCAAATGCTGCCTTTTGGCAATCTGAGAGAAAACAAAAGAAATATGAGAAGGGCAGATATTATACTTATTACCAAATGTCCCGAAAATATCTCCCCGATCCAGCGAAGACTGATTGTAAAGGAAATAGATAAATCGCCATACCAGAATCTTTATTTTACTTCATTCAGATATAAACCTCCCAAAGCTGTTTTTGAAAATTTCAATGATGTGATCAAAACGGACTTTTCGGATGCAGCCGGATGCGGGATTGTTCTGGTTACCGGAATTGCCAATCCGCAGTCTCTTAAGGAGTATCTTCAGAAGAGCTACAAAGAGATAATCCATCTTTCATATCCTGACCACCATTATTTTAAGGAAAAAGATCTGATAAGAATTGAATCTGCTTTTAATGATCTTAAGTCTACTACCAGGTACATTTTCACAACCGAAAAAGATGCAGTCAGATTGCGGGAATTTACTAATATTGCAGGACCTGTTAAAGCTGCTTTCTTTTGTATTCCTGTCGGAATATATTTTTTGAATGAAGACAACGATGAGTTTGATAATATGATAATTGACTATGTTAGAAAAAATCACAGAAACAACAGAGTTTCTGAAAACAAAAGGGATAATTGACCCTGTGGCAGGAATAATTCTTGGAACCGGATTGGGAGAACTTACTTCTAAAATTGATATACAAATTGAAATTGATTATATGGATATTCCCAATTTCCCTGTTTCAACTGTTGAAGGCCATGCCGGAAAACTCATCTATGGAGAATTCGGTGGCAAAAAGATTGTAGCTATGAAAGGCCGGTTTCATTATTATGAGGGCTATGGCTCCGAACAGGTAGCTTTGCCGGTAAGGGTTATGAAATACATTGGCGTCAAGTGTCTCTTTCTTTCCAATGCTGCCGGCGGTGTCAATCCGTCTTTTCAAATAGGAGATATAATGGTAATTACCGATCATATTAATCTCTTGCCTAACCCGCTGATCGGACCTAATGATGAACAGATCGGTGCCAGGTTTCCCGATATGGGTATGGCTTATGATAAATATATGGTTGAAAAAGCATTGCATATTGCTGAAAAACATAATATCAGGATTCATAAAGGTGTTTACTTAGCTACAACAGGGCCTACGTTTGAAACACCTGCCGAGTACAAATATTTCAGAATAATAGGTGCTGATGCCGTTGGAATGTCTACTACTCCCGAAGTCATTATAGCACGTCACATGAATATGACTTGTTTTGCAGTAAGCGTAATAACTGACCTGGGAGTTGATGGGAAAATTGAATATACAACTCATGAATCTGTTCAGAATGAAGCCGCTAAAACAGAGTCAAGAATGACAACCATTATGACGGAGTTGATTTCGTCTCTTTAATCTTTCTTACCACTAAGGGTCACAAAGTGCATCACAAAGGAACTGAGGTTGAGTTATATTGAGTTCTTCTTAACCTGAAACCTAGCCTTAACCTCTGATTACTGTGCAAACTTTTTTCCAGGTTGCTGTTTTGCCTGCGTCATCATAAAGATTGATGAGGATGATATATATTCCGGTTTTAACCGGCGAACCATCAGCTGCCGTTCCATCCCAGATTACTGATGCTTCATTCCCGGCCAGCAGATTTGTCGCTATTTCCCTCACATAATTTCCTGTTTCATCAAAAACTGTTACAGAGACCACATTCCCATTCCCTTTCAGCATCATTTTAATTGTAAGAAAATCTTCATTCCCGTCACCATCAGGAGATATCCTTGAAGATGATAAGGTTATTTTGTCGGAAGCAGGTTTTACTTCATTAAAAACTGAGTTTGGGGCCCCGGGTGTTCCCCATCCGGAACTCTCAGCTGCTGAATGCCAGTTACCGGATACTTCTGAATTACTGTTGGGATCTGTTTTTTCAAGGGCAACACCTTCATTTGTAGACAGAAGTGAATATTGCATATCATCGGTATAATGCAACTCATCAATCCTGTCAAGTTCCCTGTTATACAGAATAAGATAACCTTTATCATCAGGCATTGATGGAAGTGATGATGTCTCAAAAAGATGGTCACGATCAGTTGAAAAGTATCTTTCTGCAACCCGTTTTTTATCTGTAGTTATGGCATAATACTGGCCAGGTAAGATACATCTGATTTCTGACGATACTGGCACTGCAACTGATTTATCGCCTGTAGCATCACTTACGGAAATCAGCCTGAGCCTCGAAGCATCAATTACTTTGCCTGAACGGTTATATAATTCCAGGTAATCAGGATCTCCAGGTAAAGGATTAAAGAGCACCTCATTGAAAAGAATATCTCCCTGTTCAGCTGTCTCAGGAATACCAAAATTAAATTCACATTTTTGCATCCGGTTTCCGGCAAAATCAGAAATGTCGTCTGAAATCTCAAGATTATATAATTGTTCCGGTTGAAGCTGATATCCGGGCTTGACCGAAAATTCACGAAAAAGAGGGTCAGCCGGTAAAATATCAGTCACCTCCTTTCCACCGATCTTAATGTCCTTTTTCATATCCGTCAGATTAAACACAGGTTCCGAAAACCTGATATGAATAGTGGCACTGTCATCGGGATAAACGTTCTGAATTCCTTCAAATGAGATATCAGGGTTATTTCCCGAAACTGAATTGGCTGATCCGGGTGTACCTCCTGTCTTTGATTCAGATGCTATCCAGTTATCTTCATAGAAAAACGGGAATCCGGTATCTATCATTTCAAGTGACCATCCTCCCTGTGATTTCAACTCATCTTTATACCATTCATCAGAATATTCCACACCGTGAATTATATTGCCGGTACTGTCGCAAAGATATACAAGCCGGCCTCCATCGGTAAGAGAAGGAAATTGTTTCATGCCAATGACAGTGCCGTATTTTTTTAAAAGCAAGGTATCCGACGAATTACAAAGAATTATTATACCGTATGGCGGTATAAACCGTTCCGGGAAAAGAGTGTACTGACCTGCAGTTGACAGCCTCCAGTTCTTAAGATTAAAAGGATGTCCGGTCCTGTTAGTTATTTCAATATACTCCTTACCCGGTAATGATACTTCCGGCAAAGGGTCAGCCATAATTTCAGAAATGACAATATCACCGGTCTCCGCCCAGACAGGAGTAAACTCTTTCTTTACATTTTGAGAACAGTTTCCGGAATTATCACATAACTTATTGAATTTCAAAATATTTACAGTTCTGTTATTGAGCTTTTGATTGAATTCAATATTGTATACCAGTGCATTTTCCATTTCTACAGAAACAGGTCTGTTATCTTCAGCATTCAATGATATATTTTCAGGAATCATTATTCCTTCTTCAGGTTCTTCATTAAGGGTGATTACTACCGATTTCTTCCCGGATGATTCACATTTTGTCAACACAGGAGCCTCGTGGTCCTCATGAAAGATCCCTTCAATTGCAATATTGTCAAGCCAAAGAAGACAGTCGCGGGTGGATGAGTACCTGTAATATACACCAAACCATCCCTGACTGAACAATTCGTCGTCGATGCCATAGCTTGTACCAATCAGATCCCCTGAAATTGTAGTGACTGTTACTGTCCAGTTTCCTTCCGGAGTTCTCAGAATTAATATTTTCACAGGTACTGAAGTACCGATATCTGCCTGCCAGTTTATATGGCTGTTAACAACGGTAGTGACCTGATTCCCGTTTATTTTCCAGAGCCGAAGGGTATCGTCAGAGCCCGTAAGGTTCACCCCTGTTGCAAATCCTTTAACTGTTCCGTCAGTGGACATGCTTTCAGGACCGATATCTGACATAAGAAATACTGACCAGTTATTCTGGGATGACGGATCATAGCCATGCCTGACAAGAAAAGTCCATGTTGCAGGCCCTTCTTCAGGATGAAGGTCATTTACCCTGATCCCTGCTTTATCAGTGCCGGCATCGGGATTATCAAATATATGGTGCAATGAAAATGTTCCTGAAAGGCTCATTGTGGTATCGGCTTTCCAATGCCCTTCAGTACTTTGAACCCAATTGACAATACTTCCGGATTCAAAATTTTCAATAATCTGGCCAAACGCCGGAAATGGCATTAATAAAGCCAGCAAAATAACTTTTTTCATGTAGCGGGACGAATAGAAAAAAAAGTTAATTTTGACAGTTCTGATGTCAGAGTAAATTTAAACAAAAACTAAATATATTCCAAACAAAAAAGTATGAAAACTGCTGTTGTAGGAGCAACCGGAATGGTTGGCAGAACAATGATTAAAGTACTTGAGGAGAGAAACTTCCCGGTATCACAGCTTTTACCGGCTGCTTCTGAGAAATCAGTTGGAAAAGAGATCACTTTTAAGGGAAAGCCTGTTAAGGTAGTTAGTGTAATGGAAGCAGTTGAAGCAAAGCCTGCATTCGCCATTTTTTCTGCCGGGGCATCAACATCAAAGGAATGGGCTCCTGTTTTTGCAAAAAACGGAACTGTAGTAATTGATAACTCTTCATTCTGGCGTATGTACAAAGATATTCCACTTGTGGTACCCGAGATCAACAGTCATGCTATAAAAAAGGGAGACAGGATAATTGCTAATCCAAACTGTTCAACTATACAGATGGTGATGGCATTGGCGCCTCTGCACAAAAAATATAAAATCAAACGTCTTGTGGTTGCAACATATCAATCGGTAACAGGAACCGGTGTAAAAGCTGTTACACAGATGGAGAATGAAAGAGCAGGCGTAAAAGGGGAGATGGCTTATGCATATCAGATTGATAAGAACTGCTTTCCGCATGGTGGAACATTTCAGCCTGACGGATATACAACCGAGGAACAGAAACTTATAGATGAAACCCGTAAAATACTTGAAGATCTGTCAATACAGGTAACTGCTACAGTGGTCAGGATCCCGGTTGTCGGAGGACATTCTGAAGCTGTAAACATTGAATTTGAAAATGATTTCAATATAGAAGAAGTAATAAAATTACTGAACCAGTTTCCTGGTGTTGTTGTTTATGATAATCCTGCTGAAAACAAATACCCTATGCCCATACTTGCCCATAACAGGGATGAGGTTTTTGTCGGAAGGATCAGAAGGGACCTTTCAAGGGAAAAGTGCCTAAATCTCTGGATCGTATCGGATAATATCAGAAAAGGAGCAGCTACAAATGCGGTTCAGATTGCCGAGTATATGGCGGCAAATAAATTATATTAAAAAAACTTCTGTGGCTCTCTGTGCCTCCTCCGTGACTCTCCGTGTAATAATTTTCAGAACTGTCACAGAGTTACACAGAGAAGACACGGAGTTACACAGAGAAGGAACAGTGCAAGACAAATTCATTCAGCTTGTTCAAAGAGAAAGTCATTGAACGGATATCGTTTTACATGTAATTTTTTTACTTCATCATAAAGAAGCTGCCGAAGCTCATCTATATTTTCCTTTGTTTTAGCTGAAATAAATACAGTCGGGTGATGCTTGTCGGATGACATCCAGGTTCTTTTCAGATCAGCCAGGGAATAGTTATCTTTCATAACAGGGGTAAGATCATCTATTTCTTTGACAGTGTATGAGAAGGAATCGATTTTATTAAAAACAATTATCAAAGGTTTTTCTGAAACACCAAGATCTTTCAGAGTACTATTGACCACCATGATCTGTTCTTCAAATACACGATGAGATATATCAACTATATGAACAAGAAGATCAGATTCACGAACCTCATCTAGAGTTGATTTGAAAGATTCAATAAGGTCGGTGGGCAGTTTGCGTATAAAGCCCACGGTATCAGACAGCAGAAATGGCAGGTTTCCAATTACAACTTTCCGGACTGTTGTATCGAGAGTTGCAAACAGTTTATCTTCGGCAAATACATCTGATTTGCTTAAAAGATTCATAATTGTTGATTTGCCGACATTCGTATAACCAACGAGAGACACCCTGATCATCTTTCCCCTGTTTTTCCTCTGAGTGGCCATCTGGGTATCTATTTTTTTCAGTTGTTCCTTGAGCAGCGAAATCCGGTCCCTGATAACCCTTCTGTCTGTTTCAATTTCAGTTTCCCCTGGTCCTCTCAGACCTATTCCTCCTCTTTGTCGTTCAAGACCCCGGATTTACGAAACCTGCATGTTGTCTGCCTCACATAATTCCACCGCTCATTTTTCCGATAACATTTATGTTTCTTATCCCAAAGACAAACTTGATTTTTTGTCGTTGGTCACCTGATTCACAATATTTTGTCATCAGCATGCCTGCCATAGGCGGTAGTTCCGGATCGAAGGTATATTATGCCGACCCGGCAAACATGGTACAACCGTTATTAAGTGAGCAAGTCCAAGCGAATGTGGAACCCAATATCCAAGCGACAGATATCAGGTGGGTAAACAAAGATCTTTTTCTTTTTATCTCTAACAACACCGGACTGTGCAAGGAACCATTTCAGAAGAGCGGGCAAGTAACGCCAATGACCCAGATTGATAATCGTCCAATCGACCGGGACCCTGGCGGGTATTATGAATATGATTTTGCTCCCCCGCCTCAACCATGAGGCTAGTGAAACCGTCTGAAAAAGGTTCCGATGCTTGCAGATTGCCGGGGATTTTGAAGAAAATTAAGCCTTTGCAGGGGGCGGATTGCCAGATTTATTGTACAATAGAGTACATGATGTCTGACACAGTTGAATATCCTTTTCCTGGCGGCTGAAGCAGAGCCATTTGTGAAAATTGGCGGGCTGGCCGATGTGGCCGGTTCGCTGCCACTGGCCCTGCGCGCCCTGTCCGATCCGGACATGCCGGGCATGCAGCTGGATGTGCGGCTGGTGCTGCCGCTTCACCGGGTGCTGCGGGCCGAATTGGCCACGCTGCGCCCGGTGGTGGAATTCTCCGGTTTACCGGCGCGGCAGGAGCATGCCGGCGCGGGTGTTTGAAATGTCCATGGCGGGAATGCCGGTTTATTTTATCAGCGGCGAACCCATCTCCAACTGCCACCTCCGTTTATTCCCAGGATCCGGCGCTGGACCGCGAAAAATTCACCTTCTTCTCCCTGGCTGCCCTGGAAATGGCCAGGCGCATGGACTGGCAGCCGGATATCATCCATGCCAATGACTGGCATACCGCCCTGGCGTTGTATGCCGTTGCGTTCCCAGCGGGGCGACCCGGCAGATGAAGCGCGTGCACTCCGTGCTGACCCTGCACAACCTGCCTTTCATGGGCGGCGATGGCACGGATGTGCTGGCGGCCTATGGCCTGGTCCCGCCGACCGACGAGGCGCTGCCTGGCTGGGCGCGCACCCAGCCCCTGCCGCTCGGCCTGTGGTCGGCAGATGCAGTGGTGGCGGTCTCGCCCACCTATGCACATGAAATCCTGACCCCCGATTTTGGCTGCGGGCTGGATGGCTTCCTGGGCAGCCGTTCGGCCAGCATTACCGGCATCCTGAACGGCCTGGACCTGGCGGCCTGGGATCCGGAAACCGATAAATGCCTGAGTCGAAAATTTCTCTGCCGCGAATCTGTCCGGCCGGGCAGCCAACAAGGCGGCCCTGCAAAGCCAGTTGGGCCTGCAGGAAGATCCGCATACTCCCATCCTGGCCATGATCGGACGGATCGACCAGCAGAAGGGTGTGGATATCATCCCAGATGTGCTTGCGCCAGATGACCGACCTGCCCTGGCAATTCATCCTGCTGGGCTCCGGCGACCCGGTGCTCGAAAACGCAATGCGAGCCTTGCAGATTGGAATTCCCGGAACGCGTCCGGTGCCGTTATCCGTTTTGATGCAGGCCTTGAGTCGTCTCATCTATGGCGGGGCAGATATGCTGCTGATGCCCTCGCGTTACGAACCGTGCGGGCTGGCACAGATGATCGCCATGCGCTATGGCTGTGTGCCGGTGGTGCATGCAACCGGCGGGTTGAAGGATACGGTCGAGGAAGGCAAAACCGGCTTCCTGTTCCAGACTGCGCAGGCCAGCGGCGATGCTGGAAGCGCTCAGGCGGGCGTTTGCCGTATATGCCAGCCCGGAAAAGTGGGAGCAATTCCAACGCAATGGCATGGCGGAAGACTTCTCCTGGACGCGTTCGCCGCCCAATATGCCGAGCTTTACCGGTCATTGACTGCAGGAAGTGAAATTTACGTTATCCGCGAAGAGACTAATTAACGCGGAAGGTACGGATGAAGGCACGATATTTATTTATAACTTATGGTGTTCTTTGCAGGTAGAATACAGCACTTTAGCGCACGAAAGATAATTTATCCGGTAAACAAGGAGCGAATATGAAGACACGTGCCATCATCCTCGCCGGTGGAGAAGGGGCCCGCTTAAGCGCCCTGACCGCCAAACGTACCAAACCGGCGGTGCCCTTTGCCGGCAAATACCGCATTATTGATTTCCCGCTTTCAAACTGTGTAAATTCCAATATTTTCGATGTGATGGTGCTGGCACAATACCGGCCCCAATCGCTGATCGAGCATATCGGTTCCGGCGGGCCGTGGGACCTGAACCGCGATTTCACCGGCGGGGTACGCATCATGACACCCAGCAAGACCGAACCGTCGCTCGCCGCCGAAGA
>CAVVGP010000184.1:0-17148 GCA_963747625.1 uncultured Bacteroidales bacterium | reverse complement strand
TAGAGGTACGTGTATCGAGATTTCCAGTTGCCTCATCTGCGAGAATTACTACGGGGTCATTTACCAGCGATCTGGCGATAGCCACTCTCTGTTGCTGACCTCCCGAAAGCTGATTTGGCTTATGATCCATTCTGTCGCTGAGGCCAACCGAGTCGAAGCGCTCTTTTGGCTCGCTCAATTCTCTCTCTTGTTTTTATTGTTGAGTTGTACAATAACGGCAATTCGACATTATCAAGAGCATTTGTCCTGGGAAGAAGGTTGTAAGTCTGGAACACAAATCCAAGTTTCCTGTTTCTCAAAGCAGCAAGCTGGTTTTTATTCAGGTCGGAAATATTAGTACCGTCGAGAATATAGTCACCGACTGTAGGTTTATCAAGGCATCCTATTATATTCAGCATTGTTGACTTTCCTGATCCGCTGGCTCCCATAATCGCAACAAACTCACCCTCATTTACGACCATATCAACTCCTCTGAGAGCGTGGACTGTCACTTCTCCTACATAATAATCTTTTTTCAGTGATATTATTTCTATCAGTTTTTTCATAAATCTTATATCAGAATTATCTACCTCTTGGTCTTTGTGGCATGAAAGGACTAGTAGTGGTTGTAGGTGACGCAGCAGTAGTTCCCGCTTTGTCTCCCTGAGTCATTGAAAGAACAACTATGTCCCCTTCTTTAAGGCCTGATTTTACTTCAGCATTTGTCGGGTCAATAGCTCCTGTTGTAATACGTACACGACGGAGATCTCCCTCAGCTTTAACCCATACAACAACCGGTTTTTTAGCAGTCTGGTTACCCGACCCGAATTGGCCAGGACCTGCCTGATCCGGGGCTCCTCCTCCGGTTCGTGGACCTTCACCGCCTCCGCCAAATTGACCAGCACCGCCGGCACTGCCAGCACCACCAGCACCCGGCCTTCTTCCTGCAAACCTGTTTTTCATGTATTCAGCCATATAGCTGGCATCCGGAGTGAACCGAAGAGCTTTTCCGGGAACTATCAGCACACTGTCTATTTTCTGAACAAGAACAGTAATATTTGCTGTCATCCCGGGCATAAGTTTCTTATCGGGATTAGGTGCATTAACAATTACTGTGTAGGTAACAACATTGGATGTCACAGTCGGCTGCAACCTGATCTGTCTGACACTTCCTTTGAAGACTTCAGAAGGAAAAGCATCAACAGTAAAATCAACAGGCTGGCCACCCCTGACCTGTCCGATATCTGCCTCATCTACATTAGCTTCAACATGCATCTGGGTAAGGTCGTTGGCTACAGTAAAAAGATTTGGAGTACTGAAACTCGATGCAACAGTCTGACCCTGGTCTACAGCACGGTTCAGAACAACGCCAAGAATAGGTGATGTTATATAAGCGTAATTAAGGTTTACAACTGCTTTATCATATCCGGCCTGGGCAGTCTTAAGATTGGCACGCGCTGTGGAATAATTGTATTTTACTTGGTCATAGTCAGCCTGCGCTATGAGGTTTTTATCTAACAGGGCCTGGTACCTTTCAAATGTTGCACGCTGATATTCAACTTCCCCTTTTGATTGATCCAATGCAGCCTGAGACTGCCGGACCTGGGTCTGTAAAGGTGTTGTATCAAGCACTGCCAGCAGCTGTCCCTTTTTGACTACGGCGTTAAAATCCACAAAAATTTTGCTTATTACCCCTGAAACCTGAGTACCGATTTGCACTGTTGTATCAGCTTCCAGCGTCCCGGTTGCAGTAATAGTATTTATTATTGATCCTTTTTTTACCACTGCAGTTTCAAGGGTGTAGGTCTTACTTCCTTTTTTACATGAACCTGCCATTAAAGCCACAACAGCAATTAATGTGACTATAAATGTTTTTGTTAATTTTTCTTCTGCTCTTCATAATAGTCTGATTATCTGATTTTTTATTTATTCTTATTATTGAATGATAAAGGCTGGCCTGCATAAAAATCGAGTATTTTGTAACTGAATATCAATGCATATTTTGCCTGAAGAAATGTGCTTTCGGTTGAAATAAAGGTTGTTTTCTGTATCAGAAAATCTACCGAACTCATTAATCCCTGATTATACTTTGCAGCGGCTACGTCGTAGGATTCCTTTACAGCTTGGTATGCCTCAGAACTTGCCTCATAAACAATCTGGTTTGAGACTACATTCTGACAGGCCTGCTCAATAGCTTTCCTCAGCACATCTTTAGTGTTTAATTCATTCAGCTCGGCACTATTCAGGTTGAACTTTGCCACTTCCACACCTGTTTTGGCTGACCTGTTCTCATATATAGGTATTGAAGCTGACACTCCTATTACAGGACTTATATTGTTCTTAAGCTGATCTCCAAATGTTGTTCCTGGTTTATAACTGGTTGAATAACTGGTCTGATAACCCGAATATGAAGTAGATACACCGGCATTCAAAGAAAGAGATGGATAAAAATTAGCCTTTGCGAGGTTAATACCCAGCTCTGAGCTTTTTTTGACCAGTTCGGCATTTTTCACTTCAGGTTTTATCCCCAGGGCCGTCTGGTAAACTTCTACAGGATCAGGAACACGTTTCTGATTGATCAGACTATCGAGATTCGGGTGTTCTATATTAAAGTCGTTGGTAATAGGAAACTCCATTAACTGCATCAAAGCTATTTTGTTTAGTGCAAGCTGGCTCTGAGCTGTGGCGAGTGTTTGTTTTTCTGTAGCCAGTTGTGATTTCACCTGCAGATAATCGGAATTTGCAATTGCACCCAGTTTAAGTCTCTCAGCAGCCAGTGTCAGCTGGTCAGCCAGTGAAGAAATCTGGTCATTATCGTTTTTGACCTGTTCCTCCGCATAAAGAACCTGAAGATAAGCATTCAACACATTGAGACTCACAGTTTCTTTTATGACCTCAATATTATACTGGGATGCTTCATAATTTGTTTCAGTTTGTTTAATATTATTGCGAATTTTGGACCCGTTATAAAGTATCATACCTGAACTTGCAGAAAAACTGACCCCATTCGTTCCTTCGAAAGTAGTGGATCCTGTACTCGAATTAACAACATTGTTCCAGTTGTAGCTCTGTCTTGCTGAACCGCTCAGATAGGGATACCAGGATGCTTTTGCCAGCAACAGGTTTTCATTACTTATGCTGCTGCTTACCTGGGCCTCCTGAACCTGAATATTCTTCTGCAAAGCAAATTGTATACAATCATCAACTGTCCAAACTTTGCTCTGGGCATTTAAAAATGATCCACTTGTTATACAAAGACTGCAGGTTATAATAAACGATAAAAGTCTTATTTTCATTTCTTTCTGTTTTTGTATTTTAATTAGTGATAGAGTTTTCTTAAAACCCTGGAATTATTCTTATTATTAGTAGGCAACTGAACCATTTATATTTTTAAATCTCTCCTTAAAGACATACTTACTTATTGTTTTATTCCGGAGTTAATGGAAAGGGATGAAAAATTAACGTTATTTAACAAATACTATATTATATCAGAAGGTTAAACAAAAATAGATAAAAAAGGTTGAAACTAAATCAAACAAAAATATTCACTGGAATTATCTTGATTGAATTTATCATTATTATTTAAAACTAATGATATATTTACTTATTCTACAATATATTTCTTTACAATCAGTTATAAGGAAGCCAGATTAATTATTAACTAATTGAATCTCCTTTATGAAAAAAGTGAAGTACAGGAATTTGTCGATCCTTTTCGTAAGTATGTTTGTTTTTATTTCCGGCTGTTCTAAAAGTAATACTGATACAAGCTCATTATATACTCCGACCAGTGCCGATATAACCGCAAATGCAACACTTCAGGAATTGCAACAGGGACGAACACTTTATATCAATAATTGCGGTGCTTGTCATGGCCTTTATTCTCCTGACAATTTTACACCAACGCAATGGGTAAGCTATATAAATATTATGGCTCCAAATACCTCTATGTCAGCCTCAGAAATTCTTCTGGTTACTAAATATGTCACCAGGGGAAAAGAGTAAAAATTTACGCCTGACTCATTTCATACATCTTGCCATTCGGCCGGAGATTCTTCAATCCGGTTGTTTACCTTGTAGTTCCGTATATCTATTTCCCTGCATCCTCATCCTCTTCAGTACTTTCGAGTTTTGCAAACTGAAGAGGTTTTTTAAAGAAGTTTGTCCGGTAGGCGCCATAGATTAATCCAACAGAAAGCCAGCTAATTCCTACTATTTTGGCTTTAATTCCAAGACTGAACCATAGATAGAGGCAGATTGAAAACCCGAGAAGAGGAACGATAAAATGTGTGAATCTTTTGTGTTCGCTTCGTGACAAAATAGCGCATAAATGAAGATACATTGACTCCCATGAATGCAACCAGTGCTCCGAAATTAAGAAGCTGAGCACCTAGAGGATAGCTAAGAAGGAAAACGCCACCAAGAATTATTCACGCCAATCAGAATTATATTATTGGATGGAATTCGTGTTTTTGGATTTATTTTTGCAAAGAATTTGCCGGGAATAGCATTATCCCTTCCCATTCCATAAAGCAGACGTCCTGCTCCAAGATGAGCACCCGCACCTGATCCTATTGTTGCAACAAGCAAAGCCATATTGACTGTCTGGAATAACCATGGACCACCTGCTCTTTTAGCTATAAAGCAAAATGCTGTATCCTGGTCGGGAAAAGTTGAAGCTGCCTGAGGCCATACAAGCTGAGCAAAATAAACCTGTACCGATGCAAGAATACCTGTTATGATACATACCAGTACAGTGGCCAGGAGGATATTTCGCCTGGGGTTATGAACCTCCTCCGACAATGTTGAAATGCCATCGAACCCGATATAAGTAAGAACAGCGAGCGATGCACCGGCTGATACCGAGCGAAATGAAAATGTCTTTGGATCATAAAAAGGCTTTGTCCATTCTCCTGCATTTGCCGGAGGATTTAAAAAAAGATAACGGACTGCAGCTCCCAGGAAAAGAATAATAACCACCCCAAGACCGGCAGCAATTATAGTGTTTGTACGTGAACTTGATTCAATTCCCCGTAAGGTTCATTGCTGTGAAGAGAAATGTAAAGGCAATGGCATAAACCGGAAAAGGTATCTCAGGAATTAAGTTTATTGCAGCCTTGCTGATCCAGATCACACATATGATAGGATTCATAATATAATCGAAAATCATTCCCCAGCCAACAAAGTACCCGAGTGAAGGATGTATTTCCCTGCTCACATATGTATATGCAGACCCGGCACTCGGATAAGCATTTGCCATACGTCCGTAACTGATCGCAGTGAAAAGCATGGCAACCATGCCTATAAGTATGGTTGTAACTACATGACCTTTTGCAAGACTGCGATGCGGCACCGTATAATGGCATCGGTGCAGTTGGCTGAATAAGGATAATACCGTAAAATACCAGTGCTGAAAGTCCTAGAACACTTTTTAAACCCGGACCGGAAGGAGATGAAGCATGGGACGTCACTCATATTGCTAACTTATAAAAAATATAATGACCATAAACCTAATAATTATAAACTTAATTCAAATAGCCTGGTCAATAAAAATAAATAAAGAAATTATCTGAATTGTTTTCCAGTTATGGCTGTCAATTTATTTAATTAACTTTATTACCTATAAAATGAATTTATTTTTATAACTTATAAGAATCAGCGATATGAAAACATCGTATTGTCTTCATTTTCATTCTATTGGCTATCCTTACACTTTAACAGGTCTGGCACAGAATTCCTGCTGACGGAAAACTTCTTCTTAAAGATAACTGGGCAATTCAATCTTCTAAAGAAATCAAATCAGATGCGAAACACTTTCTAGCTGTTGGTTTCAGTACTGACGGATGGTATCCTACATCTGTTCCGACAACTGTTCTGGCTGCATTGGTTGCAAACAAAGTTTATCCCGATCCTTATTATGGAACAAATTTCAATAACCTTCCCGGTATAATTCCATATCCGAAAAGGGAAATGCCGGATGGCAGTCCGTTTAAAGTTGCATGGTGGTACCGTACAGAATTTAAACTACCTGCCGATTATAAAAAAATGCATACCTGGCTGCAGTTTCACAGCATCAATTATAAAGCAAATGTCTGGCTGAATGGTAAGCTTATTGCCGATACAACAACAATTGAAGGTGCCTATCGTCTCTTTAACCTTGATATTTCAAAAGAAGCTTTGCCAGGTGAAAATAATTGTCTTGCTCTTGAGATATTTCCTCCAAAAGGCATGGATCTTACCATCACATGGGTTGACTGGAATCCAACAACACCCGACAGGGGAATGGGTATCTGGTACGATGTTTCAGTACATGCCACAGGCGATGTGGCAATTGAAAACCCACATGTTGTTACAAAACTTAACCTACCGTCAACCGATCAGGCAAAACTTACTATAACTGCGGAAGTCCGGAATGCAGAACCGAAGAAGATAACAGGAGTGCTTAAAGGGACTATCGAAAACATCTCTGTCTCACAGGAAGTAACATCTTGAACCTGGCGAGACAAAACTGGTGAGCTTTTTACCGGAAACGTTTCCACAACTTGTGATAGCAAATCCACGCCTGTGGTGGCCTCATACAGTTGGACCTCAGAATCTTTATGACCTGAATCTCAGTTTTGAGGCATCAGGAAAGATAACTGATACAAAAAAGGTACGGTTTGGTATTCGGGAGATCACTTCATGGATGAACGATTTTGATAAACAGCATACAAAGGTGTTCCAGATAAATGGAAAAAATATTGTCATAAGAGGCGGAGGATATGTGCAGGACCTTATGCTGCGACCATCAAACGAAAGGGTAGATGCTGACTTAATGTATGCAAAGCATATGAATCTTAACGCCCTGAGGATGGAAGCCCCGAGAGGATCAGATTATCTTTTTGAAAGATGTGATGAAGAAGGTATATTAGCTGATGGTCGGCTGGTGTTGCTGCAGTTCATGGGAGAGATGGAAAAGCTGGACACCTCATACAGGAGATGTTGCTGAGGCAAGCTGGAAAGACCTGATTGTCCATTTGCGCAATCACCCTTCTGTTTTTAACTGGTTATACGGCAGTGATAATTTCCCTCCTGCTGAAGTTGAAAAGACGCTATTTAAAAGTCCTTGATGAATGTGATACCACGCGACCTTACGAATCATCGGCAACGCAGGCACCGAGTGCTATTGCCGGTATAACCGGTGTTCACATGGGACCATATCCCAAATGTTTATGCTTATGAGACACCTTCGTTCTGGTATACAAAACTTGAATTTAATACCGAGGCAGGACCCACTGGTGAACAATTGCCTCCTATAGAAACAATGAGAATGGATGATGCCTGAAAAAGATCTATGGCCTATGAGCGCTTCATGGGATCTGCGTCTGCATAAAGCATTTTATCCGATTGCCAGGGCAGCTCTTGAATCACGATATGGCAAACCGACAGGAGTTGAAGAATATTGTGTGAAATCACAGGTATTCCAAAATGAGGCTGTTAAAGCAATGTTTGAAGCTTTTGCAGGCAATAAATACCGTTCAAGCGGAATAATTTACTGGATGTATAACTCTGCCTGGCCAAAGATGTACTGGCAGTTGTACGATTATTTCTTTATGCCAAACGGGGCTTTCTATGGAGCAAAAACTGCCTGCGAACCTCTTCATATTCAATATTGCTATGATGACCATTCAATTAAAATTGTAAATTGCTATTATCATGATTTTACAGGGTTGAAAGCAACTGTAAAGCTTATCGATTTTAATATGAAGGATGTATATTCAGGTACGATGGATGCTAAGGTTGCTGCTGACGGAAGCGAGAAAATATCTACTCTAGATGTTCCAAAGGATATCACGAAAGTTTATTTTCTGAAACTGGAATTGAAGGATGATGCAGGGAAAACAGTATCGTCTAATTTTTACTGGTTAAGCTCTAATGGTGATGATAAGGCCGATTTTACGGATCTCAGTAAACTCCTGCCTGCAGATGTAAATGTAACTGCATCTGAAATGAAACAGGAAGGCAGTAAATACAGATAACGGTAACTATTGAAAATAAGGGATCTGGACTGGCTTTCGCAGTTAATCCGAAAATATTAAAGCTGACTTCCAAAGAACCGATACTCCCGGTATTCTGGGAAGACAATTATTTTTCTCTTCTTCCAAAGGAAAAGAAGGTTTTGCAGGTTGAATTCGACCTGAAAGATCTCGATGGGGATAAACCTCTTCTTAAAGTTGATGGATGGAATATAAAACCTGTTGAGAAAGAGATAAAATAACAATTTGAAAAATACAAGGTTTATTTAATTATTTCAAGTACTGAGGTATGATGAAAAGGTATTTTTTTGCAGCAATTAAGCTTCTGCTTGTTATGCGTTCTGTTCTTTGCCTTTACAGCCGGAATAAGCGCACAAAAATCCCGATTCAAAGTGCCTGGTGGTAGCTTCAGCTGATCCTGATCATGATCCAATGATAAAGAAGTCTAAAGCATTTTTTGAGAAGATTGCTTCAGAAAACAATTTTGAAGTCGATTTTACACGTGATGCTGCTGTCATTAATGATGAAAATTTAACCAATTACAAGGTTTTGGTTCAGTTGCATCTGGCTCCTTTTGATATGACTAAGGAGGAGCAAAGAGCCATGCAGCATTTTATCTCTAGGGGAGAAGGCTGGGTAGGCGTTCATGCTGCCGGTTTAACCGGAAAACAGTTTCTTGCTCCAGGAACTCCATACTGGCAATGGTTCGAGAAGACTGATGGGAGGCATTGTTTATTCACCTCATCCGTGGAAACAAACAGGGAAGATTGTGGTGGAAGATCAATTCACATCCGGTTATGAAAAATCTTCCTCCTTCTTTTAATTTTTATGATGAATGGTATGAGTTTGATAAAAGCCCCCGTCAAAATGTGCATGTACTTGCAACTGCCGATGAATCTTCATATAAACCTGAAAAACCAATGGGCGATCATCCAATAATCTGGACAAACCCAGTCTTTGACCGGGTGATTTATATTGGCATAGGGCATGATTCTACAGCCTGTACTGATCCGAATTTTGCTATTCTGATGCGTGATGCTATCCTCTGGGCTGCTTCTCCTGTTAAGTAATAAGGAACAATCAGATCTTGACAGATCTCTTCAGACTAAAATAACGATCCTTGCTAACCAGGTGGCTTATAACCTTGATAGCCCCAAAATGGCTATTGTAAAAAGTAATGAGCAAGCTTCCTGATACTACCTCCTTTGAAATTATTGATGCACTTAACGTATGAAAAGGTTTTTTCCGGAACATTGTCGGCAGGGGATAAAAGTTCAGGAATGGTTTCCTGATTTGTTTTATTCCAGGGCTGATTTTTCTTCTTTTCAGGAACCCGGATATTATAAACTGGTTGTCAGGCCTGGAAAATGAAGAATATTCCTCATACGACTTTCAGATTGAGGACCAGTGCAATTGCGAAAACTGCCATACCTGCTATTATTAACTTCTTTTATCACCAGCGTGCTAATTCGCCTCAGGAACTTGATGCCGATAAGAGCATTATTCTTTACGGAAGCAATAAAACAGTCGATCTGCATGGAGGATGGTGTGATGCATCTGGCGATATTAGCAAATATTTTTCACATCTTGCTTACACTAATTTTATGTCACCGCAGCAGATACCTATGGTAGACTGGTCAATGGTGAATACTGTCGAAACTGCATCAGAATATCTTGAAGGAAACTAAGCCAAATGATGCATCTTACAAGAGAAGCATTGTATGGAGCTGATTATATTATGAGGTCACTTTCACCTGAAGGCTATTTTTATATGACAGTTTTTACCTATTTTAATAAAGATCCGAAAGCCACGCAGGGTGGTGGGTTTGCTGGCTGACAGCAAGACTACATCAGATTATCAGTGTGCATGGCGTGAAGGAGGAGGTATGGCGATTGCTGCTCTTGCACGTATATCACAATGGGAAAAGGATGGCGATTTTACTTCTCAGCAATACCTTGCCGGAGCAGAACGTGCCTTTGATCATCTGCTGGTAAACAGTACTAAATATGCCGATGACGGTAAAGATAATGTTATTGATGATTATTGTGCACTCATGGCTTCTTCAGAACTATGGATAGCTACAGGAAAAACCTTATATCGTGATGAAGCCAGGAAACGGGCAGAAAATCTTGCGGGTACGGATGACTGAAAGAGGGTTATTTTCTTGCCAATGATGCAGATCGTCCATTCTGGCATGCTGCCGATGCAGGATTGCCTGTAATTGCACTTGCCCGTTATCTCGATAAGGAAACTGATATTAAGTATCGCAGGATATTGCCCTTGGTACAATTAAAAAAGCGCTCGATTATAATCTGAAAATTACCGGGGAAGTACCAAATCCGTTTGGATATCCCCGTCAGAGCTTTTTATATAAAGGGAAAGTGCAAAACGGATTTTTCATACCACACGAAAATGAAAGCGGCTGGTGGTGGCAGGGTGAAGATGCACGGCTGGGCTCACTTGCTGCTGCTGCAATTGTAGGAGGCCGGCTTGTCTATCCGGGAAATGCTGCATTCGGAGTCAATCAGCAACTGGCTGACTATGCGAGTCATCTGGTTTCATGGATTCTTGGGTGTAATCCTTATAATATGTGTATGATGTACGGTTATGGCCAGAATAATGTGCCCTATATGAGTTCAATGTTCGGACATGGCTCAGGCAGGGGAGGTATCTCAAACGGAATTACAGGCAAAGCAGGAAATGGAGATGGATCAGGCATCGATTTTAAAATGGAGGATAATGGGAATGAATGGCGCTGGAGCGAACAATGGATACCTCATACAGGCTGGTTTCTGCAGGCAGTGGCTGCAATGTCTTCAGATAATAAGTACTATTAAATAGAATTCATAATAAAGACCTTAAAATAATGAAGAATTTAATAAAGAAACCTTGTTGCCTAGCTGGCAGACAGAGTGAGATTTGGTCGCAGCATGAGAAGATTTGTTGTTGCCGCACTCGACTGGCTGAATTCATTTGCTGCTGAGAAAAACAATTTTGAAATTACAGTTATTAATCATGCCAATGAGATCACATGAGGCTCTTTTATCAAAATATAAGGTGTTCATACAGTTGAATTATGCTCCATACAACTGGGGTGAAAAGGCGATGGCAGCTTTTGTAAAATATATTGAGGAAGGCAGGGTGGGTGGGTAGGGTTTCATCATGCTACTTTGCTGGGAGAGTTCGATGGTTATCCTATGTGGAACTGGTTTTCCGATTTCATGGGAGGAATCAGGTTTAAAAACTATATTGCTGCCACAGCCTCGGGAATCGTGAATGTTGAAGATAGGAATCATCCGGTAATGAAAGGGTTGCCTGCCAGTTTTGTAATTCCGGATGATGAATGGTACACTTATGATAAAGATCCGCGACCGAATGTACATGTCCTGGCCTCGGTGGATGAATCAAGTTATAAACCAGCATCGGATATTAAAATGGGAGATCATCCGGTTATCTGGACAAATGAAAAGATGAAAGCACAGAAATGTCTATTTTCAGATGGGACATAGTCCAGACTCTTAAAATCCGACTGAATTTAAAACAATGGTGGGTAATGCTATTCTTTGGGCTGCCGGCAAATAATTTTTCCCCTTAGATTGTTCCTTAGTGATCTACTTTGTGATCCTTTGTGGTTAATTAGTTTGGCTTTTACCACAAAGGAGCCCGAAGGGTTACCCTAAGGTAAACAAAGGATTTTTTAAAAGTCCTGTCATCCAGAAACAAAAACGGAATTATTGATGATACATTATTTAAAACCATCAATATATCTGTTATTTGCAATCAGTTTTCTCATTTCGAGTACATTGATCGGACCCTGAAGGCGATAGATAATATTGCCTCCCTGTTCTATAAGCAAAGTGTAAGGAAGAGCACCTGACCACTGAGGATCAACAGCTTCGACCAGTGCGGAATTGTTATCGCTGTCGAAAATACAGTTCTTGTTCGATGCTTCATTTTTCTGAAGAAACTTCAGTACATTATCTTTTCCTGATAGTTTATCGGCATTTATTGAAATGAATTCAAACTGGCGGCTGCGGTATATCCGGTCAATAATGACAAAATCAGGGAATTCCTGCACGCACGGCCCACACCACGACGCCCAGACATTAATAAGCCTTAATTTATCCGATTTGTTTCTGACAAGTTCTTTTATTCCGGAGGTATCAATTTTTCAATAGTAACAGGAAGTTCAGACCATTCTTTATAGAGTTTTTTTGTTCCCTCAGTTTTCCATGCCCATTTTGTGGAACATCCAAATACCTTTGTAACCGGTTTGTCAATTTTTCTTCCTTCCAGAAGTGCGTCTATAGCATTCCGCAAAAGTTCTCCCTTTCCTTTTTCCATCGATTCATCAATGCTCCCCTGATATCTCAGCTTTACGGTCTTTATCGAAGACAAAAGCATGAGGAGTAGCAACCGGGCCATAGGCAATGGCTGTTTTCTGATCATCGCCGTCATAAAGATACGGAAACTTAATACCCTTGTCTTTGGCACGTATTTTCATTTCTTCAAATGAATCGCCCAGGTCTGACCAGCCTTGTTCCCACAAATTGAGCGATTTGGAGCTGTTTGATGATATTACGACCAGGGCCACTCCTTTTGATGTGATACTTGTTGTTAATATCAATCAGTCTGTCCTGGTAAGACTGTGCTGTTGGGCAGTGGTTACAGCTGAAAACGATAACCAGAACCTTTGATTTAGCAAAGTCAGTCAGCGTGTATGTTTTGTCATCAACCCCTTTAAGTCTGAAGTCAGGAGCCTGTGATCCTATCTCAAGAGTTTTTGGTTCAGGATGCGGGTTTCCTGGGCAGATGCATGAAATTCATTAGATCAGTAACATAACCGGTAGATTATTGTTCAGGAGATGAGTTTATTTTGTTAAATATCATAATTTTCCGTGATGTTAAGATATTTGTTATCAATATATTTTCCTATGTTATCCCTGAAGCGGCAGCAGCATCGAGCAACATTTCGCAATTGGGATGTAACTGAAGGACTAGAGGCAGGTATATCTGTAGTAACAGGTCCAAATATGGCTTTCTCGATTATTTCAGCTTTATGAATACCTTTTGCGACAAGAATGATCTTACGTGTATGCATAATATTTTTTATTCCCCTTGTCAAACCACCCAAAACAACTTCAGGCGGCACTTGTGTCTCCCGGCGCACCCGGGCCTCAAAATCGGGATCCATGGGTGAGACCCATGTTTCGCTCTCAAATGGAGTTCCAGGCTGGTTAATTCCTATATGCCCGTTTCCGCCAATACCGAGAATTTGCAAATCTGCCCCGCCACGTTCAGCCAATCGTTTCTCAAACATTATGCACTCCTTATTAAAATCGTCTGAGATTGTGGGCGGCATAATAAAATTCTCTTCAGGAATGCCAAGCGGAATAACCAGTTGATTCTTAATCATTGTATAGCAACTGCCAGGATATTCACGTGGTAAATTTGTGAGCTCATCCACGTTAAAAAATGTAATTGCCGATACATCAAAGGGATATTGTGTAAATATTCCTGAGACTATTTCATGCATCCGCAATGTTGTCTTCCCTGTTGAAAGACCGATAACTGCTTCAGGTTTTTCAAGAATCTGGGCTATAATGCGCCAGGCAGCGGTTCTGTCAAATTCCTGTTCGTCTTTTGTTATAGTGATCTTCATCCTGGAAGTTTTTCATTTCTTCATTAAAAAAATAATCAAAAGCTGCAGCAGCATCTGTTTCATCTTCACCATCAATTACTACTGAAATTGTATCACCGCATTTGGCTGAGACTGAAAGAATATTAAGCATACTTTTCATCTGAATAAGCTTCCCGTCCTTTTTTAACTGAAATCCGACCTGAACTTTCTGGCAAGCTTCAGTAAAGCCGTAGCAGGCCGGGCATGCATACCATGCGGATCAATAATTATATAATCTTTCGAAATCATGTTAATTCCTGCATTAAATAACCGGTAATACTATCTGAATTATCCATTTCCATTACTTTATTGAAAATCTCTCTGGCCTCTGACATGCTGTTTCTGATAATGATATTTTTAATGGCTGGAATTGAAGTAGCACCCATGGAAAATTCATCCAACCCCATTCCAAGCAATAACAAAGTGGCAAGAGGATCTGATGCCATTTCGCCGCACATACCTACAGGTTTGTTTTGTTTATGAGCCTGTTCAATTACATTTTGTATAAGTCTTAAAAAGCCGGGATTAAAATGATTATAAAGAGCAGAAACTTTTTTGTTCATCCGGTCAACGGCAAGGGTATACTGGCAGAGATCGTTGGTGCCAATGCTGAAAAAATCAACCTCTTTTGCAATGATATCAGCCATAAGTGCAGCACCTGGAACCTCAATCATTATACCGATCTCAATATTTTTATTGAATTCAATACCTGATATGGTCATCTCATTCTTAACCTGTCGAACACATTCTTTAGCAAGTCTGACCTCATCAATATTGCAGATCATCGGGAACATTATTTTCAAATCTCCAAAAGCACTTGCTCTTAAAATTGCCCTGAGCTGTGTCAGAAATATATCCTTCTGATTCAAACAAATGCGGATGGCCCGATACCCGAGAAACGGGTTATTTTCAGAAGGAATACCAAAATATGGCAATTGTTTATCGCCACCAATATCTAAAGTTCGTATAATTACAGGTTTATTTTTCTGATTTAATTGCGACCTGCCTATAGAATTGAAATTGTTCCTCTTCCGAAGGGAATGAATTCCTGCCAAGAAACATGAATTCAGTACGAAATAATCCTACTCCTTCACCTCCGTTCTCAAATACCTGGTCCAAATCCCCTTCATTTGAAATATTCGCAAACAGCCTAACCTTTCGACCATCGGTTGTCTGTGCCGGAACTGTTTTAAGGGAATTTAGAAATGATAATTCCTGAGAAACCTTTATTTGTTTTGATTTATATTCGCCTATCGTAACAGGATCGGGCCTTATTATTACTTCACCGGAAGATCCATCAAGAATAATAGTGTCATCATTTTTAATATTTAGCAGATCATCTCCGCAAGCCACAACTGCAGGAATTCCCTTCGCTTTTGCAATAATTGCGGCATGTGAAGTTTTGCCGCCCAGCTGAGTGGCAAATCCGGCAATCTTGGTTATATCCAATGTGATAACATCTGATGGAGAAATATCTTCAGCAATAATTATTGTATTTTCAGAAATTATATCGGGAATTGGCTGTGAAGCATGGCCAAGGTTTTTTAAGATACGGTTACCAATATCGCTGATATCAGCAGCCCTGGCCCTGAAATACTCATCATCGAGGTTTCTGAACATCTGAATGGCTGTATAAATAACCTCGGAAACAGCATCATAAGCTGTTTTATTTTCAAAATTGATTTTATCAAGAACATCACCTTTTATCTGTGGGTCATTGAGAAATTCAATCTGAGTGTCAATAATTTCAAAACCTTCATTGGTATTGAAAAGCTCTTTACTCCCTTTAATATTTTCAATCTCTTCGACTGAAACAATGACAGCTTTGTTGAATTTTTCAATCTCAACTGCTTTGGCATCATCATTTTCTGTCAAAATACCGGAAACGGCAGCTTCAGTTTTCTTAATAATAAGGGCCTTGCCTATTGAAATACCCGGTGAAACACCAATTCCTTTCATTGAGTCTCAGATAAAACATTAAGCAAACACATGTAAAATACTGCCTACAAATCCAAGAGCAAGAATCCCCAGTAAAAGCCAGGTTGTTTTTATATTTTTTCTTACAAAATAGAAATACAAGTAGTGTAAGCGCCAGCGGCAGCATATTAGGTACCAGCTGGTCGAGTATCCCCTGAACAGCAACCCGGGAATCAGATGTCCCGATATTCAACGGCGTCTTAATGGACATCAGCATTGCCGGCATTGCACCTATTACCATTAATCCAAGTATTGATGCACCTGAAGTAAGCTTATCCATCATATTACTCTTTGCGAGGTTCTGCAGAAATTTATTTCCGGCATTATAACCGATAAAAGTAAGCTTATACCTTAGATACAAGGTGGGGGATATTAAAAATAAGCAGGAACAGTACAGGCCCAAGAATATTTCCATTCAGAGCCAGGGAAATTCCTACTCCGGCTGCAATAACTTTCAACGTTCCCCAGAAAATTGAATCGAAAACACCTGCCAGGGGTCCCATTAATCCCAGCTTTACGGCATTGATGGATTCTTCATCAAAATCATCCTGCTGGCTGTTTTGTTCTTCCATCGCAGCAGTTATTCCGAATATTAATGTTGATCCGTGCGCTGTGGTATTAAAAAACTGCAGATGCCTGCCAAGAGCTTTGGCCATCTTTTCCTTTGCAGGATACAACCTTTTTAAAACAGGGATTATTGAAAATGCGAAACCTGTATTCTGCCAAGTTTCAAAATTGAAGTTTGCTTCGAGAGCCAGGGACCGGAAAAACACTCTGCGGATATCCTTTTTGAAACCAATGTTTTAGCCTTATTATCTTTTTCATCAGGTGAAACTTCAAAATTCATTTCATCGGATGATTCATTTTTATGAGTTATTCCTGTAATAACGATGGCAATAATTATTCCCAGTCCGCCAATGGCAATCATTGGAAGCTTTAAATAGCTGGCAAGGATGAATCCCAGGAAAAAATATGCTGCAACTTTCTGTTGAACATGAGGTTCATTAATAAGGCAAAACCTACTGCAGGCAGCATGTTTCCTGCGACCTGGAAACCTGACTGAACCCATGCGGGAATTGTTTCCAGAAAAGATTTCATTACATTGGTTCCCAGTTGCAGGGCAAGGAAAGATATAAGTCCCATTAATAATGGTTTAAGTAAGCCTGATGCAATATGAAGCCGTTCAATCTTTTTATATTGGCTTCGCGTGCATACCTGTTAAAGCGGCTGTTGAACATCGGGCGAAAAACAAATAACCCGCTTATGACCATCTCGGCCAGTATTGAAACAGGAACTGCTATGGCAAGAGCAATCGCTGCACCTTTTCCGGAAATAATTGCAAATGCAGTACCCAGAACTCCGCCGGAAATTACATCGGGCGGAATAGCTGCACCCACCTTGATGTTTCCCATAAAAATCAATTCCAGGGTAGCTCCGATGATTATTCCCTGTGATAAATCTCCAAGCACAAGCCCTACCAATGGTGCCAGTACAAG
>CAVVGP010000183.1:0-6450 GCA_963747625.1 uncultured Bacteroidales bacterium | reverse complement strand
AAATAATGTAATCTTCTTCATCGAATTTTTCAGAAGCAAGGACCATTAATATTGCATTGTCCGAAAAATCATACATTTTATGCCAGTCAGAAGGTTCAAGCAATACACACTTCGATGGCTTATCGAGGTGAAAAACCATCTCATTTTTTCCGTCATTGTTATAGATTTTACATTCACCCTGAATGCAAACAGCTGCCTGGATAGTCTTGTGATGCCTGTGTCCTCCCCTCTCTGACTTATCAACGCCATAAATGTAGAAAACCCTTTCTATCTTAAACGGAAAAACATTTTCGATTACTGTAAGATTCCCACGAACGTCTGTATGCGTCTCCAGATCAATAGTATATGCCATTAGCGTCTGATATTCATTATATTATAACCCAGAATTTTCTTGGATATTGTTTTAAGGAAATTTCTAAAACTATCAGACCTGAAATTAACAAAACCTCTCTGATAGTTCATACCTGATCTCTGCAGCATAGATTCAATTTCTTCAATCTTCATAAGATAAGGTAAATAGAATAGTTTTTTAATATACGGAGCAATCAGGTACCATCCGATATCATAATGGCCATTCAGTATAAACTTTACATATTGAAAATGAAAAAAAACCACATCAAATTCTGATCCTGTAATTTTTACTTTCCCTTTAACTGAACTTCCATCTTTGAAAAAATTGTATCGCTGGAGATTCCATGGAGCTATCCCACCTCCCTGATGCTCCAGAATATGAATATTTTCATAAATATATGGCCACTCCTCAAGGTATTTCTGGTCACCAAATTTACCATCTTCATATCTTGAATAACACCAGTTAATGCACTGCTTTCTCCACTTATCCAGGATTATAAGACTGCTTTCCTCATTTCTGAAAGTTAAAAATTGAACACAAAATCTTCCACCTCGTTTCAATTCATACAACCCTGGTAAAAATGAAAATCTGTGTTCAGTCATAAGAACATTCTTTTTATTCTTATCTAATTCTGAAATAAGAACAGCAGGGTCAGAGTAGAAATAAAGATCGGAATCGAGATACGTGCAATCCTGAACATCATAATGTTCAATAACATAAGCTATTACCGAAGGCGTGCATGTCCAACAATATTCTGCAATACTCCTCTCCTTTTTAACTTCTTTCAGCTCGTCTGATTCAAATTCATCAAGTGATACTATTGTAACCTTTTGCAGATCAAGTTTAAGAAGAATTTCTTTCGCCTGATGGTCAAATGCAAAAATATACAAATGAAAATCAAAAGAATGCTCATAAAGGGATTGATACATCGCCAGTCCCCTGCTGAGATAGAAACGAATCAAATAAGGTACAATAGTTATGCATTATAATGGAAGAATAATTATTGCAGCATTATTAATTTCAGGTTTTTTCTTTTAATAATGCATATGGGGACTTTCCGATTTCAACCGGAACATAGTTTTGCTTCAACAAATCTGACTGCTTAAAAAAACTGTCAATCAACCCTTTATCAAGAAAAATCAGCAAGCCTGGTTTTGAAGTCATATCTGAATATTGCTTCTTTTCAAAATAAGATTTCCATCCGTCAACAGATCCATTGATATTGTAATTCGTATTATTTTCATCCTTTGTTACAGGATATCCAAAAAGATCGATCTTATCTTCATGATATAAATATTTTTTCAGCGACACTGATTTTTCATATGATGCTATGGGATCGACAACAACGAGCACTTTAGTACTGTCTCGATAATTAGCGGATATTGAATTTAATAAAATTTTCGTCGAATAACCTTCAATTGAAAATTTTCGTGCATCTGTAAAAGCTGACACCACATTCGGAATGAATGAAATAATAATCAGAGTCACTGCAATTCTCTTTAACCAGTATGGATTTTCCGCAATATTTTTAACAAAAGCAATTGCAAAAAGTCCTAATCCAAATGAAGCCGGCAACAGATATCGGTCTTTCAGACCCAATCTGGCATAGAGCATCACGTTTGGAATTAATAGCAGGATAAAGAATATAAGTGAATAATAATTAATTTTTATAATGCGTTTTTTTAAGTAAAATCCGATCACTGCCAGAATAATACATGCTATTATTAAATTAAGAAATGTCAAAACGAACTTTAACAATGCAATTAAGATATTTGCAATGTTGTTAATCAGATTTGTATCAAATCTGGAAGATATGGTTCCAACATAGCTTTTAACAATGAATAATTCGACAAAAAAGACAATAAGCGGGACAAGCAGAATCAGATTTTTATGAATTGCTTTTTTTAATGAAGGCCAGACAATAATCTTCTCATGCCAAACTTTTAAAAAAATCATTCCAGGAATTATTAACATGAAGCTCTCTTTGGTGAGTGAAGCAAGCACAAGAAATAAAAGAAAAATAGAATTATTTAAAAAATGGTCCTTTTTGTCTTTTGATACTGATATTCCGCAGAAAGAGAAACCAAGAAAAACCATTCCCAGACTTTCACCCGGGCCTAATCTCCACCAGACATTTGACTGCGAACCAATAAATGTAATGATCAGTAAAGCAATGGATTCTGCGGGGCTATATTTCAGTCGTCGCATGCCAAAATAAAATGATATCAGAGCTATGCAGCATAAGACTCCATTATAAATCGACCATAACAGTAAATCAGCACCGAAGACCCTGGTTTCAAACACCCTGTTAATAATATAAACAGGCCTGAACCTTTTATTAATTTTAAAGTCTTCGCTAAGCCAGCTTTTTGTCACATTAATTAATGCCGATGATTTTAAATCATCTTTTATCGTAATAACTTCATGATCATCCACAAAATGGTAACCCGAGTTTAATGTTCGTGAAATACTCAAAAAAAGGAATACTATCAGGATTATAGAGATTATAATAATCTTATCTTTTCCGGATCTCATATTAAAATCTGCCTGATTATTGAATGTGTAATTGTCCTGCATTTATTTCAGGAGGTCCAGACTGTCCTCTTTAATAATGTATTGAGGCCGTTTTTTTGATTCAATAAAAATATTGCCAATATATTCCCCAAGAATGCCGATTATTATCAATTGGATTCCTCCGATAAAAGTGACCATAAAAAAAACAGAGGTCCATCCTTCTATTGTATTATATGTAAAAAACTTAATATAAAGTGCATAAAATCCGTATATCAACGATAAAATTGCAATTGAGATGCCTATAATTGTTGAAATACGAAGTGGTTTAATACTAAAACTTGTTACACCGGAAATTGCCAGAGAAATCATTTTTTTACGTGAGTATTTTGAGTTGCCCCAGATCCTTTTGTCCGGGAAATACTCAATCCCTGTCTGATTGAATCCAAGCCATTTAATCATGCCACGGAAAAAAATTGCATTTTCGTGCAGTTTATTTAATTCTGTTGCTGCATTTCTATCCAGCAATCTGAAATCAGCTTCACCCTGTTCAAAATTTATATCTGAAATTGCATTCATTACCTTATAAAATATTCTTGCAGTGATTCTTTTAAAAAACGGCACTCTTCTTTCATCTTTTCGTACTGTATAAACAATATCATACCCATCTTTCCATTTGTTTATCAGCTCAGTGATAAGCTCGGGTGGATGCTGCAGATCACCGTCTAAAGAAATAATGCAATCGCCACCGGCATGCTGCATGCCTGCTCTTAAAGCATTCTGGTGACCGAAATTTCTTGAAAAGGACAAAAAATTAACTTTAGGGTTTACTGAATGCAGTTCTTTTAAAATTGCAAGAGTGTTATCCCGACTGCCATCATCAACAAAGAGTACTTCATAATCAGAATATGATTCAATTACCTTAACGACTCTTTCCGCTACAATGGATAAACATCCCTCCTCATTAAATACAGGTATAATGACGGAGACTTTGAATCTTTCTTTTCTCATTAGTGCAGAATAATAACATTAATATTCAAAATGCTAATTTTCACGATATTTCTGATCGTGTAATTTACGGAATACAAATCCCCTGAATTCTGATAAGATGTTTGCTTTGTCAATGGCATCAAAATCCAACACTAATTCATAACGGGAGGAAAAAACCGAAAGGAATTTATTCAAATTAAAAAACCAGCAAGGATAGCTGCCCTTGTATATCTTTTTATTTACTTTTTGAATGGTAATCCTGTCATTCCCTTTCACGAAAGGCGTTCTGTCAATTATTATATATTCAATGTTTTGTGAAATAATCTTTTCTAAAAGGGTATATGGCTCTTCAAGATATTGCAGCACACTCGATAAAAGGACCGCATGTATAAAATATGATTTAGCACATTCATATGTTGAACTGAAAAAATGAAGTCGTTGGTCCTCAAAATATTCTGTTCCTGTCTTTACAAATTCAGGTTGTTCCACAATACACCAGTTTACATCAGGAATAGTATCAAGGAAAAACTTATTCTGAAAGTAGCTGCTTCCCAGGGAACCGCCAAAATCCATTACATTCAGTTTTCCTTCATTCCGAACCGCTATCCACAGCAATGAGGATAACAGAGGAAAAGCATATTCAATGTGGTCAAATATTAGGGAATCTCGTTCATAAACCGCCTGTCCATTTTTTACTTTTAAGGTTGAATCTTTTACCTTATTTAATATATCCGGCACATCATATCCTGTACATTTTTTAGATGCATTGCTCCACGAAGAATAATTGCCGTGCCACCCGTAGAAAAGTCCTGTTATCTTCCTGAGAAAATAAGGAGGAATCAAATCTCTGATAAATTTTTTACTCATCACGGCTTTTTATTTTTATTTTTTTCACACCTATCCATATACCTATATAATTCTTCATTATTCCCTCATTCTCTCACTCCATCATTTCTCTTTTCAATGTTTTCTGTACTTTATTCGTTCTTATTGCTTTTCTGATAATTCCCTGTTTAAAATCTCAATTATCGATTTGCATCTGTTCTCCACCGTATGCATCTCAAGTGTTCTTTTATGACCCGTTTCGGCTATTTTTTTTCGTTCCTGTTCATGTTCCAGGAGCCACTTAACTTTGGTTATGCAATCTTCAGGACTATCGTAAACCACCACCTCCTTTCCCGGTTCAAAAAGGTCTTTCATGTTTTTTTTATTATCGGTAAGCAGGCAACTGCCTACCCCGGTCACTTCAAACATCCTCATATTTCCGGCATAATCACCTGACACACCTATGTGTAGATTAAGAACAATATTAGATCTGTAGAACAGATTGTACATATCAATCCCATAAAGGGGTTGGTGGTTGGATTTTATAAGCTCATCCGAATAGCTTTTCACAGGGGACCTCCCATGTTCAAAAAATGAAAACTGGTCTGCAAAACCGCCCAGTTTAAGTTTCTTAAGCAATTCTGAAAGAAAATAGATCATTTGTTTTGCTCTGATCCTGTAGCTGTTTTCTAACGTAACATAGAGGGCAAGATCTATTTTCGCTTTTAACAGGCTTTCGATCAGGTTTATTCTGGCATTATGAAAACTGTCGCCGGTAACCAATGACCCGGAAAAAGTAATTTCCGGGAATAATGATCCGGCATCGGCTTTTACTTTTGTAAGAAGCTCATTATCAAATCCGTGATATATTAAATAAGTTTTCAGACCTTCGTTTTCAAACGACTCTTTCAGACCAGGAGTACAAGTGATTATTAAATCAGTATTTTTTAATTTCTCAAGAAGGCTTTTGTTATAAGGAGCACAATGATAAGCAATTATCAGTTTTATAGTTTTAATTTTCCTCTTAACATTATCAAACCATTCATTGTCCAGGAAGTTTAGATTTTCAATCCATAATATATCGGGCTTAACGGCATTTATCTGTCCAAAGAGTAAGTCGCCGTTACTTCCTGAGTAAACATTGTTTTCAGATTTCCATTTGTTTTGTAAAAAACTATCATTGGTAATTATACATGTTGCATCCAAGCCAAGTTTTCTGAAATTCCTGTTATACGATCCTGCAAATTCAGTTGTATTCTCAAGAAGCAATTTGTTATGATCATAATATGACAGATACTTTGAATCAGGATTATTTAAATAAAATAATTTAAGAGATCCCTGGTACATTGAACTTAAGCTCAGTAGTTTAAGACTCATTTTCCCTTTAACTTATTGATAAAATTGCTGGCAGAAAACCCTCACAATTCATTTTATTGACTAACCTTTAATGAGTGCTCATATCTTGCAATAATAAATATCATTACAGAAGTAAGAATAGCATAGCAGCTGACCTCTATTATTACATATATTTTAAGAAACGCAACAAAGCCGATGCTTTTAAAAAACAGCAGCGACAATATTGCAATAAAATAGAATAGCTGGTAAATACTATATACCTTAATCTTTCTCATAGAAAAAAAGATTGATGTAAAGGTTGAAACAATAAAATTAAATGCAAATGACCATACCAGGATTCTTGAAATCTTCCCTGAAAAGATCCAGGTGTTGCCAAAAATTAATTTAAAAATATATTCTCCAAAAAAAACTATCAC
>CAVVGP010000182.1:0-5666 GCA_963747625.1 uncultured Bacteroidales bacterium | reverse complement strand
GCATTGCTTCCCGTGTTTTTTGGAATGATAAGTATTTTTCAATTATTATTTAAAAAAACTTCAAAAGTTAAAGTATTAATCTTTAATCTCTTATTATTTCTGTTTTCCATTAATTTTTTACTTTCGGGCTCCAAAAGAGGATTACTGTTATTTTTTATAATTTTTGTTATAATACTTATCCTGCAATTTGCAGGCATATTGATGAAAAATACTAATTGTTATGTTTTGCAAAAAATACCAGGTATTATTTCTTATCCTTACTCTTTTGATATTCTTTCTGATCATAATTTTCCCCGGAACTTCAATTTATTTTAAGAATAATATTTTAGACCGAATTGGCGTAAAGAGGTTAGCATACACCAAGATTTTAATAAATCAAACCATTTACAGATATATTCACCCATTTGATAAAGATATAACAATAAATAGCCTATATAATAAAATATGGCGGCCTGTTTTTGACCCAATGGACCCGGATGCATGGAGTGGAGTCGGTAATTATAAAGTTGTACAAAAATTATCAGGCCGGAATGTGGAAATGATTCCAGTTGGATCAAAAGGTTATTTGTTTGACAGCACCTGCCTGGGAATGGCTTCGCCGTATCATGCTTATTATTTTCTTTTGCTCAGACAGGATAGTGTGCAGGAAGGAGATTCAGTTCTGATTTCAGCATATTGTTATGTTACAGAGGATTTTAATGGCAGCGGTGCTGCAGTACGTGCAGAGGGCTCTGTAAAGGGAAATCCGGATAAATTTTATGATTTAAATAACAAAGGATGTTGGCAAAAACTTGTACTCCCGCTTAACTGTAGAAAAGGTATTATTTCTACCTATTTATATATGAACAAAGCCGGAGTAGCAAATTTCTCGACTTTAAAAGGTGGAGTGTATTTTGCTTATCCTGAAATAAAGATAATTTCGCAAAAAAGTATAATTTCAGACACTTCAAGACAAATAAGTTTTTTAAACAGGTATTATTTTAAAAATCGTGAGGTTGACAAATCACTTTCTAAAAATGAGAGTCCTTCGTTTCCTGCAGAAATAATCTATAAATCTTCTTTTTTAAATTCTGACCAGAATGAACATTTTGCAGAAGTTGTAATCAAAGATCATCATGATCCGCTGCGACGCTGGATTGCCAAACTCGTTTCTGAAGATACGGTTTATCATGGCTTTAAAGCTAATTTAGTGATAGATTCAATAAAGGATGATTTTGGAGAAGATAGAACTTCACGATGGAAATTTGCCCTGGAAATTTTCAATAAAGAATATAATTGGCATCAGAAGATACTTGGCGGGGGGTTTAATTCTTTGAATTGGTATGGATACTTTTACTTAAAAGATAAAACTAGATCAGATTATCCTCATAATCCATTTCTGTCAGTATTATTGTATTCTGGAATAATCGGCCTTATTTTATACTTTATTTTACTTTACAAGGTATTCTTCTATTATATTAGGTATTTTAAGGAGTATAAGATCCTGGCAGTTTTTTTTATTATTTCTTTCTTCTTTTCATTTTTCAGCGCAGGCAACCCATTTGATCCTCCTGTCATGGGGTTTTTTGTTCTGCTTCCTTTTTTCATCCATTCAGTTCATGAAAGAGAAAGAAAACTGAACAAAATCGAGTCAAAAGAATAAAACAGGAAGCGTACAGTTTCTAACATGGAATATTAATCTTCAAATGGTAGATCCAACAGTATCAATTATTACCGTTTCTTTAAATAGTATAAAAACTATTTCTGACACCATTAATTCAGTACTGGCTCAGACTTATCCCAATATTGAATACATTGTTATCGATGGCTCCTCAACCGACGGAACAACTGAAATAATTAAGTCATATTCAGCAGGAATCTCGAAGATTATCTCTGAACCGGATAATGGAATTTATGATGCTATTAATAAGGGAATTAAACTTGCAACCGGGGACATTATCGGTATATTAAATTCTGATGATTTCTTTAATGATAACGGAGTAATTGAAAAAGTAGTAACTGCTTTCAATGAAAATGAAATTGATGCTGTAACCGGAGACGTCCAATTTATTGATACCCATAAAAAATCCAAAATTGTGAGGTACTACTCCTCAGAACATTTTTACCCGGGAAGATTTAAATTCGGTTATATGCCTCCTCATCCCAGTTTTTATGTCAGAAGGGAACTTTTTGAAAAACTTGGGTACTACAAAACAGATTATAGGATTGCCGCTGATTATGAATTGTTAATCAGGTTCCTGTATGTTAATAAAATAAAGTATAAATACCTTAAAATGCCTCTCGTTTCCATGAGAACCGGTGGTGTCAGCAACAAAACAATAATGAGTAATTTCACTCTCAACAAAGAGATAGCAAGAGCCTGCAGGGAAAATGGAATACGAACCAACTATTTATTCATCTATTCAAAATACATTCTGAAAATGTTCGAATATACAGGTAATCGAAATGTTAATAAATAGTCTGCATTTCATTTGTGTTTAGTCAACAATGGCTCAAATCCTTATAACTGGTGCTCAAAGTTTTATTGGCACAAATTACCGGGAATTTTCAAAGTTTAAAAATATTGATGAGATATCTCTTATTGATATCCGACCGGAAGACATCAATTTCAGTAAATATGACGTCGTTTTGCATTTGGCTGCTATCGTTCATCAATCAAAAAATATACCACAGCAAGAGTATTTTTACATTAACAGGGATCTATGTATAAATGTTGCGAAGCAGGCTAAAATAGCCGGAGTTAAACAATTTATCTTCTTAAGTACCATCAAAGTATATGGGAAATTCATTTCCGGTTCAGATCCATGGAACGAAAATTCCAATTGTATTCCTGGAGATTCTTACAGCGAAAGCAAATATGAAGCAGAAATTGCATTGAGGAATCTTGAGAATAAAAATTTCATTGTTTCGATAATCAGGACTCCTGTAGTTTACGGCCCGGGGGTTAAGGCAAATATGCTTAAACTGATCCGACTTGTCGAAAATATCCCAATATTACCTTTTGGTAAAATTAATAATAACAGGCACTATACATATATTGAAAACTTAATTGGCTTTATCGACAGGACGATTGAATTAAGTGCTTCAGGTATATTTATTGCAATGGATGATAATGGTCTATCCACCACTGAGATTGTAAGCTACCTGTCGAAATATCTTAATCGGAAAATTTTTCTTTTCAGATTGCCGGACATCTTTTTAAGATTAGCCTTTACGATTAAACTTAAGGCTTTTGATCGGTTATATGGGTCATTTTATCTGGATAACAGCAAAACTAAAGAACTTTTAAATTACAAACCTCATTTCTCAAATGAAGATGGATTGAGAAAATGGATTTCATTTTATCTGAAAGGTAAAAAGTCAAAAAACACATAATCATTTTAGCCTTTCCTATTCAAAAAAACTACTAATTCATTGTTTACCTTTGTGTTACTTCATTTATACCTTAGAGATACTTTGGGCTAAAAAATTCTTAACCACAAAGGAACTCAAAGGATTATACAAAGGGTCACAAAGTATATGAATTAATTAGGTTAGCAAAAGTTTCAGATTATAAACTTTTAAAAAGTCACATATTTGATATTATTTTTATTGCTTGTCATTATTGCGGCTCTTGGTTTCCTTTCTTATCTTCTGACGTACCTGATAAGAAATTTTGCTCTCAGGAACAAAATGGTCGATATCCCCAACGAAAGGAGTTTACACGTTATTCCGACACCAAAAGGAGGCGGAATTGCAATAGTTCTTACCTGGTATGTTGGAATAACATTACTGTATTTTTACGGTATCATTGAGCATAAGCTCTATTTCGCCCTTCTAAGTGGTATAATGCTGGCTCTTGTAAGCCTCGCAGATGATCTAAAAGGTCTGAGTCCTCATATCAGGCTTATTGTACAATTTCTTACAGCTATCCTGGCTTTTTACTTTTTGAGCGGTTTGCGCCCCCTGGTTATACCGGAGTTAAATATCAACTATAACTTCTATATCTACCCGTTTGTAATAATAGGTATGGTATGGTTCATTAATCTTTTCAACTTCATGGATGGTGTAGATGGGTTCGCATCTGTTGAAGTGATCACAATTTCTGCGGTACTATTTATAATGTCGTGGAATTTAGTTACCATTCTGCTGATAGCTTGTGTGACAGGCTATCTGTGCTGGAACTGGCCTAAGGCAAAGATTTTTATGGGTGATGTCGGAAGTACTCAACTGGGATTTATCCTGATTGTTCTGGGGATATATTATCATAATACCTTAGAGTTTTCAATTCTCAACTGGATTATGCTTACATCTCCATTCTGGTTCGATGCTACCTTAACATTACTGAGAAGGTGGCGAAATAAGGAAAAATTGAGTGAAGCCCATTGTAAACATGCTTACCAGAGAATTGTACAGGCCGGATTCTTCACGAAAAAGTCAATTTTTCACTGATCCTCATTAACTTGTTTATAATCATTTTAATAATCATTTACCGGACAGTGAAGATCTTGCAGATACCGATTTTTGGTTTTACGCTACTACTTTTCTATATAATTACAAGAGCTATTGACAGGAAGGTACCGTTCAAAAAAGATACGGAATGATGGAAGAATAATGTAACTTTCTCTGATTCAATATTCAGTATTTATTGAATTCAATTTTCCCATTTTCCAATCTTCCTTCCTCAATCTTTCATTCATCCAATAATTGAAACTGGATTTTAAATACTTTACAAGCTACCTTCTCCGGTCTGAGCTTCTCCGAAGTGCTTCAATATTAATTTCGGGCACTGTTATTGCCCAGTTGATATCTATTCTTCTCCAGCCTTTCCTCCGACGATTCTTTTCACCAGAATCCTTTGGTATATATTCAGTATACCTGAGTCTGATTGGAATTATTATAGTTATTTCATCTCTCAGGTACGATAGTGCAATTGTGCTTCCCAAAACTGATAAAGAATCTGTCAATGTATTAAGTCTTTCGCTTATTTTTAACCTGATATTTAATTCTCTTCTTTTCACTGTCGTAATGTTAAAAGGAGAGAAAATCATTTTATTTCTCAACCTTCCTTCTACATTTCCGGTACATGTATTATATATTATTCCCATAGGGGCATTTCTTTATAATACATATCAGTGCCTCAACTATTGGCTTATACGAAAACAAAAATTTTATTCAGTTTCTGTGAATAAATTGATGCGAAGAGGATCAGAAGGAATCTCACAAGTAAGCTTCGCATTAATCAGAAAATCTAATGGATTGATTTACAGTGATATAATTGGACAGTTAGTAAATGTACTGACCGTAGTAATCCAGACTTTCAAAAAAGGCTTGTCATTTAAAAATGTAAGCCTCATAAAGATGAAATATGTCTTTAAAAAGTACAGGGATTTTCCTAAGTTTAATATGATACCTGCATTTATGAGCACTTGCAGTTATATGTTGCCTCCGATTTTTATCAATAAATTTTTTTCGTCAGAATCAGCTGGTTTTTTCGATCTTGCCAAATTATTGCTGTCAATTCCACTTGCTCTTGTGGCTACATCATTTTCAAGTGTTTTGCTTCAGCGTGTCACTGAAAAATTTAATAACAGGGAAAGTTTTTTGTCCGAACTGAGACCTGTTATTTTGGTCGTGAGCCTGATATCAATAATTGAAATCCTTGTGATAATTGTTGGAAGGCTGGA
>CAVVGP010000181.1:0-7783 GCA_963747625.1 uncultured Bacteroidales bacterium | reverse complement strand
TGTACGCGCATGAATTTATCAGCCGGCAAATATTCTTTAAGAGATTTCATACTGAGTAACGACATTATTGGCCTGGCATTTTCTCTGAATGCGCACATACTCGCTCATCCCTTCTATATATAAAATTGTTTTAAGTTCGATTCTAATAATCTTATATCCCGATTCTATGAATAGAAATTCCTTATCATACTTTATGTTTACAGAAGTATCTTTTGCCTTAATCCACCTTCTGGCCTTTTCGGCGGCTTTAAGGAAATCAGGATAATCAACAGGTTTAAGAAGATAGTCTGCTGCATCAACTTTAAACCCTTCCACACCATATTTATCGTAAGCCGTAGTGAAAATAATTACAGGTTTATATTCCAAATTGCGGACCAGTTCAAGACCTGACAAGTCAGGCATCTGGATGTCAATAAAAAGTATATCGATACTGTTCACTGATAAATATTCAAAAGCTTTGACCGGTTGTGTAAATTTTTCAGCCAGGATAAGGAATGGTGTTTGGGCGATATGTCCTGCAATTACGTCAATTGCCAGAGGTTCGTCGTCAATAATAACACATTTCAGCTGCATTTAAGAGGAATTTTAAGTTTTACCGAAAAAGTATTATCAGTTTCATTTATTATTAAATAGTAATTATTCTTATATAATAAGTCAAGTCGTCGCCGGCTGTTTTGTAATCCAATTCCTCCTGAAGCATTAATTTCTGAGAAGACATTTTTACTGTTTGTGCATGAAAACATCAAGTGTTCATTTTCAAGTTCAAAGCTTGCTTCAATAAGGCTTTTATGCTGATAACTTGTACCATGTTTAAAAGCATTTTCAAGGTATGAAATAAAGAGTAAAGGCGGAATTTCCGTATCAGTAAAAGTTTCAGGTATTTCAAGTTTTATTTCCACCTCATCAATAAAACGCAATTTCATTAAATCGACATAATTTCTGATGAAATCGAATTCTTTGCTTAAGATAACTTTCTCATTTTGACTTTCATATAGTAAATAGCGCATCAATTTTGAAAGTCTCATTACAGCCTGCCTTGATCTTTTTTTATCTGCTTCAATTAATGAATATATATTATTTAGGGTATTCATAAAAAAATGAGGATTGATCTGATTCCGTAAAATCCCAAGTTGTGCCTGAATATTTTCTTTTTCAAGACGAACTCTATCCTCTTCGTTAATATGCCAGTGTTTTGTAAATGATAAACCTGTATCTACAGCTAAAATTAAAAGCGAAAACAATAATAAATCAGCATAAGGAGGAATTGGCTGCGGTGATCTCGGCTCCTGAATGACTTTCATCTCCTGATAATTTAAAGTCGATTCTCCTCTTTCGGTTGGGCGTGGCGACAAATCGCCATTTGATGGTTCCTCATAAAAATAGTACCCTGCCGTGACCGCTGATATCAAAAAAAATACCAGCACCAGGTACAATGAATATTTTTTTTTCAATACCAGTTTTGGTACCAGCAACCAATGGTTGACTATAAAAAGCGGGACAAGTAATACTTTATCCTGCCATACCTTTATTACACTTACCCAGACAATTTTACCATTTTCTCTGGCAAAAATAACAGGTAAAAGTAAAAGCAACAGAAAGATGAAAAGTATAAGTACAGTGCCAATATTTCTTATATATAATTTTTCTCTTTGCATTTTTCAAAATTAAAATTGAGTATTGAGTAATCCATCATTAAATAGATGGCCTACTCAATACTCTAATCTTAAAAAAATTATTTAAACATAAAATCAGTGTTCTCAATTTCAGGCATTGCTATCGGTTGAGAATATAAAAATGCACCTTGCGGAGCAACGTATCCCAGATTACTTGCAAGTGTTTCAATCTGATCTTTTTGTTCACTTGACATTGATTGATAAATCTGGGAAAAATATTTCGCATAAAGATAAATAATTTCACCATCATAGCTTCCATATGCTTCGGAAAGAGATTGAACTGCAGTTGAATCAGCTGCCCCTCCGTCCAAGTATTTTCTAAGTTCAATCGATACCTGTTCACGGGTATTGACTATTGATTGCAGTGATGTTCTTTGCAGATTAATAACATTTGTAAGTTGATTAAGCTGATCTGAAGTAAGAATCTTATAGAGATTCTGACCAGCATTGGCTGTAAGCTGCTCATCAATGCTATAATCCGGATTCCCCATTGCAGGCCAGTCTTTAAGATAAAATGAACCAAAATATGTTCCCTGCCGCTCGGGACAGAAATAGACATCTGCATCAACTGATCCGGCGTACCATGCATAAATTTCGCTGGCATAAGTCATTACTGCAACGTTAACACCTTGTTGTAGTTGCAAACTTTCAAGCGGATCAGGCAGTGTTGCATCCCAGTTTCCTACACCATTTTTGGCTTTCAGTGCCGCCAGCCTGGCTTTCTGGTCACTTGATAATGAATTAATAACCTTACCGAATAATTGAGCCCTGTAATAGCTTATCCGTCCGTCAATTTTATATAATGATGCTGAATAAGCTCTGACTGAATCTTCATTCAGACCGCTCGTGCCTGCAGGAAGATCACTATCTATCAATCTTCTGAATGCCATACATAAAGGAAAGCGCCGATAAGCATATTCGTTTATCATCGTAATCTGGCTGTTAGCTGCGTTAACAAAAAGCTAGATATGAGCATCATTAAGTATATTCAGAATATTAACTGCAATTATGGTCACAAAACTTGTGTTATGGCCCAGATCAGTGGGATCATTGTCCCGAAGGTACTGGAACCCGCTGTAATCTGCTACCTTTCCGGGAGGAAGAAATGTCTGGGAGCCCAGGCATCCTGTCATAAACCCCAGGGCATCAAAAGCCATAGTATTTTGCTGTGCCTCATCAGATATTGTTTGTGTAATAGTGTATTGGGGTTGAGTAGCTGTAACCTCTGGATCATCCTTTTTACAGGATGAAAAAGCGGTCATCATAAAAAATGTTGCAAGTGCCAAATTGCACAGTGCTACATTGATTGTAAAATAATTTCTGCTTTTCATAATCTGAAGAATTAATTATTATTGAATATTACGTGTATAATAGACTGTCATTTTAGTACTGTCAATAGTTATATCCTTAACTGCATTTAGCATGATTTCCCTGTCCACCTTATCCTGTGAGACAGCTAAAACAGGCTTTTGAGACAATGCATATAAAGTGAAAATATAATTTCTTATTCCTGGTCCCTGGGAACAGGGAGGCGAATACTGAGTCTTGTCATTTATGCTGTTTGTTCCGAGTGTCCCTATGCCTGATACGTTTCTTGGTAAACTATCAACATCTGCGGGGATATTGTATAAAACCCAATAACAGTGAATATCTGCAGGTGAAGCTTCATGATACATAATCAGAACAAAAGAAACGGTTCCTGATGGTGTGCCGGTCCATCTTACCGGAAGCGTGGCGCTTACACCGTCACAGGTATAATCCACGGGGAGTAAACTGTCAGCACCTATTTCGGGGCTGGAAAGTTTAAAACAATAATCTGATGATGTTGAACCATCTTTTTTCTCACAGCCCAATAAAATAATTATAATAAACAGCAAACTATTGGTAGAGAATTTTAATAATTGCTGAGGGTTTAGCTGTTTTAATCTTTGACTCATAATGCCATATTATTATATGAACCAATCTTCCTTTTTTTGATTTAACGGGACAACAGGAAAAATTGTTAGCATGAATCAATGAACAGCAGTATTTTATAAGCCAAATGGGAAAAGAGCTAAGCGAAAGTTTAGCCGGGATGTTTCAGTCTCTTAAATTTTGGGGAAAATTAAAGTTAAGTGAAATCAGGCTGGAATAATTTTAAATTTTGCCTCAGCAATAATCAAAAGGATACGTTGAATCTCAGAAAGATTTCCTTAGAAAAGCATTCATATATGTTGCAAATAAACACTTGTCCATCCTTTGCTAAACAAGTAGCGGTATGTTGATTCTCTTATTTAAATTCATTGTCAATCTGAGCAATGATATCTTTGCATTTCCTTATTCCCTCATCATGGACACTGATTATATTGTACAAAATCAACCCCTCGCTTGTAACAAGAAGTATCTTTAAATCGCTTCTTTTTACTGACTCTTCAGCATTTATTATATCTCCGTTTTGTTTAAGATGGACATTCTGTTCAATCAGGGATTCAAGTTTCTGAGTATGCTGATAATACTTTTCATCAAGTATTTGAATTCGCTGAATAATGGTCTCCTGCAAATCAATTATATCGTTTAATAATTCAACATTTTCAATTATCTTAAATTTCCCGCTGCTCTTTAAACCTTCATACCTGCCAATGTGCGGGTCAAGGTCAGTACTGCTAAAAAAGATAAAAGTGTATTTATTAGTACTGTCTTTGTTAAGAGCTCCCCGCTTCCTGCTTTTAGAAAGTACTTAATTCCGTGCAAAGAGTTTACATAAAATTCTTTGCTTCTTGTCATATATAAAATATCGCTTTGCATATCTTTTTTGAAACCAATAAGAAATTCCCTCTCTTCATTACGATCATGACGGCTTTCACTCCAGTTCGAAAGCCATATGGAAATAGTTACGGCAAAAACTATTATTAAAATTTCAATAAATATGTCAATCAGTTTATTCTTTAAGTCCTTTCCTGAAGACTTTACAATTTTATAGGCTTTTTCAGCGTGCTTTATAATTTCCTGTTCTGCCATTTTAAATAATGAAGTGCTTAATTCAGATAATTAATTGTCGCTAAAATTATGAAAATTTAATCAATTGATTCAGCATCGAAATATTTTACTGAAGTAAAACAGGTGTCCCATTCTTCCTTATTCCAGATCTCCCAATTTGATTAATATTAAAAGCATTACAGTTTTTGATTCGGTCAGCATCGAATTGGTTTGAATGTGGATTCATCTGCTTATTCTTTATGCTTTCAGATAAATTGAAAATTTACTTATCCTCTCCTGATGTAAAGGTAGTCCAGGGTTCAGTGGGCCTGTCTACAAGTAACCCTTTCATCCAGTCGAACTGCGGATGTTTTTCCAGGAAAGCATTGGCATCAAATGGTATTCCGCAGGCAGAACCCCATCTTGCAACGAACGACATTTGTTTTGCCATCTTGGAATCGACTGCTTTTCCATCCATTGTCCCCCACGGGGAAAAGGGAATATCAGCTCCATATATATCAGGATCCAGGTCGGGATGAGCACACAAAGTTCTGACATCAGGAGAATTTGCATTCAGATAGGTGTCATAATGATCGGCTTCGAATTTTTCCGCCAGTCCTATGTCTATTTTCCCGGCATTTTCTTTCATTAACTGTTTCCACCTGACCCTTCTGGCAACCGATGAAGACTTAATATTTGTTTCACTTGTCCTGGTTTCGAATCGTAGTATTCTTAAATCTTCAGCAACATTTGATCCGACAAAATAACCATCTTTTTTCTTTTCAAAACCCACATACTTCAATCCAAGTTCGAGCCGGGCGATTTCGTTCGTATTAATATCTCCTATCAGCCATGCATTTGCATATCCTCCGTTATTCTTCTTTTTCATTATATCACACCATTCATCGATTGAAGATGCATATTGTGTTGCATGCCGCATACGTGAAAATTCCGGCGTACCTTTTTCATCAAACGGAAAGAAACCACCTATTGTGGTTTCTGAGCCAACGAGTCCGGCATTTGTTATAAAAAAATCACTTTCACTATGTATTAATCCGGCAACTGATTGCATTAAAATGCGGTGTCCTTTATCCGGAAGAATATCAATAATGACATTACAAAGAGGATAATAGAAACCACTCATTGTATTATGCGCCAGAACAATGCCACCATCCGCTGTCATACTACCTGTAGCAATAAACGAACTGCATGATTCTTTTTTGGGATCAGGTGAATTAGGCGAAACCGTGTCTTTCACCGTGGGCCACCAGTATCCCATGAGTTCCGCGAACCATTATATGTCACCATTTCATCGCGGCTTGTCAGAACGCCGGCTGCCTTGCAACCTTCAACAATTCCATCGATCTCTTCAAGATTTTCAGGATCAATTTTGGAAGTGAACATTTTGCCGCCTCGCTGAACCAGCCATTGCCAATCCAATGCAGTCTGATAATGCCATACCACATTCATATCCCTTAAAGCTTCCTTTATTTCTTTTGCCAGCAGATACCCATGCTGAAAACCTCGTTCTTCCGGTGTCCCTTCAATATGAAGATAAATCCATCCATTTTTTTCATGTCGATTTGCTTTCGAAAGACATGCTTTCTGCTCATTTGTAAGCTGATTGCCTGACTGACCATATATAAATATATTACCGGCCAGTAACGATAAAAGAAGGACTAAGACTTTTTTCTTCATATGAAAATGTTTTTAAGTTTGGGAAAGATAAGTTTTTTTAAACAAACCATATATTTCATGCCCTACATTCAGATCAGGATTGATCCTGATTATTGAAAAGTGCTGATAAACACTGAAAAAATGTGTAATCCATTTTGCCCGGCTCTGAATATACCACTTATCCAATATTTTGTCCTTTTCTAACCCGTCATCGGCGACTTCTAAAGACAGAGCCTTAAGATAATTATCAGAATTTTTCTTTCCTGAGACCGGACTCATTAATTTATGATTCTTTTTCCATCCGGTACCCCGCAAAGTAGTAGTGATTTTAAAAGTATAATAATCGACAGGAAGAAATCCTTCCCGAATAAGGAACTTCCTGAGCCCTTTACCGTCATAATAATTTACATGATTTATAAGAAGTTCAGATGCTGAATTTGTCATCATTGAAGTCAAATAATGCTTCCATACATCTTCATGACCGTTAGGTGTTATAAAATGAAAATAACCATCTTCGGTAAGGTACTTATAAACATTCTTTAATACTTTTGATATATCGTTTACGTGTTCGATAATATCCCGCGCAATTACCAGGTCAAATTTTCTTTCGCAACCGGCGACAAAATTGTCAGGAATACCATGTATTGTTTTGTATTTATGATGCTTCTTATTAAAATTTGTCACATTAAGATTAATATCCATTATTGTTATGTCAGCATCAGGAAAAACAAATTTTAATCCGGCAGAAAAATAGCCCGACCCGGCGCCCAGTTCCAATACTGAATGAGGCACTATCTTTTTTCTTTTTAATGAATATCCAAAGACTACTCCCCGCCTGAAGTTTCTGATCCAGTTGATATATTGAACTTTAATATCTGACCTTAAAACATCATCAAAATAATAAGCATAACACCCTCTTGAAGTCTCAGCCTCAGTTAACATCGGATCGAGCTGTATATGATTGCATTTTGAGCACCTTACAAGTCTCGATGTTTTAATGTCCCAGTAATCAACCACACCGATCTGCTCCCCTGTTTTTTCATTACAGACTCTGCAATTCTCATCCCTTTCTACAGCTTTCCCATCTATATGTGCAGGTATCCTTTTAAGCAAATTTTTCATCTCTGAAATTTAAAGACCATTTTCCTGTTTAAATATCCTTATAACACTATATGAAGCCAAATGTAATCGTTAGTAATGTTTAATGCAATGATTATTTTTAAACCGAAATTTTACAAAAATGTAATAATTTATAATGTATTGATTAGATTTGAATTAAAATTGTATAATGCATGAAGGAAAAACTGTTATACAAGATTTTAATTACCGGTCAGGTTCAGGGTGTAGGATTCCGATGGAGCGCTTTAAAGGAAGCACGGAACCTTGGGATTAAAGGATTCGTTAAAAATTTATCAGATGGGAGTGTCTATATTGAGGCAGAAGGATACAGCGACCAGCTGTCCTTTTATGTGGGGATT
>CAVVGP010000180.1:0-12278 GCA_963747625.1 uncultured Bacteroidales bacterium | reverse complement strand
CCCCCCCCCCTGCTGCTGCTGCTGCTGCTGCTGCTGCTGCTGGCGGCGCGCGCGCGAGTACGCGCGCGCGCGCGCGCGCGCCCGCCCGCGCGCGCGCGCCCGCCCGCGCGCCCGCCCGCCCGCCCGCCCGCGCCCGCCCGCCCGCGCCCGCCCGCCCGCGCCCGCGCCCGCGCCCGACGCGGCATGGCTTGGCGTCTATAGTCGCCGGCTTGAATAGCCTGCCCGCCTCATGCAGATGCCACAGGCCGGCAATAGGATTGGACGCAACGGGCGACTCCGCTCGGTCTTTTGTGCCCCCGCTGCGCCCCCCCTGCGGGCCGTCGGTTCGCGTCGGCCAATGCGAAGTGCTCGCAAAACGAAAACAGCCTTGACCATATACCCCATGCCGGATCAGGCCCGGATTCTATTTGAAAAACGGCTGATTAACCTATGTTCGCAATGGTTCGCCAATGCTCGTTTCATACTCTCACAGCCCTTGACGATACGCAAGCGATTCTCGCAACTATTCGGCAGACCCCGCTCGTTGCTCGGCCTGAAATGCTTTGGGGTCAACGCCCTTCCGAGTAAAACTCCCTTTTCCATACGGACGCAGTTCCCAGACGCTCGCTGGCGCCGAGGCGCCGGTCTCAATCCGCTGCTTGGCCCGAAGCATCTCCCGTATCTTTGACGTTTCATTTCGCTATCTCTTTGTACATACTCCATTGGAGCAGGGCGTCAAGTCGCCTCGCCTCCCCGCTTTTAACCCCTGTGGGGGGTGGGTGTGTTCCGTGGGCGACTGCGTTCCTGAAACCCGAAACCCGAAGGCCGAAATCCGAAGGAAAACCGAAATCCGAACGCCAAATTGCACGGCCCGGTAACGAAAGCAGAGAAGGGGAGGCCCTGTGCCGCCACACGAGGTGAGCCGGTGGCGCGGGCGCTTCGGATTTCGGATTTCGGATTTCCTTCGGATTTCGGCCTTCGGATTTCGGATTTGACCTGAGCGCCCGTGCCATCCCTCTCAATCCTCCCTGCGCACACCTCCTGAACGGGGAAGACCTTTCCGGATCAACATTTGCTGTAACATTCTCTCGGTTTCGCTTCTGAAGAGGGGTATGAATGGACCTGAAGTGAATCCGGCCACGTCTCAGAATTGCGCTAAATGCGGAGCGCGGCTGCCGGCCGGGGCGCTCGCCGGCCTTTGCCCGGCCTGCCTGTTGCAACAGGGCGCTGTCCCGGACACCTGACCGGACCCGCAGCCCACCCTTTCGAGCCGCCTCCCGGTGGCCGAGTTGGCCCCCCTGTTCCCCCAGCTCGAAATCCGGGCCCTCCTGGGCAAGGGCGGCATGGGCGCGGTGTACCAAGCGCGCCAGAAGCAACTGGACCGATGGGTCGCCCTGAAAATCCTCCCGCCCGCCGCGGTGAAGACCCCGCCTTTGCCGAGCGGTTCCGGCGAGGCCAGGGCCCTGGCCCAGCTCGAATCATCCCGGAATCGTCACCCTCTATGAATTTGGCTGTGTCCAGAACCGGCTTTATTACTTCCTGATGGAGTTCGTGGACGGGGTGAACCTGCGTCAACTCCTCGCGGCCGGGCGCATCTCTCCCCGCGAGGCCCTGGGCATTGTGCCGCAGATTTGCGACGCCCTCCAAGTTCGCCCATGACCAGGGCGTCGTCCACCGCGATATTAAACCCGAAAATATCCTGCTCGACCGGCGCGGCCGGGTCAAAGTGGCCGATTTCGGCCTGGCCAAGCTCGCGCGAGGAGAACCCGAGCCGGACGCGGCCCGGCTGCCGCCCGCTGGGCCGGCTGGCTTACCGGAATGGGCCAGGTTATGGGCACCCCCAACTACATGGCCCCGGAACAGCTCGACACCCGGCAGACGTTGACCATCGGGCCGACATCTATGCCCTGGGCGTCGTGTTTTACCAGATGCTCACCGGCGAGCTTCCTGGCCGCGGCCTCGAACCCCCGTCCAGGAAGGTCCGCGTGGACGTCCGCCTTGATGCCGTGTCTTGTGCGCCTTGGAAAGGAAGCCCGAACTCCGCTACCAGCAAGTCAGCGAAATCAAGACCGCAGTCGAGACCCTCGGCGCCGAACCCTCCGCGGATCCCGCGCCGATCGAGCGCCCACGGAACCTGCGCCCAGCGCCGCCACCGAGGCCGCCCGATGGACGCTCCGCCGCCCGGCGAACGCCCTGCTCCTACTGGGCGCGGCCGGGCCTGGCCCTGTGCTGCGTTCTCCCCAGCCTGGGTTTCGCCAACGCAGGAATGTTCCTGGCAGATTTGCCGGCTGGAACCCGCCCCAGCCCTTCTCCTGGGCCATGATGTGGCTTGCCCCGCTGTTCCCGGCGCTGAACCTGGCAATCATCGTGGGAGCGCTGCGGATGCGTTCCCTCCAGACCTCGGCCTGGCGCGCGCCGCGGCAGCCTGCGCCATGTTGACCCCGCCATTGATGCCCGTCGGCCTGGTCGTGGGCGCGCGCTCCCTCCTGCTGTTGCGCGACGCCGGAATCCGTCGTGAATTCCACCCCTTCAGACCGCCGTCACCATCCAGCCTCTCTCGGCTGGCGGTGGCTTGTGCCTTGCTGGCGATCGCCCCGGTGCTGACCAACGCTTTGGTCGCCACCGTGGCAGTCCTTGGAATAGTGGATTTTTCCGTCGGCCCCCCAGGTTGGGGACAGAAGTTGCTGAGCGTCCTCCTTTTCCAACCGGGGTGGACGGCCACGGCATTTCTCGGCGCCGTCGCGTTGGAGGACATTCGCCGCAGTCAGGGCCGCCTGCGGGGGGCTGCGCTGGCGGCCTTTGGCCTCCTGTTGGGACTTGCCAGTTTTGGCTTTTCGATGGCGCTCTGCCAGCCCCGGGAGGGACTCGAAAATCTAAGCGGAATACCCTCCGGCATTCTCTTCATTTGGATCCTGGCTGCCCTCCTCCCTTGCGCCGCCCTCGCGCTCACTGGATTCAACGGCACTGAGGCCGGTCCCGCCAGGCCTAGCTCAACGCGTCCCCGCCGGCATTGCTGGTGGTCTTCCAGCCCCGCCTTGAGATCCCTGCAAGGGCTGGCCGCCATTCCGATCCTGTCCATCATCTTCTCATTATCCCACTGGCTATTTGTCCAGCAGCCCTGGACGGCCGGCCAGCCGCGAACCCAAAACGCCGGCCTCAGCATTTTGGCTGCCCGTCTGCAGGCCAGCCCGGGCTACGGCCCGAAAGCCGCCGACCGTCTCACGGTCCCCCTGCCGGGAGGTGAGGTCGAGCTCCCGGGCAGTCTCGAACGTTGCCCCGCCCGAGTTGGTCTGTTGGCAGCCCGATGGCGTCGTTCTCTGGCGCGCTGATAATCCCGCGCCACAATCATTTAAACACGGAGAAGCAGCCAGGTGGATTCTAAAAGACGGAAACAACGAAACTATAGGAAGAGTTGCAGCCTTTATTGATAGAAGAAGATCATCTGCGAACAGGCAGCCAACGGGTGGTTTAGGCTTTTTCGAAATTATTGAAGACAAAGAGGCAGCGTTTATTTTGTTCGATACAGCTATTGAATGGAATATTTCACATGGGATGGAGGCTGTTGACGGGCCAATAAATTTCGGTGAAAACGACAATAACTGGGGATTACTGGTTGATGGTTTCATGCAGCAGGGATACGGAATGCCTTATAACAAGAAATATTACCAGTCCTTTTTTGAGGAATATGGTTTTAAGAATTATTTTGAACAGTACTCATATCACAGGGATGTAAGAGATGCAAATAAAAAGATAGTGCAGTTTCCAGGAAGGTTAATGAAAATAGCTGAATGGCTGTCAAAAAGACCGGGGTACACATTTCATCATTTCGAGTTCAGAAACAAAGAAAAATATTTAAACGATATCTCTGAAATCTATAATTCAACCTGGTCGGTTTTTAAAGAAGATTTTACACCTCTTGAACCTGCTCTCCTGAATGATTCGTTCGAAAAGGCCAAGTTTGTTATCGATGAAAAACTTATTTGGTTCGCATATTTTTATGATAAGCCGATTGCTTTTTTTGTCCTTTTTCCTGACCTGAACCAGATACTCAGGCATTTTAAAGGGAAACTGAATATCTGGAACCTTATAAGATTTGTGTATTTTAAACTGACACATGAAATGACCAGAATGCGTGCTGTTGTTGGAGGAGTTCATCCTGCTTATCAGAACAGCGGAGTGGAATCTGCAATCTTTTTACAGCTTTATAAAGTATTTAAAAAGAAGCCATGGCTAAAGGAACTTGAACTTTCATGGGTAGGAGACTATAATCCTAAAATGATTGCAATTTATGAGGCACTCGGCGCGAAGAAAGCAAAAACTCATATTACTTACCGGTACATGAGCAAATCTAAACTTAACATGGTCAGATATAAAGATGAAATGTCTGATAAACAATAATTTAATAGCAAAATCGATGATATTATCATTAATTTTGAATTTACTTTTGTATTTTAAAGAATGTTAATTAATTTTGCAAGCCCTAAACAGGGGAATTTTATAAAGGATTAATCAGGATAAAAAATATTGAACAATGAAAAACGGTATTCATCCAAGCAACTACAGGTTTGTAGTATTTCAGGATATGTCAAACGGAACTTCTTTTTTGAGTAAATCGACTGCTCCTTCAAGGGAGAATATAAAATGGGAAGATGGAAATGAATATCCTCTTATCAAGCTTGAGATATCAAATACGTCTCATCCTTTTTATACAGGTAAGATGAAGCTTGTTGATACTGCCGGAAGGGTAGATAAATTTATGAACCGTTACAAAGATCATATAGGCAAAAAGAAATAACAATAAAAATATACAATTAAAAGTAGGGACGTGCCATGGCATGTCCCTTTTTTTTGTTCTAATTAGTATTGTGGCACAATCATTGCAATGCTCAATATCACGGCAGTTGTAAAAATATTATGTAATTTTGACACTTCCGGTAAGACTGACAGTTAAAAGTCGCAAGAGAGCATGAGGCAGGCTTAGGAACTGGCAATTTTGGAAGGGGGAATTTAAAAATAAGCATGATTAAACTGGGGAAATGCGGATTATAGCTATAATGATTTTAAAAACTAAAAAGTAAGGATAATATTACAGATGGAAAAGAAATTCAGGAGACCGGTCAGTGATGTATTATTCCCTGATATCCTAGATGGAGACGGAGATATAATACCTATTATTGCTGATGGGGATGATGGTGAACTTGAGGATGTTGAAGTTCCTGAAGCTATTCCCATACTTTCACTCAGAAATACTGTTCTCTTCCCGGGTGTGGTTCTTCCTATTTCAATTGGCCGTCCAAAATCGATACAGTTAATTAAAGATGCTTACCGCACCAACAAAATAGTCGGCACGGTTGCACAAAAAGATCCTGATATTGATAATCCTGAATTCCAGGACCTCCACTCTATAGGAACTATTGGTCAGATAGTCAAGCTGCTTGAGATGCCTGACGGATCAACCACTGCAATTATACAGGGGCGAAAAAGGATGGTTTTGCAGGAACTTGTGACGGATGATCCCTATTTTATTGCAAAAGTCAAGACGATACCTGAAATGAAGCCGGAATATCCTTAGTAAGGATTTTGATGCTATTGTTGGGTCACTTAAAGATCTGTCCCTCAAAATTATTAAAATCAATCCGAATATAAGCCCTGAAGCTTCCTTTGCGATCAAGAACATTGAAAATAATACATATCTGATCAATTTCATCTGTTCAAATACCGATATTAAGATTCAGGATAAGCAAAAACTTCTGGAAATTAATATTTTACGAGACAGAGGGTTTATGTTGCTCGAGTTTCTTGTACAGGAGATACAGGTTCTGGAACTTAAAAATGAATTACAGTCAAAGGTTAAAAGCGATCTTGATCAGCAGCAAAGAGAATTCCTGCTTCATCAGCAGATGAAGACCATCCAGAATGAGCTTGGAGGAAACCCTGTTGAGAAGGAGATTGAAGAATACATTAGAAAAGGTCAGTCTAAAGAATGGAATGCTGATGTCAAAAAGGTATTTGACAAAGAACTGGATAAGCTCCATCGACTTAATCCTGCTGCTGCTGAATATTCCGTTCAGGTAAACTATATTCAGACCCTGCTTGATCTGCCGTGGGATTTTTGTACAGTGGATAACCTTGATCTTAATAATGCAAGGAGAGTTCTCGACGGGGACCATTTTGGACTTGATGAAGTTAAAGAAAGAATCCTGGAGCATCTTGCAGTGCTTAAGCTTAAAGGAGATCTTAAATCTCCGATACTCTGCCTTTTTGGACCTCCCGGCGTGGGTAAAACTTCTCTTGGCAGATCCGTAGCCAAGGCACTCGACAGAAAGTATGTCAGAATGTCACTTGGTGGTTTACATGATGAGGCTGAGATAAGGGGACATAGAAAAACTTACATAGGGGCAATGCCAGGCAGAATAATCCAGAACATAAAGAGAGCCGGTTCTTCAAATCCTGTTTTTATCCTTGATGAAATTGACAAAGTAGGTCAGGATTTCAGGGGTGATCCTTCCTCAGCCCTGCTTGAAGTACTTGATCCGGAACAAAACAGTACCTTCTTTGACAATTTCCTTGAAATGGAATATGATCTTTCAAAAGTATTATTCATCGCTACTGCCAATAATCTTGCTACAATCAGCCCGGCACTCCGCGACAGAATGGAACTAATTGAAATTACGGGGTACCTTGTTGAGGAGAAACTTGAAATAGCAAAACGGCATCTGTTTCCCAAACAACTTGAAAATCATGGTGTAAAAGAAGATCAGATTACCATCGATAATAATGTGATGGAGGCGATTATTGACAAATATACAAGGGAATCAGGTGTTCGGGAACTTGATAAACGACTGGCAAAGATAATAAGGGTCACAGCAAAGAATATTGCTTCTGAAACAAAATATGACACTGTACTTTCGCCTGGAAAACTTACAGAAATACTAGGTCCGCCAAAGTATACCCGCGATCTTTATTCCGGAAATGAACAAGCAGGTGTTGTTACAGGGCTGGCATGGACAGCAGCCGGAGGCGAGATTTTGTTTGTCGAAACCAGCCTTAGTAAAGGTACAGGTAAACTGACACTGACAGGTAATCTTGGTGAGGTAATGAAGGAATCGGCAATAATTGCTCTTGAGTATCTGAAATCCAATGCAGAACTACTGGAACTCCCTGATAATTTTTCTGAAAAATGGAATATTCATATTCATGTTCCTGAGGGAGCAATTCCAAAAGACGGTCCATCAGCCGGAATAACTATGGCTACTTCAATAGCTTCTGCATTTACTCAGAGAAAAGTCAAAAAATATATGGCAATGACCGGTGAGATAACATTGCGGGGGAAAGTTCTTCCGGTAGGAGGCATTAAAGAAAAGATCCTGGCGGCCAAAAGGGCAAGTATAAAGGAGATTATACTGTCGGAAGAAAACAGGAAGGATGTTGAAGACATCAAGGAGATATATATAGAGGGATTAAAGTTCCATTATGTCGAGACAATAATGGACGTTCTTCAGCTTGCTTTACTTAGACAAAAAGTAAAAAATCCTAAAAAAATATCATTTGAATGAAAAAAGTAGCTGTATTTCCAGGATCATTTGATCCTTTTACTATCGGACATGAAGCAATAATCAGGCGTGCTATGAGCCTCTTTGATGAAATTATAATTGCCGTGGGAGCGAATGCTTTGAAAAAGAACTATTTTTCTCTTAAAATCAGGGAAGAAATGATCTCAAAAGTTTTTGAAAATGAACCAAGAGTAAGAGTAGATCATTATGAAGGACTTACCGTTGATTACTGTAAAAAGAACGGGGCAGGTTATCTTCTGCGCGGGTTAAGAACGGCTGCTGATTTTGAGTTTGAAAGGGCTATTGGCCAGGTAAACAAATCGATCGCACCTGACATTGAAACGGTTTTTCTTCTTACAGTACCTGAACATTCATTCATAAATTCCACTATAGTGAGGGATATAATCAGAAGCGGAGGGGATGCTTCAAAATTTGTTCCTGCCGCTATTAATATAAAAGATTATAAAGGAAAGAGCGAACAGATGATTAATTACCTGAGAATGGAACTGTTGATAAGGTCCATCAGCGAAAGCCAGGCACTGCTTTTTATACAGTTTAATTCATCAGGGAAAAGCCATTCAACTTTTGTAATTCCTTCCGATACCTGTGGTTTGGTTATCATCTCCCCTTCATAATTCATCAGATACCAATTTGTTTTTTTCAGGTATGAAATCCCTTCCCAGCTATAGGTATGATAACTCGGCGCTATTGGCTTTATAATAATGTGACCCTTAATTCCGCATTCTTCAGTAACTTCTCTTAAAGCGCATTCTTCGGGTTCTTCCCCTTCTTCAATGTGCCCTTTTGGCAGATCAAGCTTCCCCTTCTTTTCAATAAAAAGATACCTGCCAGAATTGTGTTTTACAAGTCCGCCTGCCGCCCCTACCTCTGTAAAATAAATCCTGAATATTTTCCAGATATGCTTGATATTGGGTCCATATATATTGATGGAAGGAATGCTCTTATCTGACTGAAAATCAGCAATAATTTTATAAAGTTCCTTTGTGTCATAAAATTTATGGAATAAGCCGTATTTTTGTATGCTGTCAGGTTCAGGGCTTATCATTATGAATCTGTTCTCGAAATGAACTTTATACATAATCCAATGGGAAATTTTGCAAAAAAAATCGCTGAATATCTTTTACAAATTAAAGCAATTAAATTGCAACCGTCAAATCCTTTTACATGGGCTTCGGGATGGAAGTCACCAATTTATTGTGATAATCGTAAAACTCTTTCATATCCGGAGGTAAGATCTTTATATCCGGGATTCATTTGCCAATCTCATAAAGATCTTTATCCCCAGGCAGAACTCATAGCCGGCGTTGCAACAGGGGCTATGCTCATGGGGCACTTGTTGCTGATAAACTTGGGTTGCCATTTATTTATGTCAGATCCGAAGCTAAGGAGCATGGACTGGGAAACCAGATAGAAGGTTATTTTACAGCAGGACAAAAAGTTGTTGTGGTAGAGGATCTTATATCCACAGGTGGCAGCAGCCTGAATGCTGTGAACGCTCTCAGGGAATCCGATTGTGATGTTCTGGGCATGGTTGCAATATTTACTTACGAATTCAAAAAAGCTTCAGATGCCTTTGCTTCCAGAAATTGCAGATTGAATACATTAAGTAACTATTCTGTCCTTGTTGAAACAGCTCTGAAAACCGGATATATCGGACAATCAGAAGTCGAAACATTGAAGAAGTGGAGATTAGATCCTGCTGTATGGGGCTAGAAATAAAACATGTAATAACTGTCGATGAAGAACCGGATGGCTGTGAAATAATAAGCAACAGGAGTACCGATCCTCTTTATTTCTAATACCTGGTGGAGGATGGAGTGTAATAATAATAAAAACTGAATTATAAATTTATGACCGATATATCATATTTCGAAAGCAGGCTTGGGAAACTGACCTGCAATTCTGAGGAGTTTTTTGCATTTGTAACTGATATAAGGAATTTCAGACAATTTATTTCGGACAGGGAAATTAATAACTGGAATGCTGAAAAAGAATACTGCACTTTCAATGTATCGATGATCGGAACGGTGTCGGTAAGATTATCTCAAAAAGAAAAATATAATAAAGTTATATTTGATGGAGATGCTCTGAATAAAAATGACTTTTCAGTGACTTTGGATATAACCGATAATTTAATAAATCAGGCGGAAGTTAAAATCAGTCTTAGTGCAGATTTGAATCCGATGATGAAGCTGATGGCATCAAAACCTATTGTGCAGTTCCTCGAAATACTTATTGTTCAGATGGAAAGCTTCAGTGGATGGACTGACATTACAAAATAAAATCTATCTCTTTAAAAGCATAGTCTTCAATTAATCCGTTCTTTCTCTCAATTTTCAGCCTGCCAGAGTCGGCTATTGTAAGAATTTTTCCGGTAAAGATTCCATTACTATCACTGAATTCACACCATTTATTCAAACAAAATAACCTGGAAACATATTCATTTATTATCTCTCCGGTTTTCCCAGAAATTAATTGTTTATACCTTTTGTCAAGGTCAGATAACAGTTGACCAAGGCAAACAGAAAGATCATAGGTTGTTCCAGTCAGAAGGCGGAGTGAAACAGGATTAGGCGCATCGCTTATAAACTTTTGCTATTAATATTCAGGCCTATTCCCACAATAGTCGATTCAATCTGATCGGCCATTACAGAGTTCTCAATTAATATACCTGCTATTTTGTCATTGTTTACATATATGTCATTCGGCCATTTTATTGAACAATCCGTAATAAATCTCAGTAAAAAATCACAAATCCCCAGTGAGATTGACATTGATATATAGAACTGATCCTTTGGATTCAGGAATTTGGGAAACAGTAAAACGCTTATTAACAGGTTTTTGTCTTTTTCACTTTCCCATTGATTTCCATAATAACCTTTACCGTGCGATTGATAACCGGCATGAACTATTGTGCCCTCGGGAAGATCTTTCTTTTTTAAAAGTTCAGCTAAATGAGTATTCGTTGATGACAAGTTATCAAAAAATAATAAATATGAGCCTAATATCATGATTATGAGTTACTTGAAATAAAACAATATATTTTTGCAATGCGTTTTATCAATATAATTAAGATTGGCATTGAAATTGCAAAAGAGCTTTACAATTACAAAAATACAGATTAAAGTGGTACTTTTGCGACTTAATATGAAACTGATAAATATTGATGAAGAAAAAATCTGACGGAACTGAGGTCCTTTTAGAGAGCGTTTTAAAAGGTATTTTTGAGAAGAAGGGGCAAAATGTTCTGAAAATTGATTTAACAAAACTGGAGAACAGAATTGCAGATTATTTTGTTATATGTCATGGATCATCAGGAACACAGGTAAGTGCTATTTGTGATTCTGTAGAGGATATGGTGAGAAAGGAAGCGTTTGAAAAACCGTTGCATATTGAAGGTCTTGATAATTGTTTCTGGGTGCTGCTTGATTATGGGAACTTGATTGTTCACGTATTTCTTGAGGAGTACAGGAATTTTTACAGTCTGGAGTCACTCTGGGCTGATGCGGAAATTGAGGTCATGGAAGATAAAATACAGTAAGTTAAATATTTATGGCAGAAAATACAAGTAATAATAAGGGCCCTGATAAACAGCCTGATAAGAATTTGAAACCACGGTTTAATACCAACTGGATTTTTGCAGTTCTTGCAGTCTCCCTTATTCTTTTTTCAGTATTAAATAACGGAAAAGCAGTACAGCAGACAACGACAAGTGAAATAAAGTCAATGATCGCTAATCACGATATTGATAAAATAGTCGTTGTAAATAAGGAAGAAGCTGAGATCTATCTTAAAAAGGAGGCTCTTGAATCGGGTAGATATCCGAAACTGCCAAAGCCGGGAACAAGCTTTGGCCTTGCATTGCCCAAACCAAACTTTACATATAATATAGGTGATATAAGTACTTTTGAACCCTTCCTGCTGAAGGAACAAAAGGATGCCGGATATGCTGATAAAGATATTATTTATCCGGATTATCAGACGCGTAAAAACTGGTTTGGCGACGTACTTTCATGGTTATTGCTGCCTGCTTTATTAATTGGCTTCTGGCTGTTCATGATGAAGCGGATGTCAGGAGGAGGAGCTGGAGGAGCTGGAGGCATATTCAGTGTAGGGAAATCGCGTGCCCAGATATTTGATAAGGATACAAATGTCAAGTTGAATTTCAATGATGTCGCTGGCCTTGAAGAGGCTAAGACAGAAGTGATGGAAATTGTTGATTTTCTTAAGAATCCAAAGAAATATACCAATCTGGGGGGTAAAATTCCCAAGGGTGCCCTGTTGATTGGTCCTCCCGGGACTGGAAAAACAATGCTTGCAAAAGCTGTTGCCGGTGAAGCAAATGTTCCGTTTTTCTCCATTTCAGGTTCAGATTTTGTTGAAATGTTTGTTGGAGTAGGTGCTTCAAGGGTAAGAGACCTTTTTAAACAGGCAAAAGAAAAAGCACCATGTATTGTTTTTATTGATGAAATAGACGCTGTGGGAAGGGCAAGAGGGCGGAATGCAAATTTCGGATCAAATGACGAAAGAGAAAACACGCTTAACCAGCTTCTTACTGAGATGGATGGTTTTGGTACCAATATAGGAGTTATTATACTGGCTGCGACAAACAGGGCAGATATACTCGACAGGGCATTAATGAGGGCAGGTCGTTTTGACCGTCAGATACATGTGGAGCTTCCTGATCTTAATGAAAGAGAAGCTATATTTAAGGTGCATCTTCGT
>CAVVGP010000179.1:0-4840 GCA_963747625.1 uncultured Bacteroidales bacterium | reverse complement strand
GTCCGACTTTTGCCCCAAACTGCTTCAATAGACTTCATCAACATCGGTGAGCGTACCAACGTCGCCGGTTCGCCGAAGTTCGCCCAGCTTATCAAGGCCGGCGATTATGAGGCCGCGCTCACCGTCGCCCGCCAGCAGGTGGAGAACGGCGCGCAGGTCATTGACGTTTGCATGGACGAGGGAATGATTGACGGCGTTGCCGCGATGACGCGGTTTCTCCATCTGGTCACAACCGAACCGGACATCTGCAAGGTGCCGGTGATGGTGGACTCCTTGAAATGGGAGGTCATCGAAGCCGGTCTGAAATTCTTGCAAGGCAAGGGCATCGTCGATTCCATTTCGCTCAAGGAAGGCGAGGAAAAATTTCTGCATCAGGCGAAACTGGTCCGCGTTACGGCGCCGCCGTAGTTGTCTCCCGTTATTTATTTTGGTATAGTATGCCCAAAATCAAACTGACAGTACCCCGCATTTGTCAGAAAAATGGAAGAAAGAAATACTAAAACAGCTTTAACCCAGAAATGCTTGGCTATTTCAAGAAAAATCATTCCTGCAATAATTTATGATTTAAGCATTTACACATCTATATTTAAAGCCTTAAATTTTACCTTTTAAATATATGAATCACCATGTCCCACCCCGAGAAAGGTGGAGTAATATTTTACTTTCCGGAGAGATATCTTTAATTTCTTTTTTGACTCCATTGACATCATCCTGTACATCTGAATAAATCTCTGCAGTATATTTTCCCTCAGGAAGAAAACTGAACGAAACAGCTTCATTTCTTGGAGCATCAGTTATGGAGCCGACATACCATTCGGAATTCTTCTCCCTTGCTATAATTATATATTCAGAAACCTCAGCATCAAGGACTTTTGTCTTATCCCACACTGTCGGTATTTCCCTTATAAATTCGAAACCGGGCTGACCTTCGTAGGCTTCAGGATAATCACAAACCAGGCTGAGATAACTTTCCAGAACCACATACATTGCAAGCATATGGCAACGGGTTCCCATAACCAGCGGTTTTATATAATGTACCTTAAATTGATTTTCAGGTACCGCCCTGAAACCACCGAGATGATAATCTGTCGGTCCTGCCAGTAATCTTGTGAAAACTACATTCAGATCATGGGCAGGCGTGACTGTTGTATCCCATTTATCCACCTCATAGTTTAATGTTCCTTCGCGTGTAAATTCGTTTGGCCATGTTCTCGACAGGCCCGTAGGTTTATAAGCTCCATGAAATTGGATATGCAGGTGATGCGCAGCTGCTTTTTGAAGAATTTCACTTTGAATATTTACCATTTCCTGATCGTCACGATCCATAAAATCAACCATTAATCCCCGGATGCCCCATTTTTCGTATTGCGGAAATGCCTCATCCAGCTTGGGATACAGTGCTGCCCAGTGCACCCAAACACGGATCCCAACTCCCTTTGACTTGGCATAATCGCAAACCTTTTGCATATCCAGCCCGTGAACGGGCTTGTGTCACGTCAACCAATGGTTCCGGGCTGATAGCCGGTTCCATTGTTGACATACCATTCGTGACCTCCGGATTCCACTACTGAATGATATTCCAATCCATTCCGGGCACAAAAATCAATGTAGTATTTATTTGTTTCAAAATTATTTCCTGGATGTTACGGATGAATCGCCGACTACAGATCCGTTCCACCATGGCCAGGTAGCTTTCCCGGGTTTTATCCACGATATGTCCTTTATTTTGCATGGTTCATTCAGATTTGTTAAAATGTCGGATTCAAACAAATCACCAATCCTGTCGCTTATCAACATTACCCTCCATGGGCTTTTATGGGCACATCTGCCTTTACGCAGATCTCCGTTTGTCCGGGCAGTGGTGATAATTTAACTGTAAGCACCCCGCCATTTTTTATCAGGTACATACCTGCATAATCAACCAGTTCAGCTTCTGTAATTGCCATGTAAATACCCTGAAAATCAAAAAGCACAGGCATATCCATTAATGTGTCAGGCTTTATTTCACTGTACGGTAACCGCGTATATAAGCCTTCATGGGAAGTGCAGAAATTTGCCCGGAACATAGTAAGAACAACCGGATTCCCCGTTAATCTGAAAGTTGTATTTTCATCTGTCAGCGAAAATGATTTCCATTGTCCATGCTCAGGAAACAAGTACCTGAAAGCAATACCATCATTAAAAACCCTGATTTTAAATTTATCCTTCGAAATGGAGCTTCTTTCTCTTCTAAAGGAATAGTGACTTCATTGCAGAAGTTCCTTGCAGTTTTTGTTTTCCCTACAAACAGTTTATACTGATTCATCTATAGTCCTGTAAACTGGTTCATCTACCGTCAGATTATGTCCAAATTCACCTGTTTCTTTGAATTCTAAGGCTGAGAGGAGAGTCTTCAATCAATGTTTTGTCTTTATATAATACAGAATAGGAAGGATAACCATGTATGACAGCGAAAGAAAATATTAGATGCTGGTCAGGAGATTTAAGCAGGATTGTATTTTGTGAGTAAGAATATCCTGCGTTTAAAAATATCACTGGCAGAATCAAAAACAGAAGTTTCTTTTTCACGATCTGAGTTATTAAAATTTACCGGAATATACTGATTTTTTTTATCAGCCAGCTGTTTTGGTTTTCATGAATTTAAATAAGGACAAGGAGATTTCCTTTGGGCTTAGTCCGACGAAGTCAGTGAACTCTCATTTCTGAAACTCTCTTTCATAACATTCAATACATCAACATTTACATGGCTGATGGAAGATTTAATCAGGCTATTTCCCCGATACATGATAATATGTATTTAAGAAATTAATCAAGTATATTTGATACTACTAAACTAATTCAACCATGCGCTCAAAAATTATTATTCTGTCAATTTTACTGACATGTGCAAATATATCTGCACAGACAGTACAGCAGTTACCATCTGAAAATATTAATCCTGTTCTTCTCAACAGACGATGGAAAGCAAAATGGATAGCCCATCCTACAGCATCTCTCCTGGACTATGGTGTTTTTCATTTCAGAAAAATTTTTGAACTGAAAGAGCAGCCACAGGAATTTATTATTCATGTTTCTGCTGATAACAGGTACCGGCTTTTTGTAAACGGGAAGGTAGTCTGCTTTGGCCCTGCCCGTTCCGATCTGGAGCACTGGTCATTTGAGAGCATTGATATAGCTGCTTTTCTCAAACCAGGAAAAAACCTTCTCGCAGCAGAAGTATGGAATTTTGGTGAATTAAAACCATGGGCGCAGTTCAGCATTAAAACCGCTTTTATTGTCCAGGGCAACTCACCTTCAGAGGAAATTGCAAATACCGATACTACATGGAAAGTTTTTAAAGATCAAGCTTATACACCAGCACCTGCAGGCTCAAGTGAGACCAGCGGACAATTCACTGTTGTCGGTCCCTGCGACAGGGTTGATGCATCACTATATCCCTGGAACTGGGAAACAACCGGTTATGATGACCATTCCTGGCTAAAGCCTCGCACACTTGATGCCGCACATCCCAGGGGAGTGGGAACTGACATAAACTGGGAACTTACGCCACGAAGTATCCCTTCATTGGAGCAGGCACCTCAACAGTTTACCGCAGTCAGACGCATTTCTGGAGGGGCTTTGCCTGATGGATTTCTTACCGGCAAGTCTCAATGGACTATTCCTTCAGATACTAAAATAATAATATTGTTCGACCAGGGAAACCTGACTACCGGATATCCTGAACTGCTGGTTTCGGGCGGAAAGGGAAGCAGTATAAAACTTACATATGCCGAATCGCTTTTCGATTCAAAAGGATTAAAAGGAAACCGTAATGAAATTGATGGAAAATCAATCCTGGGATATTCTGACTATTTTTTACCTGATGGCAATTCCGCGAGAATGTTTCGCCCTCTCTGGTTCCGGACGTGGAGATATCTTCAGATGGAGATTGAAACAGGTAAAGAGCCATTGGTACTGAATAGTTTTTCAAGTGAATTCACAGCATACCCGCTGAAAGAGAATGCGGTATTTGAATCGGACCAGCCCGGTTTAAAGAAAATCTGGAATGTCGGATGGCGAACTGCCCGTCTTTGTGCAAACGAAACTTATTTTGATTGTCCCTATTACGAGCAGCTGCAATATGTTGGTGATACACGAATACAATCCCTCATATCTCTTTATGTATCAGGTGATGACCGTCTTGTAAGGAATGCAATTACCGACCTTAATGAGTCACGGTTTTTTGAAGGACTCACAAGAAGCAGGTACCCATCAGCTTTCCCACAGATTATACCTCCATTCTCACTCTATTGGGTTGATATGGTAAACGATTACTGGACGCTGCGGGATGATCCGGAATTTATAAAAACCTTTTTACCACCACCACCTCCTCCTCCTCCGCGAAGCGCTCATTGCCCACCGGATCATCCGCACTGCGATTAGGGCTAGATTGGCAGAAGGCATGGTTCGCGGGAGTGCGCCCATTTTGATGTCCGCCGTCTTTGCGCTGATGGATGGTCCGACAATTGGCGGATAAACTCTCCGCAAGATTCCATTGGCTTGGGAGGGGTTCCGTCGCTCGGAGAGAGTGCTGAATTGAAAGCGCTGACATTCATCTTTGGGGCAGTCTTGGTTGCCTTTTCATTGGCCGGCGTTCTCCCGGAAACGCTGGGGCAGAGCAACGCGCAGATTGAGCGCGTACTGTGCGGCTTCTTCATTTGCAACACCGCGTCATTGGAGTCGAGCGCACGACAGCAATTGACGGGAGTGGAGCAAGCGGACGCCCAAGATGCCATCGCCACATTCCGGGAACTTCTTAAGAGAGACCCCGCAAAATCCCTATCGATGGGCCGATCTCAAG
>CAVVGP010000178.1:0-19917 GCA_963747625.1 uncultured Bacteroidales bacterium | reverse complement strand
TATCGTTGTTACAAAAAAGTTTATCGGCATCAGGATGTTTTTTACAGGTAAGTACTTCACCAATGACAACACCTTCAAGTCCTCCTTTTACGGAGATCCATTCTTCCATCCCTTCAATTTCAAGGCCGATAGCGGTAAGAATCTCTGAAACTTTTGCAGGTTCAAGATCAATCTTTAAATATTCTTTAATCCAGTTATATGAAATCTTCATGTCAGATCTGAGCTTATAGATTTACGAATAAGATTGCAAAAGTAAGGAAAATATATATATGATGAGGAATGCGAGTTTATCATTTTGGTTTGATGAACTCACCGAAGGTAATCTCATTGTCCCTTAATGAATTGATGAAATGCCTCCTGCGTTTATTTGCCCTTCAGAGTTATTGCATAAATGAACTGCGGAGAGGTTCCATCATACGGCTCAACAGGATTGTGTCTATTTTATCTATATTTGTAACTCAAACGCACTATGTATATGATATATGGTTATTGAAAAGGAAGATAAGCTTATTTTTTTAACAAATGATGATGGTCTGTATGCCGGAGGATTAAGGACCCTTCTTGATGTGATGGAGGAATTTGGAAAGGTGATCCTGGTGTCAACAGTTGAAAGCATGTCGGGAATGTCTCAGGCATTGACTGTTAAAACTCCCCTCCGCGTCAAGTTGCTCGAAGAGAATGACAGGCACAGGATTTATGCCTGCAACGGAACTCCCACAGATAGCGTAAAAATTGCTATTAATCAATTGGTTGACAGAACTCCCGACTGGGTAGTTTCAGGAATTAATCATGGTTCGAATGCATCCGTAAGCGTTCTTTATTCGGGTACCATGGCTGCAGCAATAGAGGGATGTTTATATGGTATAAGCTCCGTTGGTTTTTCGCTGAATAATTTCTCCCCTACGGCCGATTTCTCGGTATGTAAAAAGTATATCAGGATTGTGATGAAGAAGCTTGCCAGAGAGCCTCTTCCCGAAGGTATATGCCTTAATGTTAATATCCCTGCCGCCAGGAAAGGCGAAATAAAAGGCATAAAAATATGCAGGCAATCTAAAGGAAACTGGAGAGAGGAGTTTGAGAAAAGAAAAGATCCGATGGGCAAGACTTATTACTGGCTTACCGGAGTATTTCAGAATCATGAACCTGATGCAACCGATACCGATGAATGGGCAATTGCACACAATTTTGTTTCAGTTGTACCCGTTAGTGTCGATATGACGGCCCACTGGTACATTGATGATCTTAAAGCAAGGTTTAAGAAATGAAATTCAGTGAGAAATATGATAATGTTATGACAGGTGTAATTTCAGGACTTATACTTCCATTCATAGTGGGCCTGACGATCTATATGTTCTCCTCCGGTCATCAATCGCTTCACTCATATCTTGCCAGAATTGCAGCTTCAGATATTATTACACACTCAATTACTTTATGTGTATTCCCGAATATTTTAATTTTTATGTTATTTAACAGGTTCGATATGCTGAAGGCCACACGTGGAGTTCTGGCAATGACTATCAGTATGGGCTGTGGTTGTTTTTGGTGTAAAGTTTTTAGGATGAAGTATTTTATAATTGCCGGAGAACAGTCGGGCGACCTTCATGGTTCAAATCTGGTAAGAGAATTATTTAAAGAGCGATAAGGATGCTGAGATATTATGCTGGGGCGGAGATCTTATGGAATCTGCCGGAGCCACTCTTCTTGTTCATTACAGGAAACTGGCTTTCATGGGCTTTGTTGCAGTTATCAAAAATCTTGGCGCAATTTCCAAAAACATTAATCTTTGTAAGACATCAGATTAATCGAATTTAAGCCTGATGTCGTGATTTTTATCGATTATCCGGGTTTCAATCTCAGGATTGCCGAATTTGCAAAAAAAGCCGGATTCAGGACTTTCTATTATATATCACCCAAACTATGGGCATGGAATGAAGGCAGGGTGAAAAAAATTAAAAAATTTATCGACCGGATGTTCATCATCTTTCCTTTTGAAGTTGATTTTTATAAAAAGCATGGTATAACTGTTGAATATCAGGGAAATCCACTTATTGATGAAATTGAAAAGCGAATCTCACAGTTTCCTGCCAAAAGAATATGTACACATTATCTCTGGCATTGATGATAAACCGGTAATTGCATTTTTGGCAGGAAGCCGCAGACACGAAATTGAGATTATCCTTCCTGAAATGATTAAGATCGTAATACATACTTTCCCGGATATCAGTTTGTTCTTGCTGGGGTGAAAAACATTCCTGATGAACTTTATCTTAAAATAATTGGCAATGCTCCAGTCAGGGTTGATTAAAGAAAAAACTTATGAAATTCTTTATGCTGCCGAAGCGTGCACTGGTTACTTCCGGAACAGCAACTCTTGAAGCTGCTCTGCATGGTACTCCCCAGGTAGTTTGCTATAAAGGCGATTTCTTTCAATGCTGATCGCATGGATGGTGGTCAAGGTGAAATATATCTCGCTTGTCAATCTTGTTATGGGTTCTGAAGTTGTTAAGGAATTAGTGCAGTATGACATTACAGAGAAAGCTATTTTGACAGAACTTAAAGCCATTCTGCCAGGTGGGGAAAAACGTGAAAATTTTGTCTGATTATGAGGAACTTAAAAACAAACTTGGATCAGCCGGAGCTTCAGGAAGGATTGCGAGGGAGATGGTTAGGGAGTTGAAGAAATGAGAAGGAGACAGAGGGACTGAATGAGACTGAAAGAGAAAGAAGAATAAGCCCGATTTCTGAGATATGGCGATTTTAATGTCTTTTGAATACCCCGTGATGACTTGTGACTCCGTGTTATAGAAAGTAAATGCAGAACGAACTTTGATTTATGGTAAGATTGAAGATATTATTTATTTTAGTTTTAATGTCTTTTGTTGCACTGTCTTTCAGCGCAGGTTAAAATCCGGCTTTTCGCTAATCAGTCTCCTGAATCTGCAGTATTTTCAGTCACCGAAGGTAACGTATGAATTAAATTCTCTTCAAAGGTGAATTATCTCTATCTTCAAAAAATGAACCTGTTATAATAACAAAATATAATGGGAAACTTGCTGTTAAATTAGAGAAATGCAAAAGGTTTTATTTGCGATTCTACTGATTCTTTCAGGCAAAACAGGAAATGATTCTTTTTCTCTCAGAATGAATGGGATATCACCTGTAAAGCAATATTATTCAGGTGATCTTCAGTGTTTTCCTGATCTTGGGACCCTGGTATTTATAAATATTTCTGATGTCGAAAAATATATTTCAGGGGTAGTGATGGCTGAAGGCGGAGCAGGACAAAATTTAGAGTATTTCAAGACTCAGGCTATCATTGCCCGGACATACATGTACAAATATTTTGATAAACATTTGGCTGACAGGTATAATGTCTGTGATAATACAGATTGCCAGGCTTATAATGGATTATCTTCAGATTCTCTTCTTAACAGGGCCACCAAGGAAACGAGGGGACTGGTAATTCTTGACAAAGACAGTACGCTGATAGTTTCTGCTTTCCATTCGAACTGTGGCGGAGAAACTTCACCTTCTGAATATGTTTGGCTTACCGATCTGTCTTACCTTAAGAATGTTGTTGATCCATATTGCGTTGCTTCAAGAAATGCTGTATGGCAAAAGACTTTTCCTTTATCGGAATGGATAAAATATATCAGGGATTGCGGATATAAGGAAAAAATAAATGATCCATCGGTATTAAATTTTTCACAGGAAAAGAGAATGGATGATTACAAAATTGGATCATTCACATTACCATTCAGGAAAATAAGATCCGATCTTAATCTAAGGTCAACATTTTTTTCTGTCGATGCACAGAGTGATTCCGTTGTACTAAAAGGAAAAGGTTATGGACACGGCGTTGGTCTTTGCCAGGAGGGCGCCATGGAAATGGCAAAAAGAGGATTCAGTTACCGCCAGATTATCAATTTTTATTATTCAGGAGTTATTATTTCAGATATAAAAAATGCTGTAGCTTTGCCTTGAAGCTGTCTTTTGTGTAATGTGTAAAACTCAAAGTTACGCGAAATGGAAAATTGGCAATTAATTTTAATTCAATGTTCACAATTTTCAGAAAAGAGATAAGCGGTTTTTTCAGCAGCCTTACAGGTTATATTGTGATAATTGTTTTTCTGCTGATTAACAGCCTTTTCATGTGGGTATTTCCGGGAGAATGGAATATACTCGACAATGGGTATGCAGGGCTTGACACCTTGTTTTTCCTGTCACCATGGGTTTTCATGTTTCTGGTACCTGCAGTTACAATGAGGATGATAGCAGAGGAAAAAAGGCTTGGAACCATTGAACTGATATATTCCAGACCGATCACCGAAAGAGGAATTATTTATGGAAAATACTTTGCTTCCGTTTGCCTGGTGCTGCTTGCACTTCTTCCCGGAGTGATATACTATTTTTCCGTTTATCATCTGGGCGAATCTCCGGGAAACCTCGATAAAGGGGGTACTATGGGCTCATTTATTGGTCTGTTCTTTCTTGCGTCGGTATATGCCTCTGCCGGTATATTTGCTTCATCTCTTACAGATAATCAGGTAATTGCATTTATTCTGGCAGTTCTTATCTGTTTTGTTCTCTTCATGGGATTTGATTCATTTGCCTATCTGCCCGGGTTGAAAAAACTGGATGAATTTGTAATAAGGCTAGGAATAAATGAGCATTATAAATCGATGAGCAGAGGTGTTATAGATATTAAGGATGTTGTTTATTTTGTGGCATTGGTTGTATTTTTTAATGAAACTACTCGACTTTATCTGTTATCACGCAAATGGAGGAAAAAAAGTTAAGTGATGAAAGAAGCAGCAAATAATAATCGGATTAAAGTCAGAAGCTGGCTGCAATTACCTTACAGCAGTTACCGGAATTATTTTGCGTTGCAGTTGTAAGCCTTTTCCTGAGGTTAAGGTATGATCTTACTGAAGATAAAAGATTCACTCTTTCAATACCTACACATAAAGTGCTGAGTCATTTAAAAAATGATATTTATATCCAGGTTTATCTTGATGGAGATATACCTATTCCTCTGAAACGTTTAAAACGAGTCTGTCGAAGAGATGCTTGATGAATTCAGAATAGCTTCGGGACGGAAAATTGACTACGAGTTTATTAATCCTTCCGGAAGTAAAGATGCAAATCAAAGGGAAGCACAATATGAGGCCCTTGCTAATAAAGGATTGATTCCTGTCGATCTTGAAGCCAGCGATGATGAGGGCGGATCTACTCAAAAGATTATTTTCCCGGGAATGATAGTAAATTATAATGGAATTGAAGTGCCTGTTAACTTTCTGAATAATAATCAGTCGGAATTCCATATGAACAAAATATCCTGCATTCAGTAGAAGGGCTTGAATATGAGATGATTCAAACTATAGCCACATTAAGTTCAGATACGATAAACAAAGTAGCTTTTATTGAAGGACAAGGTGAAATTCCCGGAAATTGAAACGGCCGATATAACTATGAATCTGGCAAAGTTTTTTACTATCGACAGGGGAACAATTGGCGGCAAACCAGGCATTCTTGACAAATATGCTGCAGTTATAATAGCCGGGCCTGAAAAAACATTCAATGAATCTGATAAACTTGTACTTGATCAGTATATTATGAATGGCGGGAAAGTTTTATGGCTGATTGATGAGGTAGCAGTAAATTCCGACAGTCTGGTGTTTGGAGAAACAGTAGGACTTTACCGTCCCTTGAATATTGAAGATCAGCTGTTCAGATATGGAGTAAGAATTAATCCTGCAATCGTTCAGGATCTTGAATGTGCCACTATCAGACTTATGGTAATGAGCGGTGGTACACGTCAGCAGGTTGTTCCTGCTCCATGGGTTTATTATCCCTTGCTTAAGCCATCTGAAAATTCATCCGATTACACGAAATCTAAACAGAGTGGAGGGAGAGTTTGTGAATTATATTGATACCGTCGGTCTCGATCCTGCTATAAGAAAGAAGATTCTTCTGTCAACTTCAGAATTCAGCCGGACTATTTCTCCCCCTGTAATGATAAGCCTTAAAGAAGCAGAATTGACTCCTTTTGAAAAAGATTTTAACAAGACCACATCTGCCGGTTGCTGTGCTGCTTGAAGGAAAATTTCCATCAGCATTTAAAAATAGGATGGTCAGCAATCTTACTGATGATAAAAACTTCAAAATCAGGACAGAAAGCAAAGATACCAGAATGATCGTTATTGCTGATGCAGATATTATAAGGAATGAAGTAAAAAGGTCAGGATTGAATGTGACGCCGCTTCCGCTTGGGTCAGGATAAATATACAGGACAGCTATTTGGCAACAGGGATTTTCTGATCAATTGTCTTAATTGGCTTGTTGATAAGAACGGGATCATGGAGCTTAGATCCAGAGAACTCAAACTAAGACTGCTGAACAGTCAGATTATAAAGACCGAAAGATTTAAGTGGCAGATGATCAATATAGCTGGGCCCGTTATTATAGTCATCCTTGGAGGTTTTATTTATGGCTATTTCAGGAGAAAAAAATACACAAGATATTGATAATGAATAAAATATTGTAAGAAGTATTTTGTTTATTATATTTTAATCGGTATTGTTACTCCTGATCTTGTTCAGGAGCAGAACGCCATTCGGGAAAAACAACAGTTCCTTTGCAGCTGAACCCAAGGAAGAGATTACAAAAATTGAATTTTCGGAAAGCGGGAAAAAACTGACCCTTGAGAAAAAAGGTGAACCTGGATGATAAACGGAAAGACTGAAGCAAGAAAAAGCGGGATTCTTTTTATCTCAGGATTTTGAAGGAGATAAAAATTAAATCGCCTGTTTCTCCGAAATTTTGAAAGTGAAATATCAGGGAAAAATGATTGTTCCTGTTAAAGTCAAGGTTTATGAAAAAAGAAAACTCCTAAGTCTTTTCTTGTTTCTAAAACAGGATCAAACATTTATGGAAATATAATGAAGATTAAGGAGTATTCGAACCTTTTATTGTATATGTTCCGGTTTTGAAGGTAATATTGGATCAGGGTTTACACTTAACGAGTTATTCTGGAAGCCATATACAGTTTTCAATCTTTTGCCTTCAGAAATAGCTTCTGTGAACTTTGAGAACCTGGCTGATACTTCTTCCTCTTTTTCAATCATCAACAAGAATCATCATTTTTCTCTTTCTGGTTTTGCCGGTAACCTTGCCGGGTGGGATTCTTCACTTGTTATGCGTTATATTTCATATTTTGCATGGGTCCCGTTTGAATCATGGGCATTTAGAGATGAAAGAAGCCGATAAAGAAAGCTGTTGAAGCTCGGAACCACTGTATAGGATAAGTGTCGTAACCACAGCAGGAAAGAAGACGTGTCCTGACTTTATGGGGAATAATGAATGATAAAAATGGAAATAAAGTATTGGACAGCGACAGGCTGCTGGGCAAAACAGAGGGAATAGGATGAGCTTTTCATAATGAGGTACTTCGATATTGATCCCTGTATTAAGAAGAGATCCTATTTCTTCCAGCAATAATTTTTTGTTTGAGGATAATAGTTTTTTTTTGTAATATTGATAATTGAGAATTGAACAAGACTTATAGTTCAATTCATTCATTTTGACTTGAATATTAAAACTTTGTAATCAATAAATCAACTTAAACCGATATCAATATGAAATTTGTAGTATCCAGTTCGGAACTTCTTGGTCATTTGCAGGCTATAAGCAGGGTCATCAGTTCAAAGAATACACTTCCAATACTTGATAATTTCCTTTTCAATCTTTCACGGGAACGATCTTGAAATTACTGCTTCCGACCTTGAATCGACACTGATAACAAGGATGAAGCTTGAAAATACTGATGGTGATGGTACGATAGCTCTTCCTGCAAGAATTTTACTTGATACACTTAAGGAGTTTTCGGTTCAACCGCTTACATTTGATATCAATATGGACACCATGGCGGTTGTTATCAGTTCAGAAAACGGGAAGTTCAATGTCATTGGACAGAACGGCATTGATTTTCCTGCACTTCCTTCAATTAAAAAAGATAAAAAATTTTCATTCGTTATCAATGCAGATATATTGCTTGCAGGTATAAGCAAGACATTGTTTGCTACAGCTGATGATGAGCTTCGTCCTGTAATGGGAGGGATCTTCGTTGAAGCTTCCACTGACAAAATCACATTTGTTGCCTCTGATGCACATAAACTGGTAAGATACCAGAGAACTGACGCACATGCCGACGACAACTCATCATTTATTCTACCAAAGAAACCGGCGTCCTTGCTGAAAAATATTCTGCCCAGGGAAGAGGGACAGGTGACCGTGGAATTTGATGATAAAAATGCATTTTTTATTCTCAGCAATTATAAGGTTGTTTGCCGGCTTGTTGAAGGAAACTATCCGAATTATAATTCTGTTATTCCTAAAAATAATCCTCGTAAAATTACTATCGACAGGGTTGAATTTTATAACACTCTGAAAAGAGTATCGGTCTTTTCAAACCAGGCAAGCAACCTTGTTAAGATTCAGCTTAAAGGTAACCAGGTTATGGTTTCTGCCCAGGACATTGATTTTTCAATCTCTGCTTATGAAAGGATAAAGTGTCAGTATGAAGGAGATGAGATCGAGATTGGCTTCAAATCGGTATTTCTGCTGGAGATTCTGTCGAACATCGGTTCACAGGATGTTATGATTGAGCTTGCCGATCCGACAAGAGCTGGTCTGTTCCTTCCGGTTATTACAGATAATGAATCGGAAGATCTTTTGATGCTGCTTATGCCAATGATGATAAATGCCTGACCTTTGAATCTGAAACTTAAACGTCCGATTGCTTTTCTCGATCTTGAAACAACAGGAATAAATGTATCAACTGATCGAATTGTAGAGTTGTCAGTCTTAAAAATCAGTCCCAATGGAAAAGAGGAGTGGATGAGCACAAGGATTAATCCTGAAATGGCTATTCCTCCGAAAAGCACCGCTATTCATGGGATCAAAGACGAAGACATAGCTAAATCACCAACATTCAAAGAAGTTGCGAAAAACCTTGCTGCGTTTCTTGAAGGGTGTGACCTTGCCGGGTATAACGCTATTAAATTTGATATACCTGTACTGGCAGAAGAATTTCTAAGGGCAAACATTGATTTTAATTTCCTGAAAAGAAGGTACGTTGATGTTCAGGTGATCTTCCATAAAAAGGAACAACGCACATTGTCAGCAGCTTACCAGTTTTACTGCAAAAGGGATCTGGAAGGTGCACATGGGTCAAAAGCTGATACAGCAGCAACTTTTGAAATTCTGAAAGCCCAGCTTGACAGGTACAAAGATCTTGAAAATGATGTTGGGAAACTTGCGGAATTCAGTTCTTTTAACAATAACGTCGATTTTGCAGGAAGAATAATTCTTGATGAGAATGGAGTTGAAGTTTTCAATTTTGGGAAGCACAAGGGAAAACCTGTTGAGGTGGTTTTTAATGAGGAGCCGGCGTATTACTCCTGGATGATGAACGGCGATTTTCCTTTATATACTAAAAAAGTGCTTACGGAAATAAAATTGAGATCTTTCGGAAAAACCCAGTAATAAAATGAAGATTATATGTATCGGGCTTAACTACAGGCAACATGCGAAAGAAATGGGTTGGTCGGTCCCTGTTGAACCTGTTGTATTTCTGAAACCCGATTCCTCAATTCTAAAGAATAATAAGCCTTTTTTCCTGCCCGATTTTTCAGTCAATATTCATTATGAAGTTGAGGTCGTAATAAAGATCTGCAGACTCGGAAAGGGAATATCGGCGAAATTTGCACCCAGATATTTTGATGAGATCACTTTAGGCATTGATCTTACTGCCCGCGATCTCCAGGGTCGACTGGCAAAAAGCGGAATGCCCTGGGAATTATCAAAATGCTTTGATGGCGCAGCACCTTTAGGCCGTTTTATCCCGGTAAAAACCATAAAGGATATGGCAAATCTTGACTTCCGTCTCGAGATTAATGATAATGTGGTTCAGAAAGGCAACACCTCCGATATGATATTCAGCTTTAATGAGATAGTAGAATATGTGTCGGGATTCTTTACTCTGAAAACAGGCGACCTTATTTTTACAGGTACACCTCCGGGTGTCGGCCAGCTTCACAGGAATGATAATCTTGTAGCATTCCTTGGTGCTGAACCCCTGATGGATTTTATGATTAAATGATCTTTAAAATCAATTGAACCAGTAGGATAATTTAAGGACAATCCCCCGGTTCTTTATCCTGTGATCGATAGGTGACGAATTCTCTGTATATACAATAAACAGGTCTGATACAGGTGCAAAGCGCCACTGGAACCGGAAATTCAGATTCAGATTATCAATCTGTGTATTATATTGAACAAAACTTGTAAAGAAAAGGTTGTCAGTGAAAGTAAGATCAAGCTTGGGTCCAATAAGTACAAATTGAGCACTTTTATAGGGTGAAGGCAGTAGAATGTCATTATATGTGGAAATAACTGCCAGACTTACATAGGGTTGAAACCGATAGTATAATTCTCCGTCAACCATCCACTTTTTGCCATTATAATATCCGCCATATCTTGTGCTGAAAATCCAGTTGAATGATTTGCGGATATCCGAGGTAAAGGAAACGCCCATTTCATTCCAGTTAAATTTATCATTTGCTGCAAGAGGTAAACTGCCGGTATTGGTAGGGTCAAAAGGCGATTGAAGTTTTATAAATGTATTCACGCCATCAACCACTAATATACTTTTATTCATCCATTCAACCTGGTAAAGAAGCTGTGCAATCCTGTCGGTGAGCTTCATTGAAGGATCATAAAACATATCCAGTTTAAAAGCGGGTCCATGGTCAGCAATTTTGCTGTCTGCAGGGAAAAATTTATACTGAAAGGTCGGGTTGATCTCATAGTACCCTTTTCTTGGAATATATCCGACTTCTGCGAGGTAGTCAGCTCCAACCCATCCCTGATTCAGAGTTGCTGCCAGATATTGGGTGGTATATGCTATATTGGCCGATAATGCTGCTGCATTATGTGATGCACCCGGGTAAAATGACTGATGGTAGAATGCTTTACCCAACCAGCGGTTATCAGCGCTTGCGAGGTTATATTCAATTCCTGCAACACGGTTGAACCTGTGCTTTGTGGTTGAAGTGTCATTCTTAAGATCCAGAGTCTGTTTATTGATCAAAAAAGCCGTAATATTAGAATGGTCAAAGACCTTGCGCTGTATTGCTGCAACCGTAAAATTTTCCGCTTCAACAGTATCATTTTTACCGGTTTGAATATTCATAAGTCCTATTCTCCATTTATTTCCGATCTCACCACTTAATCTGGCTCCTGCCAGAACAGAACTCTCCAATCCTATACGGCGTGAGAAAAAAGGTCTCATGTTAGTATTGCCAAGATTTGCAAAGAGATCACTGTTTTCAAGGTAAAATTGTCTCTTCTCCGGAAAGAATAGTTCAAAACGATCAAGATTGGTCACCTGATCGTCAACTTCGACCTGGGAATAATCAGGATTGACTGTCAGATCGAGATTCATTGAAGTAGATAATATAGCCTTTGTATCAAAACCTGCATTGGCTGAAGGTCTAAAACCTTCTCCGGCATCTTTGTCCTGAGTGGTCTTTGCTGTAACATAAGGGATAAATGAAAATCTCGGACCTGAAGGAGGCAATGGTTTGTCCCATACCAGTGAACCTGTGAACGCAAGAGTCGCTGTTGCAAACTGCCTTGGCATAGGGGCCCAGCTTGATTTTTCATTGGTTTTCAGATCCAGTCTGCTGAAATTTATTCCCCATTCTTTTTCTCCTCCGTTATATCTTATACTTCGGAAAGGAATTGCAAATTCGGCTACCCAGCGGTCTTTATAATTCTTAACTGCTGATCTCCATTTTATATCCCAGTCAAGATTCACTGTTCCCCCGTTAGCCTGAACTCCATCCCATTGAGCACCAGCGGCTGATACTCCGAACGCAAAGCCATTGGTCTGATCATTGTAAGTATCGAGGAAAACTATGAAATTATCATTTTTCAGAAAACTGAAGTCACGCCGCAATGATTCAACCGGCCGTTTGCCGGGTGTCGAATCCCAGCAAACAATACCGACATAAAGATTCGATTTGTCATAAAGAATTTTTACCTCTGTCTGAGAAATGGCAAAACCAGTATCGGTGGGCAATACTCTTTGAAAATGTGTTGCTAAATCGGCCGTTGACCATGCCGGCTCATCAAGAACACCATCTATGGTTATTGCACTGTTTGTCTCTGTGGCTTTTATCTGGTATTTTTCACGATTAATTCCTTTTGCCTGACCAAAAATGATTGTACTGGAGCATAAAAAAATAATGGTACTTAGAAATAGGGCCAACCTGAACATTAGAATTTTAAAATTTTCTACAAGATAAAAAGAATATAATAATTACAAATTATGAATTATGAATTATGAATTATGAATTATGAATATTGAAGTGAATAGAAATAATTTGTGCCGTGATAGAATTCGTAATCCCTAATTCGTAATTTTACTTTGATTAATTGGTTTTATCTTTTTTAAGTTGCCTTCAGTAAATTTTCTGATATGATTATCAATATTAGCAGTGATTCATCGGAACTGGGATTCAAAGCTGCCCGGTTTGCTGCAATAAAGTTAAATGAAGCAATAAGCCGGAATGGGGAAGCTAGGCTGATTGTTTCGACAGGAAGCTCCCAATTCGAAACTTTTAAGGCTCTTTTGAATGAAAAGATCGACTGGGGGAAAGTGGAAGTTTTTCACCTTGATGAATATATCGGAATACCAATTGCACATCCTGCAAGCTTCAGAAAGTATCTTTATGATCGTTTTATCAGCCATGTCAGAATAAAAAAATTCCATAGTGTTGATGTGGAGGGAGATATTGGTGAAATGATCAAAACACTGACGGCTGAAATAAAGAAGAACCCTGTTGATGTGGGTTTGATCGGCATAGGTGTCAATGGGCATATTGCTTTTAATGATCCACCAGCAGATTTCAAAACACGCGAGTCCTATATAATTGTAAATCTTGATGAACAATGCAGACTGCAACAGGTTAATGAGGGTTGGTTTAAATCTGTTGAAGATGTCCCTCTAAAAGCAGTATCAATGACTCCATGGCAGATTATGCAATGTAAAACTATTGTATCCTGTGTGCCACATAAAGTAAAGGCATTAAGTGTCAGAAATACTCTTATTAATGAATTAACCGATTTAGTTCCTGCCACATTATTGAAAAAACATCATGATTTTCATCTTTATCTTGATGTCAATTCAGCCTCTGGAATAATACCACTTTAGATTGTCATGAACCTTCTCTTTAAAATCGATAGAAATGACTACAGGGAAAAAAGGGCGCTTAACAATTGAAGGAATCCACTTTAAAACAGGAGGCACTGTCAGAATTGAAATTGTTGACGGATTCATTGAGGATATATACGAAGTAGAAAAGTCAAAGGGTAGTAAAGGTAATTTATATGTTTCTCCCGGACTTATTGATAACCAGGTCAACGGTTATTCGGGTATAGATTTTTCCGGTAATGATCTTGTTTCAGATGATATAACACAAGTCACTCACCTTCTCTGGAGAGAGGGAGTAACAACCTTTCTTCCGACCCTTTTAACAAACACCCGCGAAAAACTGGTAAAGAATCTGAGAATTATGGATGAAGCCCTTGGAATTGAAGAAAATTTAATGGGATCCATTCCGGGATTCCACCTTGAAGGTCCGTATATCTCTCCCGAAGAGGGTTACAGGGGCTGTCATCCTGTTCACCATATCCGTAAGCCATCATGGGAAGAATTTTTGAGTTTCCAGGAAGCTGCAGGAGGCAGGATAATACAGGTCACAATTGCTCCGGAAGTTGAAGGGGCGATGGAATTCATAAGGTTATGCAGCCTTAGGAAAATTGTTGTTGCCATAGGTCATACCAATGCGTCATCTGTTCAGGTAATGCAGGCAGTCAATAATGGAGCAAGTTTATCGATTCACCTTGGAAATGGTTGTGCAAATTTTATACACCGTCATAATAATCCAATATGGCCGCAGCTTGCTAATGACAGATTGATGGCTACCATAATTGCAGATGGTCAGCATCTTTCACCAGATGAGATAAAAGTTTTCTATAAAGTAAAAGGCCCTGAAAATATTATTCTTACGTCGGATGTTGTTTACCTCGCCGGAATGGCGCCAGGTAAATATGCATTCCTGGAAAGTGAAGTTATTCTTACCGGTGATGGCATGTTATTAAATCCTGTCCTGAATTGTCTTGCAGGAGCATCATTCCCGTTGAAGAAAGGTGTTGAAAACATGATGGAATTCACAGGTTGTTCACTATCAGATGCTATAAATATGGCTTCGTTGAATGTTGCAAGGTTTTATGGTTTGAATGACAGGGGCGATCTGGTACAGGGAAAAAGAGCTGATATAATGGTTTTTGAGCTGGATGGAAATAAGTTAAACGTTATTAAAACATTCCTGAAAGGAGAAGAGGTTTATCGGGCATGAGTCTTATAATTAGTAAAATGGAATAATTTGATTAACAATATGTTATTCTAATTATTCAGCTCCTGGTTATTCTTTTCCTTGTTATTGAGTAATTCTATTAATATCTTTGATCCTTAAACTAATAACTTTAAAAAATGAGATTAGGAGCTACTGAGATTTTGCTGATTCTGGTTGTTGTGGTACTTCTTTTTGGTGGCAGGAAGATTCCTGAACTAATGAAAGGTATCGGGCAGGGAATGAAAGAGTTTAAAAAGGCTTCCAATTTGGATGATGAAAGCAACAAGATGAGTGCAGAGCCCAAAGATGAAGTGAAAAAATGAAGGTTGACCCATTAAATAATATGAGGCAACCTTTATTTCATAATGTATTGTTAATCAATCTGTAATATTGTACTTTGGAGCTTTTCTGTGTTTTGTACCCTGTTCATAGCCGTATGCTATCTCGATCAATACAGGTTCATTCCACGCTTTGCTAAAGAATGTGACTCCGACAGGCATTTCATCAATAAATCCCATTGGGACGGTTATAGCAGGATAACCTGATATAGCAGCCAGTGATGAACTTCCGCCTACAGAATGATCGCCCAGCAACATATCTGTTTTCCATGCCGGTGATCCGGTCGGAGCCATGATTGCATCAAGTTTGTAATTATTCATAACCTTGTCTATGACATCTTCTCTGGTCGCTTCCAGCATAGTTGCCAGCGCCTTTTTATATTCCGGTGAATTAAGGTCTCCTTTTTTTTCTGCCTCCACAAGAATATCCTGATCAAAATACCTGAGTTCTACACTATCAGATTTATTGAATTCAATGAGCTCTTTGATATTTTTTACCGGAGAACCACTGCCCAGACCGGCTAAATATTTATTCAATCCATCCTTAAACTCATACAGCAGTACCTGGAATGATGCATCCTCATAGTTTTTAGTTTTTGGTAACTCGATCTCAACCACCTCGGCACCATTTGATTTCAGATAGGCTATTGTTTTATTCATCAGAGTATCAACTTTATCAGAAAAGCCCAATGAGCTTTTTGAAATACCAATCCTTTTTCCTTTTAACCCATCTTTTTTTAAAAAGCCGGTATAATCTTTAAAATATTTTCCCTCTGAGGCGAGTGTTTTGGAATCTGTAGAATCGATTCCTGTAAGAGCTCCCAGCATTTTTGCTGCATCTTCTACCGTTCTTGCCATCGGACCGGGAGTATCTTGCGTGAATGAGATGGGAATTATACCGGAACGGCTTATTAAGCCAACAGTAGGTTTTATACCGACAATCCCATTATTGTTTGAAGGACAAACAATCGATCCGTCGGTTTCTGTTCCAATTGCAACCATGCAGAGGTTGGCAGATGCCGCGACTCCTGAACCGGAGCTGGAGCCACAGGGGTTGCGATCAAGCATGTATGGATTTTTTGTTTGTCCTCCTACTCCGCTCCAGCCGCTCGAGGACATCTTAGCCCTGAAGTTTGCCCACTCACTGAGGTTCGATTTTGCAATAATTATTACTCCGGCCTCCCTTAGTTTCCTGGCAACATAACTATCGGTCTTTGGAAAAGAATTCCTTAAGGCTGTTGCACCTGCTGTTGTGGGCATACTGTCGTGTGTATCAATATTATCTTTTATTATTACAGGGACTCCGAACAGAGGTCCTTTTGGTTTTCCAGCCGCAGCATCCTTGTCAAGAATATCAGCAATATTGAGTGCATCAGGGTTTATAGCTATTATTGAATTCAACTTGGGACCATTTTTATCAATTTCATTAATCCGGTCAAGGTAAACCTTAACCACGTCATTTACAGTATATTTGCCATCTTTATATCCCTGTTGGAGCTGGCCAATTGTCAATTCTTCAATCCAGCTGTTGTCAGTCAATTTATGAACATTATTATTTACAGGAGTTTTACAGGTGATCATAAACACAATTAAAGCGATGAACAGCAATGAAAATCTGGTAAAATTTCGTTTCATAATCAGGTAGTTAAATGTTTGTTATGTAGAGATGCCCAATTTGGTCGTCTCTACACCTTTTAAATTAAGATTGTATATGGCATAAAATTATGAATATTAAATCAATTTGAATAAATTTGTTGTTATAGAATTGAATTGACATCCGTTTGTTTTATATGGAGACGCCCACTGGGGCGTCTTTGAGATACTAATATAATACCAGACAATATCAATATTTGTAGTACATCATAAGATGAAAAATATATATCTGCAAATTATTGACCATCAATCAGATATTTCGAACCTGGTTCTTGCAACAGTTACAAGGACATCAGGTTCTGCTCCTCAGAAGCCGGGAAGCTCAGCTTTATTCAGCAGGCAGGGATTAATTTCAGGAACTGTTGGCGGCGGAATTGTGGAAGGAAGAGTTGAAAACCTGGCCCGCGAAGCTTTGAAATCAAAGAAGTCGATACTTTTCAGTTTTAACCTGGACAATGATATCTCAAAAAAGGATGAAGCTATTTGCGGCGGAAAGATAAGTGTATTAATTGATGCCAACCTTAACAATCATGTGCCCGTTTTTGAACAGATCAGAGGATCTCTTGAAAACAGGATTCCAGGGGTTATGATAACGATGGTTAACAGGTTTACTGAAGATACCGTTCTGATTAACCGTTACTGGATGAACGATAACTTTAAACCAGGCATGCCTGCGGAGTTCTTTTCGAAAATTGAACCGATTGTTAATGATATAATTACCGGAGGCAACCCGTCGGATTACAGGGAGATGGAGCTATCGATACCCGAAGAAGAGCCTGCATCCCTGTTTTTTCTTGAGCCTGTATTCCCCCGTGAACAACTGATAATTGCAGGTGCCGGTCATATTGGAAGGATGCTGGCACATCTGGGTGAGATCCTCGATTTTGAAGTTACAGTTATTGATGACCGGCCCGAATATGCTAATTCCAGGAATATTTCAGGCGCTGACCATATTTTAGTGGGAGATATAGGGAATACGTTAAATGATTTGGAAAAAAACAGGGATACTTATGTTGTGATCGTCACACGAGGTCATAAAGATGATGCTGCAGCTCTAAAGACATGCATCGGATCTGAATCAGCCTATATTGGTATGATCGGAAGCAAGAATAAAGTTGCAGCTATGCGATCGGAATTTATTGAGAAAGGATGGGCAACCGCCAGACAGTGGGAGACCATATATACTCCTGTAGGACTTGATATCAAATCGAGGACGGTTGAGGAAATTGCAATAAGTATTGCAGCACAACTGGTATTGGTTCGTAATAGTAAGAATTAATAATGTACAGCGAAGAAGACTTCGCTTAGGTGAAAAGCAAAAGACCGGATTACATTATAATGTGAAAAATTATAACCTGTATTGTGATGGGTGAAATATGGGCGATAGTTCTTGCTGCAGGAGAGTCAAAAAGAATGGGTTCTCCGAAAATGTTACTTGACTTTGGTGGAAAAACAATGATCGAAAATGTCATTGCCAATATCGCCGGCTCAAAAGTCAATAAAATTATGGTTGTCACTGGTGCGTACAGGGATGCACTTATTGAAAAGATTGGGGGATCAGGGATAAGATATTGTTATAATGACAATTACAAAGAGGGAATGCTTTCTTCGGTGCAATGCGGATTCAGGAATGTTCCACTCCATTCTGAAGCAGTAATTGTCTTTCAGGGTGATCAGCCATTTATCAGAGCTGAAACCATTGACCTTGTGATTGAAGCATACAGATCATCATATAAGGGTATCATAGTACCGGTTTATGACAAAAGGAGAGGCCATCCCATACTGATTGATAAAAGATACAGGAATGAAATTGAAAAACTCAATGCCCATATCGGGTTACGATCATTAACATATAATTTTTCTGAAGATGTTCTGGAAGTCGAAACTGATGATCCTGGAATACTCAGAGATTTTGATACTTATAAAGATTATAGTAATGAAATCAATAAAATAAGGTAAATATGGAGAAGACAATCAATTTTGAATTAAACGGAAATAAAACAGAAGCCCTGATTGACCCTGCTCAGACACTCTTGTGGGCGCTGCGCAATCATTTCGGGCTGACCGGAACAAAATTTGGCTGCGGAATGGGATTCTGCGGGTCATGCACTGTTCTTATTGATAATGAGCCTGTAAGATCATGCCAGTTATCAGTAGGGGATGTGGCCGGTAAAAAGGTTGTTACTATAGAAGGTCTTTCTTCTGAGGGTAAATTACATCCTGTTCAGAAAGCTTTTGTAGAACACGATGCACTACAGTGCGGATACTGTACTCCCGGTATGATAATGAACGCAACAGGACTGCTCTTAAAGAATCCTACTCCGACTGTTCAGGAGATAAAGGATGGCATGGAAAACAATTATTGCCGTTGTGGAGCACATAAAAGAATAATCGAAGCTGTTCAGACGGCTTCTAATGAGATGAAAGGAGGGAAGTAATGATGAAAGAAGATCCGAAAAATACAGATACTTCATTAAAAACCACGAAAGCTAACGGAATACCCAGAAGAGATTTCTTCAAAATACTTGGAACCGGGATAATAATTTTTTTCCGCCCGTGGAGAGTTTTTGATGTGTTTGGTGTTCCCTCTGAACAGGAAAGAACCCTGCCAACCGATTATAATGCTTTCCTTCAGTATAGATGAAGATGGAACAGTACACTGTTACACGGGTAAAATTGAGATGGGACAGGGAGTTATTACCTCGCTTGCCCAAGAGATGGCGGATGCTCTTAATGTGCCTCTGGAAGGTGTTAAAATGGTTATGGGAGATACTGACCTCTGCCCATGGGATGCAGGTACATGGGGTTCATTAACAACAAGGGCATTTGGGCCTCATATGCTGGCAGCTGCTGCTGAAGCCAGAGGAGTACTTCTTGAACTTGCATCTGCAAAGCTGGGAGTTCCTGTATCTCAGCTGGAAGTGAAAGATGGCATGATTACAGACACAAGGAATTCTAAAAATACTGTATCCTATTCACAGCTTACAAAAGGGAAAAGGATAGAAAAATTCCTCGATGTTAAGCCAGTACCGGAAGATTATACCAAATTCAAATATACCGGGAAATCTTACAACCATGCCGACGCTGTTGATAAAGTAACGGGCCAGGCAAAATTTACCGGTGATCTTAAGCTACCCGGAATGTTGTTTGCACGTATATTGCGACCTCCGTCACACGGGGCTAAAATGATTTCTGTAGATTATTCTCAGGCTGAAAAGGTTGCAGGTGTAAAAGTGGTGCACGATGGCGATATGATAGCAGTACTTAGTGAAGACCACGATCAGGCCGATATCGCAGTGTCAAAGATTAAGGCAGAGTATTCATTTAATGAGATGCCGGTTAATAACAAAACTATGTACGAATGGTATATTAAAGCCAATACCAAGTCAGAAGTAGTCAGGTCTGAGGGTGATCTCGAAAAGGGGCGGTGGATAAACGATACT
>CAVVGP010000177.1:0-13355 GCA_963747625.1 uncultured Bacteroidales bacterium | reverse complement strand
CAACTGTATTAAAGATACAATTCCTTACATAGATCCTCCAGGCCTGGGAGTATCCGTATGGATACTTGATGATGAACAATTTATGATACCTCCATATAAAATAACCACCGATATTAAAGGATGCGCAGATTGTACAGTGAGAGGTACAAATATAGAACCTGATTTCTGGGTAGACGATAAATAATTATGACAGGCAGGCCACAAATATTATTTTTATTAATCTTATTGCTCCTGAACAGCTGTATAACAAAATTTGTTCCTTCAATTAATGAGAACAAGGAACTCCTTGTAGTTCAGGGTTTAATTACTGATCAGCCTGAAAGCGATACTGTTAAATTATCAATATCTCTTCCGCTGGGAGAAGTAAGTACTGCCAGACCGGTTTCCGGATGTATTGTAAAGATTTCCGATGATCTGGGTAATATTTATAGTTTAAACGAATGTCAGGCCGGCACATATATTACGGATTCCGGAAGTTTTAAAGGTGTGACAGGAAGAGTTTATACTTTGCATATCACCAGAAACAGCGATAACGGTAATCTAAATTATGAATCAAATCCGATGGAGATGAAACCGGTTCCTCCAATCGATAGCATATACTATGAAAAAACAGTTATTGAACCAGCATCTGAAAACTTTCAGGGAGTTGATGGCTGCCAGATTTACCTTGACACGCACGATCCTTCAGACAGTTGCAAATATTACAGATGGGATTTTGTTGAGACATGGGAGCTAAGGCTTCTATTTCCTGTGGAAAACAATACCTGCTGGATATCAGACAGATCACATAATATCAATATTAAAAGTACAGCTGCTTTTAATGAAGCCACTATCAGCCGTTACCCAATAAATTATATATCAAATCTTACCGACAGGCTGAAAACAGAATACAGTATTATCGTAAATCAATATTCGCTGAATGAAGATGAGTACAATTACTGGGAGGAAATAAAAAACACCGATGTCCAGGTAGGTGGTCTTTATGATTTAATACCTGCATCCGTACCAAGCAATATCAGGTGTATTGAAAATCCGGGTGAAATGGTTTTAGGTTACTTCAGTGTTTCAGCAAAATCATCCAGGAGGATTTTCATAAAAGACAATTTCCCCGGCATTATCAATTTATATAGTGACTGCATTGCAGATACTGTGATCGGAAATGCTGTTATTCCTGGACTTAATACATCTGTCTGGACACTCATTGATATACCGGCAGTGACTCCAAATCCCCGTTTCAGAGTCTTTACTAAAATTAAGGGATGCGCCGACTGTACCGTCAGGGGAACAATTATTGAACCTGATTTCTGGATAGATATTAAATAAAAAATTGAAAAGGAAAGTATTTTAAATGATAAAAAGATTAAAAGCTGTGATTCTGATTCTGATGCATTTCCTGCTACTGCAGGGTGTTTGTGGTCAGGGTCCGTCGACAATGACAGATTATCTTAGTCAAAAGTTTTTAAGATACTGTAAATCTGTTCCCAGGGAAGAAGTATTTATACATTTCGACAGGAACGATTATATATCAGGTGAAGACATCTGGTTTAATGTATATCTGACAGACAGACAAAGCTTTAAGCCTTCACCTAACAGCAGGATTGTTTACTTTGAGCTGTTGAATAGCGAGAACAGGCCGGTCGTTCAGAAAAGGATACTCATTTATAAAGGTTTTGGTCCCGGACAAATGGCATTACCAGATACTTTAAGTTCTGGAATATATACCGTCAGAGCCTATACCAGCTGGATGAAAAATTTCCTTCCTTATAATTGCTTCCTGAAAAACATAACCATCTATAATTCATTAAGCAATAGCACTTTTAAAGGAAGATCAAATGCAGATAAATTTGTAATACAGGGTACCGTTAAAAACATTATACCAGAGATTAAAAATAAGGGAGTGACCCTGAAAGTGAATAATTCAAAACATGATATCCTCGAATTATTTGTAGATGCCGATAATAAATTCCGGTCAGAAAACAACAACATTATTTACATTTTTATTCAGACACATGGGAACATTAACCTGGTAAGTGCTGAAAAGCTGGAGGATGAAACAACCAGGATTACTTTATCAAAAGTCTCTCTGACTCCTGGGGTAAATCAGATTACAATATTTGATTCAAAGGGTGAACCGGTCACTGAAAGATATATTTATACTTCTTTCAGGAACAGTAATCTAATCTCCATTCAGTTTACTGACAGCTGTAAATTAAGAAGCAAGATCAAGCTCGAAATCGGGCCTGGGAGTAACGCTGACCATCGATTAACACTTTCAAATCTAAGTATATCTGTGGCTCCTGCTACAAGTAATGAAGGAGAAATGGATATTGCTGATTATCTTGTATTAGGCACGGAGTTTGGACTTATAGGACAGAACAAAATCATGGGTAAAAAAATTAATGAGCTTTTACCTGAAATGATGGACAGCATTCTTGAAAATGTTAGGAGTAATTGGATTGACTGGTCAAAGATACTGGCATGGAATTTGCCTAATTTTAAATATCCGATTGAAAATGAGAACCATTTCCTGATGGGTAAACTCATGGCAGACGATCAGCAGCCTGTGCATTCCAATGAAATCCTACTGATGTGCATCCCTGGAAAAGAGGCATCATTTCAGTATGCAAAAACTGATGACAAAGGGAATTTCAAATTCAATTTGCACATTGACGAAGGTCTTAAAGATTTCATTTTGATGCCGGATGACATAAGTAAAAATCGCAAAATAATTCTTGAATCATCATTCTCCGATCAGTTTGCTAAGCCTGAAATTAATTATGATACAACTCAAATAAATGTATCTCAGTATATTTCAAAGCTGAGTGTGAACTACCAGGTGCAGAAGATTTATACTGCTTCACCAACAGGAGAACCATTGAATCCTCTCTTTCCTGCAGTAAAAACTACAAGATTTTATGGGAAGCCAGATATTGAACTGTTTCTCGAAGATTATATCAGTCTGCCGGTAATGAATGAGATCTTTTTTGAACTTTTACCCGGCGTTTCACTGAAGAAGAAAAAGTCTGCCTATGAAGTCTCAATAACTTATCATTCCGGGGATGATCTTTTTGTCGTCTCTCCATGTTTGATGATAGACGGCGTTATTATAAAAGATCCAACACTTATAGTTAATCTTGATCCTGAACTTGTCGAGAAAATTGATGTTATTAAGGAAAATTATCTGGTTGGGAAATACTTTTTCACCGGCATTGTTAATGTAATTACAAAGACGGGTGATTTCAGCAGCATTTCACTTCCTGACTATATGATAAGGTTGCCATACAGGGTAATAGATCCGGTTCACTCGTTTGTCTCTCCTGACTTTTCAACTTCAGAAATGAAAGAGAACCATATTCCGGATTACAGAAATACGCTCTACTGGAATTCATCTGTTACGCCTGATGAAAATGGAAAAGCCAGCGTTGAATTCTGGAGTTCCGATAATAAAGGGGATTATATAATTAATATTCAGGGCATTACTCAGGATGGCAGGCCTGTTTCACTTCAGAAAATTTTAAAGGTCAGATAACTATTCCTGGGTATTCGATTATTTTGCGTTCCAATAGAGCCGGAGTCTGCAGCTCAAAGGTTTTTCTCATCAACACCTTTGGAATCGTTATATTCTTTTCTCTAATTAAAATCTATCGATAGTTAATGCAATGGACTCTACTGTCCTGACAAATTTGTAAATTAGAATCCTGGAAGGTTTTAGAGTTCTAATTGTAATTTTTCAAATAATGAGAAAAGCAATATTGGTTATCGTTCTGGCTCTTGTGCATCTGCTGACTCATGCACAGAACTATCCGTTTCAGAATACCCGACTTTCTGAAGAAGAAAGGATCAGAAACTTAATTTCATTATTGACCACAGATGAGAAAATCAATTGTCTCTCAACGCATATTTCTGTACCTCGTCTCGGAATAAAAGGGACACATACCGTGGAAGGTCTTCATGGCCTCGCCTATAGCGGTCCGGCCAACTGGGCGGTAAAAGGTCCGAAAGCTTCACCAACAACAACATTTCCACAGGCTATTGGTCTTGCCGAAATGTGGGATCGTGAAATGATTCAAAAGGTTGCCGACTGGGAAGCAACAGAAAGCAGGTATCTGGCCCAAAATAAAAACTTCGGAGTTTCAGGACTGATAGTTTTTGCCCCTAATGCCGACCTTGGAAGGGATATCCGATGGGGAAGAACGGAAGAGTGCTATGGTGAGGATCCTTTTCTTACAGGAGCCCTCGTCACTGCTTATGTAAAAGGACTTCAGGGCAAAGATCCTGTCTACTGGAAAACGGTCTCTCTCATGAAGCACTTTCTCGCTAACAGCAATGAAAATAACAGGGCATATAATAGTTCTGATTTTGATGAAAGGCTGTTTCGCGAATATTATTCTTATGGGTTTTATAAGGGTGTTACTGAAGGAGGATCACAGGCATTTATGACTGCATATAATAAGTATAACGGCATCCCCTGTATTGTTAACCCGGTTTTAAGGAATGTAGTCATGAAGGAGTGGGGATTCAGAGGTATTATTGCTACAGACGGCGGAGCATTTAAGCAACTTGTGACAACACATGCCTATTATTCTTCTCTTACAGTTGCTGCCGCAGAATGTATTAAAGCAGGAATAACAATGTTTCTCGATGATTACAAATCTTCAGTAAAAGCAGCATTGGAACAAGGTCTGATAACCGAAAAAGAGATAGATGAGGCTATTTACGGCAATTTCAAAGTTCTGCTAAAACTGGGACTATTGGATAATTCACCACAAAATCCTTATTCAGATATCGGAATTTCAGATACGATAGCTCCATGGACAAAACAGGAAGCACATGACCTGGCACTTAAGGCTACTGAAAAATCAATCGTATTGCTTAAAAATGAAAACGATCTTCTTCCTATTGAAATGGAGAAGATAAAATCAATTGCTGTAATCGGGCCATCTGCAAATTCAGTAATATCAGACTGGTATTCAGGTACTCCGCCATATAAGATAAGTATTTTGCAAGGAATTAAAAATACCACAGGGGGAAAGGTGATTATCAGGTTTGCAGCCAGTAATAAGGCGGATTCAGCTGTTATTGCTGCAAAGGAAAGTGATATTGCCATTGTATGTATCGGGAATAATCCACTAAGTTATGGATTAGGATGGGGACAAAACCATGTAGCCAGTGATGGGCGTGAAGATGTTGACAGGCAGGCTATAACTATTGAACAGGAAGATCTTGTCAGACTTGTTCTTGCTGCAAATCCAAAAACAATACTTATCATGGTTTCCAGCTTCCCCTATGCAATAAACTGGTCAAAAGAACATGTACCTTCTATTTTGCATGTCAGCCAGTCGAGCCAGGAAATGGGCACTGCAATTTCTGAGGTGATTTTTGGCAAAGTTAGCCCAGCCGGACGATTAGTTCAGACATGGATAACTTCAATTGATCAGCTGCCGCCGATTCTCGACTATAATATCAGGAATGGAAGGACTTATATGTATAAAAAAAGAGAATCGCTGTTCCCGTTTGGATATGGATTGACTTATACAAATTTCAATTACTCAGGATTAAAAGCTGAAAAAAATTCACTAAAGAATAATGAAGTGATTAATCTCACTTTCAACCTTAAAAATACCGGTAATTTCGATTCGGATGAAGTGCCTCAGCTTTATGTGAGTTTTCCCGATTCAAAAGTTGATCGTCCACGATTAGCTTTAAAAGGTTTTGTACGTGTATTTGTCAGAAAAGGAGAGACTACTGAGGTTTCAATTCCACTGAAGGCATCTGATCTGACTTATTGGGATGTCAAAAACCAGAAGTTTGTGCTGGAACCGGGCAGGGTAGAGTATTTCATAGGTTCATCTTCTGAAGATCCTAAGCTTCAGGGAGAAGTTATGATAAAATAGTAACTGATATATTAAATTCAAAAATTTGATTGGCGTCGGATAAACATGACGTTTTTTCCTCAATTCCGGTTGAATTATCCTGATGCATGATAATTGTCATGTATTTGATATCTGTTTAACATTCTGTTATACCTTGTGGAACTATATCATTTTATTCAGGAAATGCTTTAAAAAATCCTTAAGGCAAAATAAGTATGAATTAAATGAATATTCCGAATAATTCAATTTTACTATAATATGTTCACATATTCTATTAAATTTGCGACAAATTTCATTTTATCGGGCATAAATAGTTCTAAATTGAAAAACATTAAGCCGAATTTCAGTCGCATTGCTATTAAGGTAGGAAGTAATGTTATCACTCAATCAGATGGATCGCTGAATGACGGAAGAATATTACGTCTGGTTGAGGATGTCGCAATTCTTTTTAAACAGGGAATCGAAGTTGTGCTAATATCATCAGGAGCCGTGGCAGCAGGGCGGAAGGAGATTACTCCTGCAAAAAAGACCAACATAGTAGCTGCCAGGCAAATTTGGGCTGCTATCGGACAGGTCAAACTGATGTCGAGTTACCAGTTCCTTTTTGGGAAATATGGAATAAACGCAGGCCAGCTGCTGGCAACAAAAGAGAGTTTCAGAGATCGCAGGCATTACCTGAATATGAAAAACTGTATTTCCGCAATGCTTGAGAACCACGTATTGCCTATTGTAAATGAAAATGATGCGATTTCGATTAATGAACTTATGTTCACTGATAACGATGAATTGTCGGGCCTGATTTCTTCGATGATGGACTGTCAGTCACTTTTGATACTTACAAATGTTGATGGTGTATATAATGGAGTTCCGGGAAGCAATGATGCTGAACTTATTCCACGAATTGATGATGGACTCTGAAGACTCTTGACAAGTATATTTCTCCTGTAAAATCAGGATTTGGAAGAGGAGGGATGATAACAAAATATTCTATTGCCAGGAAAATTGCCACAGAGGCATTGATGTTTTTATTGCCAACGGAACACGCGATGCTATTATTACAGATATTGTCAGAGGGAAAGATGTACCGTATACTCACTTTGTTGCAGGTAATGAAAAGGAAACAGGAGTTAAAAAATGGCTTTCCCATTCCGATACTTTTGCAAAGGGATCTGTAGTAATTAATAGTGGAGCTAAAGAAGCTTTGCTTGGCGACAAAGCAACCAGCTTACTTATGATTGGGATTATAAAAGTAGACGGATTTTTTAAGAGTGGCGATATTGTCAGAATTTTTGATGAGAAGGGAATAAATATTGGATTAGGTATAGTCTCAGTATGATTCAGAAAAAGCTGAACAAAATATTGGAGTAAAGTCAAGCAAGCCATTTATTCATTATGATTATCTCTTTATTTATGAGAAGAATAAAGGATTGATTTTCCATAAAGAAGATTTTAATACAACGAAGAATTAAAATGGATTGCACTCCCGTTTTTAAAAAAGTCGATTCAAGCCAGGCGGACATTGAATTTAATTGATGGAGATACCATCAACAAAATTCTTATTAAGGTTGCTGAGGCAGCAATTGAAAATACAGGTTTTATTATTGCTGAGAATAAGAAGGATCTTGTTATGATGAAAGAATCAGATCCCAAATATGACAGGTTGGTCCTGACTCCGGCAATAATAGGAAATATCGCTTCCGATATACGTTCAGTTGCAAAATTGCCCTGTCCGGTTAATCGGGTACTCTCAACTAACAAACGACCGAATGGGTTGATCATTTCAAAGATATCGGTCCCATTTGGTGTAATTGGAATAATATACGAAGCAAGGCCTAATGTGACATTTGACGTCTTTTCTCTGTGTATGAAATCAAGTAATGCATGCATTCTTAAAGGAGGCAGCGATGCAATTCATTCTAACACAGCTATTGTTCAGGTTATATGTTCTGTCCTTGAACAGAATGATATTGACAGGAATGTTCTTACTCTTTTGCCTGCTGGCCGTGAAGAGACTGCACAGTTATTAAATGCTGTTGATTATGTGGACCTTCTAATTCCCCGCGGAAGCAGGGGACTGATTGATTATGTGCGGGATAATGCCACAGTTCCGGTAATAGAAACCGGCGCAGGAATATGTCATACCTATTTTGATGAATATGGTAACCGGGATAAAGGTCGTGCGATAATTAACAATGCAAAGACAAGAAGGGTAAGTGTCTGTAATGCACTCGATTGTTTGATAATACATGCAAGCCGTTTAAGTGACATTGATTATCTTGTAGGACCACTTTCTGATTCCGGAGTTGTCATTTATGCTGATGAAAAGGCATTTGGATCATTAAAGGGCAAATATCCGGCAAATCTTCTCAAAAAAGCCACCGATAAGTCATTTGGTACAGAGTTTCTTTCATATAAGATGGCCATAAAAACTGTTAATTCGTTTGAAGAGGCAATAGATCATATTTCCCGCTACGGTTCAAAGCACAGTGAAGCAATTATTTCTGAGAACAAAAATAATATTCATTTGTTTTATAGCTTAGTTGATGCATCCTCAATTTATTCAAATGCGTCAACCGCATTTACCGATGGAGGCAGAGTTTGGACTTGGAGCGGAAATAGGCATCTCCACTCAGAAATTGCATGCGAGGGGACCAATGGCGCTGGAGGCATTGACAACCTACAAATGGATTATTGAAGGTGACGGACAAATAAGAAAATAAACTATTAAAAATAAATGCTTTATGATATTTGATATTGGGATGATTGAGTCGTTTTATAAAAGTTTGAACTCACGGATTTTAGAAATAAGAAAAGTACTGAATCACCCTTTAACATTAAGTGAAAAAATCCTGTTAGGTCATATTTTTGATAAAAACCATTTAAAATCATATAGCAGAGGAGTTGATTATGTCGAATTCCTTCCTGACCGGGTAGCTATGCAGGATGCCACAGCTCAAATGGCAATATTGCAATTTATGATGGCAGGAAAAGAAAATACTGCTGTTCCTACTTCTGTTCATTGTGATCATCTTATTCTGGCACAGTCGGGAGCTGATGCTGACCTGAAATCAGCAAGTATGACAAATAAAGAGGTATATGATTTTCTCAGTTCTGTATGCAATAAATACGACATAGGATTCTGGAGACCGGGTGCTGGCATAATTCACCAGATAGTACTTGAAAATTATGCTTTCCCGGGAGGGATGATGATAGGAACCGATTCACATACTCCTAATGCCGGGGGACTGGGAATGGTAGCTATCGGCGTTGGCGGAGCTGACGCTGTTGATGTATTGGCAGGAATGGGCTGGGAATTGAAATTTCCTAAAATAATCGGAATAAAACTTACAGGGAAACTTAATGGATGGGCTTCGGCAAAAGATATTATTCTGAAAATTTCAGGTTTACTTACTGTTAAGGGAGGTACAGGTAATATCATTGAATATTTCGGAGAAGGTGCTGATTCTCTTTCCTGCACAGGAAAAGCTACGATTTGTAATATGGGAGCTGAAACCGGAGCAACATGCTCCATCTTCAGATTTGATAATTCCATGAGGGAATATCTTACAGCTACCGGAAGAAAAGAAGTTGCAGATCTTGCTTTTAAAAACAATGATCATCTATCTGCCGATAAAGAAGTTTATGCTGATCCGTCCAGTTTTTATGATCAATATATTGAAATAAACCTTTCTGAACTCGAACCCTATATAAATGGGCCTTTCACACCCGACCTGGCCACTCCTGTCTCACACATGAAAGAGGAAGCTATAAAGAATAAATGGCCTGTGGATGTGGAAGTCGGACTCATGGGATCTTGCACTAATTCATCCTATGAGGATATTTCACGAGCTGCTTCAGTTGTTAAGGATGCCATATCTAAAAAACTTGTGGCAAAATCTGAATTCACAATTACTCCGGGTTCGGAGCAGATAAGGTCAATTGCAGAACGCGATGGTTTCCTTGAATTATTCAGAAAAATAGGTGGTGAAGTTTTTGCGAATGCCTGTGGTCCCATGTATCGGTCAATGGGCCACGAAAAGATTCTGATAATAAGAAAGTTAATACAATTATTCATTCATTTAACAGGAATTTTGCAAAACGGACTGACGGAAATCCCAATACGTTTGGTTTTGTCGCTTCCCCTGAAATGGTTACTGCAATTGTCCTTTCAGGTAAACTTACATTCAATCCAATAACTGATACCCTTGATAAATTCTGATGGGAAAGAGGTACGGTTAGCTGAACCTGAAGGCTTAAATCTTCCTCCTGATGGTTTTGGAAATATAGATTCAGGATATCAGAAACCGGTTCATGGACAAAAGGAAGAAAATATAATAATTGCATCCGGGATCCGACAGGTTACAGTTGCTTACTCCTTTCAATGAATGGGATGGGAAGGATTTTTTAAACCTTCCATTGCTTATAAAGGCAAAAGGGAAATGCACAACGGATCATATCTCTATGGCAGGATTCTGGCTAAAATACAGAGGACATCTGGAAAATATCTCTGAGAATTATATGATTGGAGCTATGAATTATTTTAATGATCAGACCAATAGTATTTTAAATCAATTGACAGGATCATATGATACAGTACCCCGGACTGCACAGGGCATATCGTGATTCAGGATCAGGATCAGTGGTGGTAGGAGAGGAAAATTTTGGGGAAGGATCTTCCCGCGAACATGCAGCAATGGAACCAAGGTTCCTTGGTGTTAAAGTTGTACTGGTAAAATCTTTCGCAAGAATTCATGAGACAAATCTTAAAAAGCAGGGAGTACTGACATTAACTTTCGCTGACAAGGATGACTATGACAAGATTAAGGAAGATGACAGAATTGATGTTACAGGTCTTACAGATTTTTCCGCAGGAAACCAAATTGACTGTCATTACTGACATCATTCAGACGGAACAAAAGAAAAATTTCAGGCAAACCACTCTTATAATGAATCGCAGATTGAATGGTTTAAAGCAGGAAGTGCTTTAAATATTATTAGAAAATCAAACAAAAAAAATGTCTGAAAAAATCAAATTGATCGACGGGAAATTGATGTACCTGATAATCCGGTTATTCCGTTCATTGAAGGAGACGGAACAGGCCCCGATATCTGGAAAGCATCAGTACGGGTTTTTGATGCAGCTGTGAGCAAATCTTATAACGGGAAAAGAAAAGTTATCTGGAAAGAAGTCCTGGCAGGAGAAAAAGCTTTTAAACAAACAGGAAACTGGATGCCGGAGGAGACATTGGCAAGCTTCAGGGAATACCTGGTTGGGATTAAAGGGCCGCTTACCACTCCTGTGGGAGAAGGAATGCGTTCTTTAAATGTTGCTTTGCGTCAGGTTCTCGATCTTTATACATGCTACAGACCTGTAAGATATTTCAGCGGAGTTCCAAGCCCGGTAAAGAATCCGGAGAAAGTAGATATGCATATTTTCAGGGAAAATACTGAAGATATTTATGCCGGCATTGAATTTATGAATGGGAAACCTGAAACAGAAAAGGTAAAAAGATTTCTGATAGACGAAATGGGTGTTAAATCAATCAGGTTCCCTGCTACCTCTTCAATAGGAATAAAACCTGTTTCAGTTGAAGGAACAGAACGACTTGTCAGGCAGGCTATTAAGTATGCCATTAATAAAAAATTACCATCAGTTACTCTTGTTCATAAAGGAAACATTATGAAGTTTACTGAAGGGTTCTTTCATGAAATGGGGATATGCTTTAGCTGAAAGAGAATTCGGGAAAGATGTATTTACCTGGATGCAGCATAAACAAATTTCAGAAAAACAGGGAATAGAGGTTGCAGATAAGATGCTTAAACATGCTGAAAAGGAAGGGAAGGTTATTATTAAAGATGTTATTGCAGATGCCTTTCTTCAGCAAATTCTTACCCGACCTGCCGAATATTCTGTAATAGCTACATTGAATCTTAACGGTGATTATATCTCAGATGCACTTGCAGCTATTGTTGGAGGTATTGGCATTGCCCCCGGAGCAAATATCAATTTTGAAACCGGCCATGCTATATTTGAAGCCACACACGGAACTGCACCGAAATATGCTGATCAGGATAAAGTAAACCCGGGTTCTGTGATTCTTTCAGGAGCATTGATGTTTGATTACATGGGATGGAATAAAGTTGCTGCAAAGTATCTATTCAGGATCTGGAACAAACAATACAAAGTAAGAAAGTTACTTATGATTTTCACAGGTTGATGGAAAATGCAACCTTATTAAAAACATCTGAATTTGCCGATGCAATCATCTCTAATATCATTTACTTAAACATTATAAATTATTATTTTTTATGGAAGACAATAATTATTTTGCAAAACTGGAGGAGTCTGTAAGAGCTTCATGTCAGATTGATAATGAATTATTTGAGGAATTTGAGGTGAAGCGGGGTTTAAGGAATAAGGATGGAACAGGTGTTTTAGTCGGGTTGACAAATATAGGAGATGTTGTCGGATATAAAAAAGAAAATGGTAAGGTAGTAGCTATTCCCGGAAAATTATTATACAGGGGCATTGATATTGAAGATATTACCAAAGGATTTCAGAAAGAAGACCGGCATGGTTTTGATGAGACTGTATATCTTTTATTAACAGGACATTTGCCAGATAAAAAGGAACTTGCGGAATTCTCAGATCATATGGCATCCTTAAGGGCTCTGCCTGATGATTTTGTTAAAGACATGATCTTATCCATGAAAGGGAAAGATGTACTTAATATTCTTGCACGGTCGGTTCTAGGATTATATACGCTTGATGAAAAACCTGATGATATTTCGCTTGACAATATGATTAAGCAATCTTTAAATATTATTGCCAAGTTTCCGACGATTGTTGCTTATTCATTACCAGGCTTTAAGACATCTGTACAAGGGAAAAACTCTGTCAATCCGTCATCCGCAGACAAATCTTACAACAGCTGAAAATTTCCTGTATCTGATCAAAGGTGACTGTAAGGGTTTTCAAAACTTGAAGCTGATCTGCTCGACCTGATGCTGGTACTTCATGCTGAACATGGAGGCGGGAATAATTCAACATTTACAATGAGGGTAACAAGTTCATCCGAAACAGATATATATTCTTCTGTGACGTCTGCAATAGGATCATTAAAAGGACCATTGCATGGTGGAGCCAATGTCAGGGTCCTGGAAATGATGGAAGACATGAAAGTTCATGTAAAAGACTGGACAGATGAGGAAGAGGTGAAGGAACATCTGCTTAAGATTCTTAATAAAAAGGCAAATGATTTTTCAGGTAAAATATATGGAATAGGACATGCCGTTTATACTATTTCTGATCCCAGAGCCGCAATTCTGAAGGCAAAAGCAAGAGAACTGGCAATTGAAAAAGGTCGTCTGGATGAATTTGAGCTTTATCTCTTGGTTGAAAGACTTACTCCTGAGGTTTTCAGAGTCTTTAAAGGAGAAAAATCGACAAAAGTTGTTTGTATTAATGTTGATTTTTATTCC
>CAVVGP010000176.1:0-15669 GCA_963747625.1 uncultured Bacteroidales bacterium | reverse complement strand
CCACCACCACCCAGCTCTGTCTTGCCACCCTCCTCCTCCTCCTCCTCCTCCTCCTTCTTCTACCTGTTGCTCGTTGTTGCTCTTCCACTCACCCACTCCACCCATTACTGCCGCCGATCACTTTACCCCACCACCACCACCACCGCCGCCACCCCACCAGAATCCATCAGGCGCCAGCCTCCAATTCACTTTGCTTCTCCATCAACTCGTGTCCACCCCCACCCCCCCCCCCCCCCCCCCCCCCGGCCCAGCCACCCCAGTCGTCCTGTTACCGGGCTCTCTCTCTCTCTCTCTCTCTCTCTCTCTGGGATTCACCAGGCGACGAATCAGCAGGCGCCTCCACCCCCGCCCGTCCATGCTCGCCCCCAAACAGGTCGCCGCCGATCACCTTTGTGATCATGGCCGCCTGCACCCACCTACGTGAGGAGGCTCTCATCCCATTCAGCCCATCCCCCGCATCAGAGCTTGTGTGTCCACCTCCACTTGGCGCACGCACAGTCACCTTGCCCACCAGCGCTGAGTTCGTTTGTCCTCAGCAGGCTTCCTGATCAGTCTTACCCCACCCACGGGCCGCCTGCTGATCTGTCAGGCTGCCATGTGGACTTTGCCCCGTGCCTGCTGGCCTCCGTCATCGGCCCGCACCATGGCGAGGTCATTATTCATTGTGAACCACACTCCGCACACACACTGCCCAGTGCCATCTGAGATTCCACCACCTCCTGTTAAACAGTCACCCCACGCAGCTGCTCCATGTCGTTGAGAACAGCGCGCCGACACCTCGCCAGCCCAGCACCGCCGCTCAGGCTGAGATGGGCTGGCCACGCGCCGCCACACAGCCCGCCCATGCCGCCTCCTGTTCTCATGCCATCCGATTGTTTGATTAATCATCTTTTGAGGCTGCCGTTTCCCATTGTTCAGTTGATTGTTTAGATGAGATGTTTAGATGTCATAGTAGGTTTTGTGATGGGTTAAAATTTATATCTTCAACGACGGGACATACACACTGGATATGGCATCACCATGTTCTTTTAAATGTCAAAATGTAAATATTGCTGCTATCAAATCATCGATATGAACAGTAGAGATTGTGAATCCTTCGGCATGTGTTCACATTTGAGGTTGCCAGGACATCGCCGATGGTCACGGAGGTCGAATCGAACGTTGTATGATGATTGATGTCGCGAGGCCCACCCACCGTCCGCGGCGCACATACCCTATTCCCGATGTCGGATTGGGCGAATATTTTTGCAAGCCCGGTATTGCCATACGGCACCGACCAGGACGTCCCCGGTGAACCATTAACTGTGAAGTCAGATAGAGATTCCTTTCAAGGTTTGAAGCATCGACTATATTTACAACTATATCCGGTTTATTATCAAAAATATAATTTCGAAGATAAATCTCCTCGGGTGAATAGCTTTTTATTGAATAAGTGCCAGGAAGGTCTACTATTGAAAAAGTGTAACCCGATTGTTTATAGGTTGCTTCTTTTGAATCCACTGTTACGCCTGCATAATTGCCGACTTTTTCTTTTGACCCGGATGCAAAATTAAATAGTGTCGTCTTTCCCGAATTAGGGTTTCCGACAAGGGCGACCTGAATATGTCGTGTTTTATCCAGCCATGCACTATTCTCATCTTCACTTATCAGAGTTCCGTTAGATTTCTGACTTTCTTTTATTTTAATGTCTCTGTCAACCTCAATAAGCTGTGCTTCGCTGTTCCTCAATGAGATATGATATCCCATGATCTTATATTCAACAGGATCTCTGAGTGGTGCCTTTTTAATTACCTCCACATTTTTCCCAACAACAAATCCCATTTCGGAAAGCCGCTGCCTGAACTGCCCTCTCCCCTTAATCTTCAGTATTACTCCTTCATCTCCTTCATTGAGATCATATAGTGTAGTCATCGAATTGTATCAGTAATCAAGAATAACCATAAAATACAGCGATTGTTCAACAGTGCTGTTTGCCTGTTGCTGGTTCCGGCTTCATTTCCGACCGGCGCTGTTAACCGGGGATAAGGAACCGGGATTTAATCAACCTTCAGCTTAACCACAATTTTTCTGACAGGTGAATTCACTCCATCTTTCAAACCAGGACGATGCGCATCAGAAGGGAAGAAAATAAAAAACTTACCGGGAGCTGCTTTTAAACTAACCATTTTGTTAACTGTCATAAATTCAATATCTTTTATAGCATCATACGGTGTAATGACTTCTTTAACAGATGTCAGAGGAGCAACATTTATTATCTCTTTCCCGCTAATTAAGTATTGGATATCAATATATTTCCTGTGAGCTTCAAAATTAACAGATTCTTCATTTTTGCTAATATATTCACTTACAGTTGCAAAAAGGTTATTGTCATCAATATCATATCGTTTTGCCTCAAGTTTAGTCAAATCAGAGTTTTTTAAAAAGTTAAATGCTTTTTCCCATCTCTCTTTATTTTTAAAATAAGAAACAGCCAGTTCTCGCTTATTTACAGAGGCATCAGGAGTGACTGTCCATCCTTCTGACCATTCTTTTTTTGCGAACCATTTGTCAAGCTTCTTAAAACTCCATGTTGATGGGTCATTATCGCTTTTGCTTCCCGTTAAACCAAAGAAACTTATCAGTATCATAATACTTACAATTAGTTTTTTCATTCAGATTTCATACTTTAAATTTTAATAGACTTTACGATAACTTTGCGTTCGTTGCTTTTTACATTGAAGCAAAATCCGGTGCAAATATCGAAAAGTTTTTACACATTGCCTTCAAAGAATTTAATGTATTAAAGTTAAAAGTATCACGCATTGTAAAACAAGGAGTTAACCTGCGAAAGCCCAGGATTAAGAAAGGACATTTGTTGACTTTACATTCAAATATTAAGTTTAAGTTATAGATATCAAACAACATTATGGTACTACTCTGTGACCTGTCTTTAAATAATCTCCCGCAAAAACTGATAATTGCCTAAGAATTTTAATGATGAATTCTGAACTTAATAATTTATTGTTTTACAATGCTTTATTACATTATCATTCAGAGGCATTTGAATAAAATAACTTTTGAAAATAGGTCAAAAACCTTTAAATTTACTAATTACTAAATTCTGAAAATCATGAAAAAAAGTTATTTATTCCTTAGCACTTTTGTTCTATTGATTATCTGTTCTGGCAATCTATATTCACAGGATTGGCCACAATGGCGGGGATTAAACCGTGACGGTAAGGTAACAGGATTTAAAGTTCCGGCTAAATGGCCGGCTGAGTTAAAACAGGATTGGAAAGTGACTGTTGGTTTTGGTGATGCAACACCTGTACTTTCAGGAGATAAAATCTATTTAAATACGCGGCAGGCTGATAAGGAGGTTGTACTCTGCCTCGATGCTGCAACAGGAAAAGAGTTATGGAAAAACGATTATCCGGCTATTGCTGTTACCGGACCATCAGCTTCACAACACCCTGGGCCAAGGGGTACTCCTGCAGTTGCAGATGGTAAGATAGTAACATTTGGAGCATCAGGTATTATATCATGCCTAAATGCATCTACAGGTAAACTCCTTTGGAGAAAAGAGAATCCTTCGAATGCATTTCCGTCATTTTTTACCGGGGCATCTCCCCTCATTACTGATGGAATGTGTATTATTCATATCGGGAAAAAAGATGACGGTCAGGTAGTGGCTTATGACCTTAATACAGGTAACGAAAAATGGAAATGGTCAGGCGAGGGTCCTTCTTACTCTTCACCATCGGTGATGACGCTGGAAGGTAAGAAAATGCTGATTGTAATCACAGAAAAAAATATAATGGCACTCAGTCTTACCGATGGTAAACAGCTCTGGCAGATTGCAACCCCTCTCCAGCAGCGTTACTATAATTGTGTAAGTCCTTATATCGATGGACAAACAATATTTTTAACCGGTCAGGGTACTGGAATGAAAGCTATAAAAGTTGAGAAATCAGGTAATGAATACGTTACAAAAGATCTTTGGAGCAATGCTGAAGTTGGTGCAAAATGGAACACACCGATCCTTAAAGATGGATTTATCTATGGTTTTTCGGATCAGAAAAGAATTTACTGTCTGAATGCATCCACAGGACAGACAGCCTGGATCGATAATGTTGTAAACAGCGATTTTTCAACATTAGTGGACTGCGGTTCAGTTATTATAGGATTAACAAGCACTGATAATCTGATAGTAATGAAACCCGATGGGACAAAATATTCAGAAGTTGCCAAATATAAAGTAGCTGATACCCCGATCTATGCATTTCCTGTAATAGCAGGCAATAAAGTATATATTAAGGATACCGAGAGTCTTATGAAGTATAGTTTTTAACGTCGCTCACAAACAATTGTATGCATAAATCAACCCGGTGGCTCACTGCCTATCGGCAGATAGGCTTATGTGACTATTAATTAAGAACTTACACAGAATTCCACTGAGTAGCTCAGGGATCACAGAGATAATTTATTTCTCACTCCTCATAAACTGACCTTTGGAGTTTGTAAGCAGGTTCTTGGTAAGATACGAAACCCCTGATCCTATTGCTGCAATCACTACTGGTTTTAATGTTGTCCAGTTTATAACCCCTCCATTGGCAATAAGCTGGTAGAAACCTGTCAGAAAGGTGCAGAATATTACTACTATCAGTCCTTTAATAAAATCACGGCTGTTAAGTCTCAGAAAATTAGATCTCATAGGTTATTTTTTTTCAGACAGACATCATTTTATACCAAATTTACATCATAAAATGGTAATGTTCAAGTAATACAGCAATAATCTGAAAGGGATATTGAATCAATAAAATACATATAGCTGCGTTCGACTTTCGACTTTTCTACCAGACCTTCTCCATCAGAAGTATATTCCTAAGCTCATTCGGAGTTATATTTTCCCTGATATCACCAGTATCAACAACCGAGATATATCCAGATTCCTCTGATACGACAACTATCAGAGCATCTGAGTGTTCCGACATACCGATGGCAGCCCTGTGTCTCATGCCATATCGCGGAGGCAATGTGACCTGATCAGTGGCTGGTAACGGACATCGGGCAGCAAGGATTAATCCACCCTCAATAAGAACAGCCCCGTCATGCAAAGGTGTGTTCTTAAAAAAAATTGTTTCAAGTAATTCCGAACTGATCTGAGCTTTCAAAATCTCACCACCTTCAGAAAATATATAAAGACTGCTTTTTCTTCCAATCACTATCAGAGCACCTGTTTTGGTAGAAGCAAGTCTTTCACATGCTTTAACAATCTCCTCGGCTTCTCTTGGGCTTCCATGTTCATTTGTAACCAGGGAGAATAACCTGTTTATCGAAAACCTGCTCCTGGAAATATATCTGTTACCAATTACCAGTAAAAATCTTCTGATCTCCTGCTGGAAAACAATTATCAGAGCTATAACACCAACACCTATTACCTGGCCGAGCAATGCACTCATAAGTTCCATATTCAGAGCTTTTACAACAAGCCAGAACAGGTAAATAAAAAAAATCCCAAGAAAGATGCTCAGGGCGGCAGTACCTCTTATTAAACGATATAGCTGGAAAAGTACTGTTGCAACAAGAACTATATCAATAATATCAAGAACTGTAATATGAAATGGCATAGCTTTTAAATTATGATTTGACTTATTATCTTACTATATGATACTTGTTTAAACAATAATAATATATTTATTCTCAAATAGATGCCGAAGGCTTAAATCCTCTCATCTTCCAACCACCCTGACTTACCTATAATACTACCATCTGCTTTTCCCTCTCCCCAAAAAAATCATTGCATTGAATTTGCTTTTGGAAAAATTCAAAATGCCGGTTCATATTTTTTGCCGTAATTTACTGACTAGGCTTACTGCCTGAACTGCCTCACTTACATCATGAACTCTCAGAATATCAGCTCCATTTAAAAGAGCTATCGTGTTAAGGGCCGTTGTTCCGTTGAGAGATTCATCAGCAGTAATATGAAGTGTTTTCCATATCATTGATTTTCGCGATATTCCTACAAGTACAGGCAAACCGGTTACAGAAAAATCACCCAGTCGCCTGAGTAACTCAAAATTCTGATCAATAGCTTTTGAAAATCCGAATCCGGGATCTATAATAAGATCTTTCAATCCTTGTGACTGTAGTTTGAAAATCCTTGCGCCAAACCATTTTATGATATCAGCAACAACATCATTATAAACCAAATTATCCTGCATATTGGACGGGTTCCCTCTCATATGCATAATAATATAAGGCACATTCAGCTTTTTTACAGTCGGAAACATTTTGTCATCAGCCTCACCGCCTGAAATATCATTTATCATCAGAGCGCCGCATTCAACCACTGCTTCCCGCGCAATATCAGCTCTAAAAGTATCTACTGAAACTATTGCCTTAGGAAATTCCCTGATTATCTGTTTTATAGCTTTTAAAATGCGTCTACTTTCTTCCGCGGGTGAAATATCTTTTGCGCCGGGACGTGAGGAATATCCTCCGACATCAAGAATATCTGCCCCTTCCTCCAACATCGCCGAGGCTGCCTTCAGAATTTCTGCTTCAGTATTATAACGGCTGCTTTTATAAAAAGAATCAGGGGTAATATTTAATATTCCCATTACTTTAGGGATCTCAAGGTCAAGCAATTTTCCCCCTGTGTTAATATATCGTGGCTTTCCGGGAAACATGTTTTTTCGAATAGACGAAATTAACTAAATTTAGAATAAATTGAACTAATTTGTTTATAACCTGAACTTAAATCACAATCTACCAAAAACTGTTCAGATTATCTTATTTTATTTCTGACCCTCCGGTACGTCTGCCACAAATCGGACCCTTTAATTCAAAACCCGCTGGATCCCGATAGCAATAGCTGCCAGAATAATTTATATTGATTTAACAATGTGCTCTTTGCGGCTGCTTTGCGGCTAAGAAAGAAAGTTTAAGATATCCCCCGGATGATGATTTTCGATGAACTATTAAATGAGATTAGTCACAATTGACATAATTAAACAACCCATACATTTCCGACTTTGCCATGTGGTTATTACATTTGTACTGAATGAAATTAAAGTTATAATGAGTCTGTTTGTTATTGAAGGTGTCGATGGAGCCGGAAAATCAACTCAAATAAATTTGCTAAGGGATTTTTTCTCAAGGAAAGGATATAACTGTGAATATATGCACTTTCCAAGAACTGAAGCTCCTTATTTCGGAGAACTTATAGCACGGTTCCTGAGAGGGGAATTCGGTTCATTAAATGATGTTGATCCATATCTTGTGGCAATGCTGTATGCCAGTGACAGGAAAGATGCTGCAGCAATGATAAGCAATTGGCTAACAGAAGGAAAAATCGTTTTGCTCGACAGGTATACATATTCCAATATAGCATATCAATGTGCCAAGTTAAAGGATATATCAAGCCAGGATAAGTTAATGCACTGGATTTTATCTCTTGAGTTCAGCCATTTTGCTATCCCGAAACCTGACCTGAATATCTTTCTCGATGTACCATTTGCGTTTTCAGAAAAGAACCTGAAAGAAAACAGGACTGGAAATGACAGGAATTATCTCAACGGGACCAGGGATATACACGAAGAAAGTGGGGTATTTCAAAAAAATGTCAGGGATATATACCTGAGAGTTTCAGCTTCGGATAGCCATCTTGCTGTTGTTAACTGTAGTAATTTTAATGGTGAAATGCTTTCGCCGATTGAAATATTTGACCTGATAATTAATATTTTCGACGAAAGAAAACTAATTTGAAATGAAGGTATTACGGATTGCAAGCAGAATAATTATAGGCCTGGTTTTTATTTTTTCCGGAATAGTAAAAGCAATTGATCCCCTTGGCTCTGCATACAAATTTCATGATTATTTTCAGGCATTTAATCTTGGGTTTCTTGACTCTCTTGCTCTTGTGCTGGCAGTTTTCATGTGTACGGCCGAATTTATTTCTGGGTTTTCAGTTCTCACAGGACTGAGATATAAAACAGGAATTTTAGGTGTTCTTATACTTATGGCAATCTTTACCCCTCTCACCTTCGTTCTGGCGCTTACAAATCCGGTATCAGACTGTGGTTGTTTCGGCGATGCAATACATCTTACCAACTGGGAGACTTTTGGAAAGAACATTATATTAGTATTACTGTTGATAATCATCTACAGGGAACGAAATCAGTTTAAAAAGCTCTTCAGTGCCACCATCGAGTGGGTAATAATATTAATAACTATTGTGCTTTTCATTGTCTTTTCTCTCCTGAACCTTAAGTATCTGCCGGTTATAGATTTCCTTCCTTATAAAACTGGAGTAAGGATTGCCGATAAGATGGTTGTTCCGAAAGGTGTACCTTCAGATGAATACAAAACGACTTTTATATATGAAAAAAACGGGATCAGAAAAGAATTCAGCCTCAATAACTATCCTGCTCACGATTCTTCCTGGAAATTTATTGATCAGAAATCAGTTCTGATAAAAAAAGGTTATAAACCACCTATTCATGATTTTATAATTACTACAACTGATGGAGATGATATCACTCAGCAAATATTATCTTACCCGGGATATTCCGTTTTTATGATCTCCAAAAAACTGAGCGAAGCAAGAAAGAGCCATTTATCCGATGGGTTCAGAATTGGAAAATATTGCCTGGCAAATGGAATAAACTTTTATGTTCTTACATCTTCAGGATCAGATGAGGTGAAGGGCTATGAAAACGGATTAAATTTCTGTTCGGCTGATGAAACAACCTTAAAGACGATGGTACGGTCAAATCCGGGATATATTTTGCTAAAGAACGGTACGATTGTCGGAAAGTGGTCGTGGGCAAATGTTCCGGGAGAGGAGTGGTTCGGCAAGTTTGTAATCGAAAATAAATAAAATATATTTCAACTTTGACCACTCCAAATTGATGATAAATAGAAGTACTCATTTTTTTGTACATTTAAATATTCTTATAATTTAAAACTGTGATTTATATGAGAAAGAAGATTGTTGCCGGAAATTGGAAAATGAATATGGACCTTACAGAAGGTCTGAAGTTTGCAGGGTCTATTGACAAGTATTTTAAAGAAAAACCGTCAGAAAAGGCACAGGTTATTTTATGCCCGCCATTCATACATCTTGCCGGCATGGCCGAAATCCTTAAACATGGGAAGGTTGCACTGGGAGCACAGAATTGCGCAGCAGAAGCCTCGGGTGCCTATACTGGTGAAGTTTCTGCCTGGATGATAAAAAGCACTGGTGCACAATATGTTATAATAGGACATTCTGAAAGAAGAACTTATTATCATGAAGATGATAAACTTCTGAATAAGAAAACATTACTGGCTGTTAACAGTGGATTAAAAGTAATATTCTGCTGTGGTGAAGTATTAAAAGAGAGGGAAACCGGGCAGCATTTTATTATTGTCAAAAGACAACTTGAAGAAGGTTTATTTACCTTGACAGCGGAACAGATGGATATGATAGTTATAGCTTATGAACCCGTTTGGGCTATCGGAACAGGATTGACAGCCACCCCCGACCAGGCTCAGGAAATGCATAAATATATCCGTGAAATGGTTAAAGAGAAGTATGGCAATGATGTAGCTAAAAAGGTTCCGATCCTTTATGGTGGCAGTTGCAAACCATCCAATGCAGCTGAAATATTTTCAAAACCAGATGTTGACGGTGGCCTTATCGGTGGAGCGGCTCTTAAAAAAGAGGATTTCACAGCGATAGTAGAAGCAATTTGAACATTAAATTATATATAGTCAGAGCTTTTATAGGCCCTTTAGGCTGGTGGTGTAAAATAATGAATTAATTTCTTATGGCAAAAAGGCTGTTCATTCTGATCCAGTTTATCCTGTTATTGACTACCGGCAATTTATTTTCGCAGACTAAATCGGCCTTTTCAGGTGATCATACTAAGTTCAGAGCTGAACTTATTGATTTTATGGGACCTAACCTCAAACCCGAACAGGTTGCTAACCTTAATAAATTCCTTTCAAGATGGGATAGCGCAGCTTTCAATAATGAAACAATGGACAGAATAATAGATGTGTCAAGCCAGCTATCATCAAGGCAAATGAGGCCACTCCCCCACTTTTATGATTTTCTGATGGCACTCAACAGCTTTACCGATAGCAAACGCGACAATTCATTTTTTACAAACTGGCTTAAAGGGTTAAGTGAATTAGTTTTTAATCAGTTGTTTACTAATGATAAACTAGACCGATATTTTAAGAATAGCAGCCTTTTGGTCAATGAAAATGTTCTGTTTGAATCCGAAAGTGTAAAATGGAAAGTAAAAAACAGTGTACTTAATTTTACCCACGATACGGCTATCTATGTATCTGTTACAAATGCTACGTTAACCTGTTTTGTGCGAAATGACAGTACTGAAATATATAACGTAACAGGAAAATACTATCCCGAGACTCAGCAATTCGCAGGCACAAAGGGTATAGTGACGTGGGAAAAAGCCGGGTATTCCACGGAATGATGTATTTGCTGAACTCGCTGATTATTCAATCAATATGGGGAGAAGCAGTTTCACCGTTGATTCTGCGAAACTTACACATACTGCCTATTTTAAAAAGCCCGTCCTGGGGTTGCTTACTGACCAGGCAATTACTTTTACCAATAAAGAGAAAGCAAACTTTCCCAAATTTGAGACTTATGCAAAAGAATTTAAAATAAAGAACCTTTATAAGGGTGTCAATTATGAAGGTGGTCTTAGAATTCGAAGGAGCCTATGTAGAAGGAACAGGGAAAAATGCTTTCCCGGCAAAAATTACTCTTTTCAGGAATGACACTCTTTACCTCAATATCCGTTCACAAGATTTTCTGTTCTCAAAAACCGGTCTGAACAGCCAGGAAGTTGCCATGTCACTTTATCTTGATAAAGATTCAATTTACCATTCGAACCTGGGATTTTCATATTTTGCTTCAACGCGGCAGGTAAATCTCTTCCGTACAAGTAATCCAGTATCGAAGAGTCCGTATTACGATTCCTTTCACAGCCTCGATATGTATTTTGAATATTTGTCGTGGAATATGAATGAGTCAAAAATGATTCTTTCACATGCCAGAGGAGCTTCATTGGGACAGGCACAATTTGAATCAACATCTTTTTTCAATGCCGATTATTTTTTAAAGCTGATGGGGCTGATGACTACCATCCACTGAACCGTCTGATAAAATTTGCAGAATGGTACTATTCCGAAACATTCCCGGTTGAAGATTTTGCCAAATGGCTTAACAAACCATAGAAGCAGTTACCGGTTTGTGTATCGATATGGCCAATAAAGGCTTTATTTTCTACGACCGTACAAACAACGAGATTACCATAAAGAAAAAAACGAAGGATTTTCTGCTGTCTTATGCAAAAAAGAAAGACTATGATATCATTAAATATAGTCAGTGAAACAAAAGCTCCTGTCGATAATGCTATTCTTGACCTTAAAAAATATCGGACTAACGGTAAATGGAGTTTCAGGAGTCCTGTTAGTGATTCCCAGAAGGTCGCAATCTATCCCTAAAGAAACAACTTAACAATTGGAAAAAACAGAGATCATCAGTTTTGACGGACTTGTTGATGCAGGGCTGTTTACCATATTCGGACATAATTTCTCTTTCAGTTATGATACATTTAAAATCAGACTTCAAAAAATCGATTCCATTAAAATATGCTGTTGAAACTGATAAAAAAGATAAGCTTGGTAATCCTATTATCACAGAATGTCGACAATATCATCCAGCTTGGAACAGCAGAATTATATATCGATAATCCTGATGACAAATCAGGATTAAAAAGCCTTAAACAATATCCTATAATAAATGCAACTACATATTCATATATTTTCTTATGATAAAATACCTGGCCTTGAAGGTATCTATAAACAAAAGGATTTCTACTTCAGGATTGATCCCTTCACTTATGAAAATATAGACCATTATACTCATCAGGATATGAATCTTTCAGGAGAATTTGTCGGAGGAAATATCCTCAAACCTATGAAGCAATATCTTGTAATACAGGAAAATAACTCTTTAGGCTTTAATATGACAATACCTCCTGAAGGAATTGAAGTCTATGGAACAGAGTGGTATATTATATAACTCTCTGAGTATGAGCAACAAAGGACTGACAGGAAGCGGAACATTGAAGCATCTTACATCAACAATGGTATCGGATGAATTTAAATTTTTCCCCGATTCAATGACTCACCCAGGCCACCACTTTCAATACTGTTAAAGACAGTTCCGGCATATTTCCTGTACTTAAGAGCAAGGATGTTGCAATTAAATGGCTAACTAAAAAAGATGAATGGGTTGCAACAAATGGTGCCAGGAAAGACATTTCAATATGTTTGATAACGGAACCACACTCGATGGCAGACTAAGCCTTTATACCCGGCGAAACTTAATGGAACAGGAATAATCAATTTGACTGATTCCAGGATCACCTCAAATCTGTTCAGCTTTGCATCAAACTCGATCAAAGCTGATACTGCCGATTATACATCTGAAATCTACTTTCCACCAACGGATACTCATTTATTGCTGAAAATGCTAATACCGAGATCAATTTTGACCTCAAAATGGCTCATTTCAGACTTAAATACCGATTCATCTGTCGTTAAATTCCCTGAAATTCAATATATCTGTACAATGACAGATTTTACCTATAATATGGATAAACCGAGTGCTCAATATGGAACAAAAAGGAAAGTCTAATACTCCGCTTCTGACAACCGATGAATTGCTTAAGCTTGATTTCGCAAGACTTGATAAACCAACCTTCCTTGCAACGAATAGTATTTCCGATACTGTCTCTTTTTCCTCATGGAAAGGAAGCTATCATCTTGATCAGGAATATATTGAAGCTGAAAATATAAATTATATTCATATTGCCGATGCGCTTATACAACCTCAGAACGGTAAAATAGTTATTAACAGCAGAGCGAAAATACAACAGATGAAGAACGCTATAATTGCTCTTAACCACAAGCATATATTGCACTCAGCAAAAATTGATATTGAATCAACCAAAAGATATACCGGAAGCGCAACTTATGATTATATTGGTGAAGATAATGATATTCAGCATATTGATTTTCCAGTGCTGGAAGTCGATACTGCAACAACATATGCCAAAGGTTATATAGCAGCATCTCAGAAATTTCATGCTGAACCCTGCATTTTCATTTACAGGTGATGTTGCTCTTTCAGCCAGGGCTGATAATCTTCTATTTACAGGAGCTGCAGGATTTTGCACAATTGTCATGACCCTGGAGAGTTATTCAATTAAATTCAAATCAGATATCGATCCGAAAAATGTTATGATCCCTGTTAGCGACAAAGCCAAGGGACATAAATGATAATCTGATATTTTCAGGATCTTTCATAAATACTGATTCAATTCATATCTATCCTGCTTTTCTTTCGGCTCAAAAATCATGGACCGATGTTGCGCTTGTGACTTCAAGCGGCTGGCTTTACTATGAAAAAGCTAAAGGAAGATATTTAATCACTTCCAGAGAAAAACTTATAGACCATTCGATTCCGGGAAATATGATTCTCTCGACAAAAATTTTGTGTTTTGTCGGGTGAAGGAAATATTGATTTCGGTGCAAAACTTGACCTTGTTAAGCTGACCGGAGCAGGAAAAGTAATTCATGATATTGATTCCGGGCAAAGTGACTATAGAAGCAATTCTTGCACTTAATTTCTATTTTTCAGATGAAGCTTTAAGAGTTATGGCCGATGAGTTCAGATTTATGCCTTCACTCAAACCGGTTAATCTGAATACCGATCTGAACAACAAAGGCATGAAGGATCTTATGGGAGTAAATGCTGCTTCTAAACTTAAAGAGGAAATGGATCTGTTCGGCACTTCTAAAAACCTGCCGAAAGAATTTACCTATAAACTCCTGCTTAACGATGTAAATCTTTTCTGGAATGAATCAACATCCTCATTCAGGTCGATTGGCAAAATAGGGATAGGATTTATTGGCCCGCAACCAATAAATGTTTATGTCGATGGCTTTGTGGAGATCCAGCGAAGAAGATCGGGTGATATGATTGATATCTATCTTAAAGGTGATGCATCAACCTGGTATTACTTCTCATATTTCAAAGGAGTGATGATGACGCAATCGGGAAACAATAATTACAATACAATTATTGCCAAAACAAAACTTAATGACAGGAAAGACCCGGAATCAACGATCAAAGTTACCATATACGTATATGATTGCCGTTGAGGACCGACTTAGCAAGTTCCTTCAAAGAATGGCGGAAAACAAAGCAGAAGATAATCAGTAGACCTAATGGTCCTTAGTAAAATGATTTTCCTCTCTCTCCCAGTTCGATTATTTCAAGATCATGAATGCTTTTCCCGTCAATCTGAAACCTGATTGCAGTCATGTATTTATGAAACCCGTTATATCCTGCAGCACCTGGATTCATATACAGAAAACCGGCTTTTTTGTCGAACATAACCTTTGCTATATGAGAATGTCCGCAAATAAAAAGATCAGGATGAATTTTCATTTATTGCAGTTAGCAGTTTTTGGTATAATGCCCTGGAGTTCCTCCGATATGCGTTATCCAAACCCTTATTTCTTCAACGGTGAAAATCAGATTCTCTTTATAAACTGATCTTATAATGCTGTTATCGATATTTCCGTAAACGGCTTTCAATGGCTTGAATGCTGCCAGTTTATCAGCTGTTTCAATATTACCGATATCGCCTGCGTGCCATATTTCATCACATTCAGCAAAATGATCAAAAAGCCGCGGATGAATCCACCCGTGCGTATCAGATAGAAGACCAATTTTCATGTCTAAAATCACTTTTATATTACTTTGCGAACTTTGTCTTCTGTACTTTGTGCATCTTTGTGCGTCAAAAACTCCAACCACTAAGGAACACAATGGTTTTCAATAAAGACACTCAAAGTTAAATCAATTTGTCTAATTTTGTACAAAATAATAATAATGCATATATTTTATGCACCTGATATTACCGGGAATACTTATACACTCGACGAAAAAGAGTCAAAGCATTTAATAAGGGTGTTAAGGATGACCAAAGGTGCAGAGGTGAAGCTGATTGACGGCAAAGGGAATCTCTATGAGGGGATTTATCTGTGAACCGGATCAGAACAAGTGCACAATAGCGATTACAAGCAGAAATACAGGATTTTGAGAAAAGAAATTATAGGCTTCATATTGCTATTTCGCCTTTAAAGAATACGGATCGTTTTGAATGGTTTATAGAAAAAAGTGTTGAGATTGGAATAGATGAGATTACTCCTCTGATATGCCGAAACACAGAAAAACCTGGTATTAAGAGCGAAAGAATAAATAATCTTATTATCTCGGCTATGAAACAATCACTCAAAGCTAACAAGAACCAGTACTAAATGAATCATGCAGTTTTACAGATTTTATAATAAGAGATCTTAACGGAATCCGGATGATTGCAAATTGTGATGATTCTGTCACGCGAAACAAAATTACCGATGTATATTCCAAAAATTGAGAATCAATAATCTGATCGGACCTGAAGGTGATTTCAGCAGTGAAGAAATTGATTCTGCAGTCAGAAGAAGTTTTATCCCTGTTCATCTTGGCACAAGCCGTCTCAGAACAGAAACGGCAGGTGTTGCTGCCTGCCATTCCATCTATTTGAT
>CAVVGP010000175.1:0-11551 GCA_963747625.1 uncultured Bacteroidales bacterium | reverse complement strand
AAGAATCAAAAAGCTCTGATTGCAGCCGGATATTTTTCTTTATTGAATAATTCCATCCCTCTGTAAAATTCAGAACCGAGCTCTTTAGCGGTAAATGGTAATTGGGATTTGGCAGGAATTAAAAATATTAATAGAAGACTGAATATTAAAATGAGTTTGTTTCTGTTCATAACTTATTTATTTTGGCCTTTTACAAAAAAACACTGTTTATGTTTTGGAAAATATTTATGTCACATAACACTTTAATTGTAAGCCACATATAACATCAATCAGGTTTTTTTAATTAATCGTAAAATTACAACTATTAAACGCCGTCAACGGACCTTTATTACTGATTTTATCAACATATAAATGTTAATTATCAATTCTTTCCTTATTTTGCAAATTATATCATAGTGAAATGCAGGAGAATCTTCCGCTGGATATTATAATTGAGCTGACTGACTGTTCCATATGGCAGCAGAATCATTTAGTACTGTCTAAAGTTAATCTTCAGGTAAAGAAAGGTGAGTTTATTTATCTTGTGGGAAAAGTGGGAAGCGGAAAATCGAGTCTTATAAAAACTCTCAACGCCCAGATCCCATTGAAAGAGGGTAGTTGGACTGGTTGCAGGATACAACCTTTCAAAAATTAAGAAAAAGGAAATTCCATATCTTCGCAGAAAAATAGGAATCGTTTTTCAGGATTTCCAGTTACTTACCGACAGATCGGTTAACGCGAATCTTGAATTTGTTCTGAAAGCAACAGGATGGAAAAATAAATCAGAAATAGAGAGACGCATCGGGGAAGTTCTTGAAAAAGTGGGGCTGGGGCTCAAAGGATATAAAATGCCCCATCAGCTTTCGGGAGGTGAACAACAAAGAGTAGTAATCGGAAGAGCTCTTCTCAACGATCCGGAAATAATTCTGGCCGATGAACCTACAGGCAATCTTGATCCTGAAACATCAGAAGGCATTTTAAGGTTACTTACAGATATAAGTAAAACAGGCAGAGCAGTCATCGTTGCAACACATAATTACACTCTTCTGAAAAAATTCTCTGCAAGAACAATTAAATGCGATAACGGGGAGATGAGAGAAGTTGTTAATGATGAGGAGATGGAGTTGCTGTAAAAAATGGCTTATAAAAATGAGCCATAAGACACTAAATTCCTCCCCACGTCTTATTTCAACATCCTGAATGGCCAGAGAAGCCTGTTTCTATAGAGATTATAATAAGGAATCTTCACACATCCAAATGACTCATTGAAAGAGGCAGCCGAAGGTATAGAGTAACATCCAAAATCAAGGATATTTCTTGTCGAAGCATTGGACTTAATCAGTTCATTGATAACAAAATAGTCAATCCGTCTTTCCATGCTTTGCTTCGTTCCTCCTATAATCAGGATGGTCTTGCTTCCACGGATCTCAACAAAAAAGGTGCCGAATATCAACTTTTTCCTTGCACTTCTGACGCCAATAATTCTTCCATTCCTGTTGATGATACAAAAATTCATTAGGTTTTTAAGCCGTTGGTATTCATTCGCTTTAATACCATTTACTGCTTTTTCTGTATTCTGAATATAAAGGTTGATAAGTTCATCAGGAGTAATATCGGAAGTAATCTCCGGGCTTTTCTTTTCTGATACTTCAATGTTTCTTTTGCACTGATCTGAAAAATTTCCGGCTATTGTTTCATAATGTTTTGAGAGATCGAGTTCATAGTTGACTCTCTGAGTAACTTTATAATCAGCTGAATATATATTCTGTCCAATACACAAATCGATATACTTAAAGCAATCAGGCATATAGTCGAGAAACTCGCCGATTGCTGTGGCTACAGGCTTGTCAGGTGAAAATGCTCCCAGCTGCTGAAGAAATGCAGGAGTATAAATATACTGTATTCCAAATCGTGTGAATCCTGGAACAGGGAAAACAGAATCATATTCATCATCAACAAGTGCCTGCCAGCCAGGAGCTATTATATCGAGATACCAGGAATATGCATAAGGTTTAGCCCCGGGAGTATTCTTTATACAATTATCCCATTGTTCTTTGTCTATTTCGTTATGTTTATGGTAAACAATCATGGCTTCTGGTTTTTGATAACAAATTCAAAAACTCCTCTCCAATCCTTACATTTCTCATCATCGAGCAAAGATGTATTATGCCAGATACTCACAAAGAGCCCACCAACTTTTCTTGTTTCGTTTATCAGCTTTAAAATGATCTCTTTAGCGCTTTCAGGACTAAGCTTTTTGCTATTGCACAGAGTGTCATCCATTACCTGGAAAGGGATTATCTTCAGGTTTGTCGGCCTGTCTTCGGAAACATTATAAAAAAGATATGGCCGGGCTATGCCTGCCCTGAAGCCGGGCTCATCGGGATAGCCCATAGAATAGTCTTCATATATCCCTGCTCCAGAATATTATCATATGATACTGGTAAAAATAATCTCAGATAATGAAACCTGCTGATGGTTACTTCTTTTCTAAGGATTGACCTGAGATGATCTGATTCTGTAGTGACAAGAGCACCGTCTCCTCCGGCTACAAATGAAGGATGCAGACCGCTTTGGTATTTTTCAGCAATTTTATGAACAAGGTCCCTGTATTTACTATTTTTCCATGAAGGGTTTTTATCAAATTTTGAATGGCCTCCAACAGGGAAAAAAAATCTAACATCTGTACCGTTCTTATCAATATTATCGATCATGTAATCAAAGACATCAAACGGATCATTTTCACCATTTGCAATAACCCGGTGCCGGTCAGGCCCGGTTGCCGGAGTGTGTTTTTTGTTATGGAACAGTCCTTCGATAGATTTGAAAATGTTTTTGCCGGTATTAGGAAACGGTTCATCTGTATCAACAGTTAAAAGAGCTTTATATTCATTTCGCCTGAAGGCCAATGTTGGAAACCGTTTGAGAAATGCCTTTGCAAATTCCCTGGTCCATAAATCTATAACAGGTTTCCCCAGGAAACCATTTTTAAAAGCAACAGATGAGGATGAAGGAAATCTGCCATATTTGTCAGGACTGAATTCAAGATATTCTTCATATCTGCTGATAAGGAAAAATGATGTGGCAAATATATCAAAAGGAAGATCAGAACCAGATTCAGTCAGGAAAAATACCGGTAACCCTTTCCATTCATTTAAAACTATCTGTTTAGAGGTGATTCCTCTTTCAAATAAAATGGAAACGGGTATAATTTTAAATGAACCTGATATAATCTCCTTTGAATAGTTAATAACCGGGTGCTTCCCCAGTTTACGCTTATCAGTAATAACTTCCCATTGTAAACCGAGGATTTCTCCAAGGATAATACCTGCAATATATTTTAAGCGGGGCGTATCCTTTGCTGAATATATTTTTACCGGTCCTGAATTCATAATTACAAATTTATGTAATTACTTGTAATATAACATTATAATATGATATGAATTATAAAATATTTTCTAACTGAAACTATAAAAGGCGCAAAGGCTCAAAGGTCCTGAGGCACAATAGTGGAATGTGCTTCCCGTCTTTTAGCTTAGTGCCCTGAGGCTCTTGAGTTATTGTGCCTTTCTTATTAATAATGTTACAATTAGAATAATTTGTTTATCTTTGCGCCCTAATTAACAAGGTGATTTCCACGAAGCGTTGTTAAGCATTTTGCCCAGTCTGCATTTGAGTTCATTTCGGCCGGGATAACAAATAGACCGCTGCCGGAACCACATCATAAAACATAATAATGATAAATTTTGAAGAGATGGGATTCACTCCCGGTATCCTGAAAGCAATTCAGGATCTTGGATTTGAAAGCCCTATGCCTGTGCAGGAAAAAGTAATTCCATTGATGCTCGGTGATGAAGTTGATATTATTGCCCTGGCACAGACCGGAACAGGAAAAACAGCTGCCTTTGGGCTTCCGCTGGTTCAGGCAACTGATACAGAAATTAATAAAACTCAGGCACTTATACTTTGCCCTACACGTGAATTATGCATGCAGATAACCGGCGATCTGACTGATTATGCCAGATTTACCGGAAATCTTAAAATACTCGCAGTATATGGAGGAGCAAGTATTGACAACCAGATCAGAGGTTTAAAAAAGGGTATTCATATCATAGTCGCTACACCGGGAAGGCTTATTGACCTTATCGGAAGAGGAGCGGCGAAGTTATCCTCAGTTACGACAGTAATCCTCGACGAAGCAGATGAAATGCTTAATATGGGTTTTCTTGACAGCATAAATGAAATACTTGAAGAGGTTCCTGAAGGCAGAAGAACCCTGTTGTTCTCTGCAACAATGTCATCTGAAATTGCATCAATTGCAAGAAAATACATGGACAACCCTGTTGAAATAACAATTGGTACCAAAAATTCCTCTGCTGATAATGTCAGTCATGCTTATTACCTTATTCATGCGAAAGACAAATACAAAGTGCTCAAACGTATCGCAGATTTTGAACCTGACATATATGGCATAATTTTTTGTCGGACCAGGAAAGAGACGCAGGAAGTAGCGTCTAAACTGATTGATGATGGTTATAATGCTGATGCCCTTCATGGCGATCTGTCGCAGATGCAGCGCGATGCAGTTATGCAGAAATTCAGGGTCAGGAATCTTCAGTTGCTGGTGGCTACGGACGTTGCTGCAAGAGGATTGGATGTTGATGACCTTACCCATGTGATAAATTATAGTCTCCCCGACGATACAGAAATATATACTCACAGAAGCGGTCGTACAGGAAGGGCAGGAAAAACCGGCATATCTATTTCTCTGGTTCACCTGAGGGAAAGGCATATTCTTCAGCAGATAGAGAGAAAAGTTAAAAAGCCTTTTAAAGCCATCCCTATTCCAACCGGAACTGAGATATGCGGGAAACAACTGTTTAACTGGGTCAATAAACTTGAGAATGTTGTTACAGACCATCAGGAAATTGAAAAATTTCTTCCGGAGATAAAGGAAAGACTTGCAGGACTTGACAGGGAAGACCTTCTCAAAAGGGTTGTTTCGCTGGAATTTGACCGTTTTCTTGATGACTATCGCCATGGCGAAGATATTATAGCACCGGTTCCTGAAAAAGAAGGCGGACACGAAAGATCAGGAAGAAGAGATTCCCGCGAACAATATCCGGGCAATTATACCCGTCTTTTTATCAATCTTGGTAAGTCTGATGGTTTCTATCCTGAACAACTTATTGAACTTGTGAACTCTAATACAAAGGGAAGAAAAGTACCGATAGGGAAAATAGATCTTTTGAAAACATTTTCTTTTTTTGAGGTAGAGGCCAGTTATGCTGACAATCTTTTAGAAGCATTAAGTAACGCCACTTTCATGGACAGAAGAGTTGCCGTAGAGATTGCCCAGAAAAAGACTGATAAACCCAGAACAGGTGATTATGCCGGGAATAGGCCTGCGAAATGGTCCGACAGGAGACCTGAAAAAAGAAACCAGGGAAAATCAGAAAGTAAGAGCAGAGATTATAAAAGGGACAGCAAATTCGGGCGGAAGGATAAGAAGAAATACAGCCATTAAATAACTTTTTCAACTCTGCGTCACTCTTTGTCTTCTCTGCGGCTCTCTGTGATAGCCCTTTTTAGTGACACAGATTTGCAAAGAGGAAACAATGTGGAATACAAAAATCTATCGAGAGCCTGTTGAAGGCTCTTTTATTTTTATTGCCAGAAGGATCATTGATATGACGGCAATAATGCCTCCAAATCCAAATGCAACTGTTCCTCCATATCCAGGAATTAATTTATCAAAAGAACTATAAAGTATTCCGAAAATAATGCTTGCCGGAAGTGCTCCAAGACCAATTGAAAAATTGAATAGCCCAAACGCAGTTCCTCTGTTCTCTTCACTCACCAGGTCAGCCACAAATGCCTTTTCGGTACCTTCAGTAAATGCATAAAACAGAGCATATATTGCAAACAGTGCAAATGTTGTAATAATCTGCATTGATGCAGGTATAAAAACAAGGAGTGCAAAAGAGATATAAACAAAAGCATAAATTCCCCACCCGGTATTAATAACCTTCTTACGCCCTATCCTGTCAGAAAGAGCCCCCAATGGCGTTGAAAAGACAGCCTTAATTACATGAAAAAAAGCCCATACAAGTGGCAGGAAAAGGATATTGATGACATTTGCCCTGGCAGCTTCATCTCCGAAATTTGATACCATCCTTATAAACGGAGCAATACTGTTTACGAAATTTACGACTGCACCGCTTTTATGTATTGCCTCCTCAACCCTGAAAAGGAGAAAAGCATCAGAAGAGTTCCCTATGGTAAATAATATCACAACCAGGAGGTAGTTCCTGAAGTTTTTATCAACATTTTTAAGAGATAAGACAAATGAATTTCCGTTTCCCTTTTGTGAAGAGGATTCTTTAACAAAAAATATCAGTGTCAGTACAGCCAGGATTCCAGGTATAATTGCCAGGATGAATGTCCATCTTAATGCCAGCAAAGAATCTCTCATCCCTAATCCGATAAACAGTATGAGAAGTGTAACAATGGCAAGTAATGGTCCGGCAACTGCACCAATGTGATCCATGGCACGTTCAAAGCCATATGCTCTTCCTCTGATTTTTTCATCAACTGAAGATGCTATCAGAGCATCTCTTGGTGCAGTTCTTATACCTTTGCCGACCCGGTCAATAAGCCTGACTATTATGATCTCCCATGCTGATGTCACTACGCCGGTCAATGGCCGGATAAGAGAAGATATCGAGTAACCGATCAGTACAAAAAGTTTTCTTTTTCCAGCCTTATCTGATAAAACTCCGCTTATAAGTTTTAACATTGAAGAGGTAGTTTCAGCGACTCCTTCAATTATTCCCAGCAAGATCGCACCTGATCCAAGGGCGGCAATATATACTGGTATGAGCGGGTATATCATCTCCGACGCTGCATCGGTAAAAAGACTTACAAGGCCAATCATGATGACTGCCTTCGATATCCGGATCTTAATATTACCACCCACGATTATTCAGGTTCATTATCGGATAAATAACCAGGGAAAATTATCGTTTTATATAATCATCGAATAATACCTGAAGGCAGGCTTTGCCCTTATTCTCGGCAGATTCAGGATCTTTGCCTTCACTCATTACCAGCCTTCTGCTTTTAAGATCAAAGCCCACAGCAGAGCTGTCGGTAATAAACCCGAAACCTTCATTATAAGTATAAAATGCAAATGATTTTGACTGATCTGACAACAGATCTTTGCTGAAAGGAAAATCTCCTTTCAGTCCGAGTTGATCCAGCAAAGTAACCGGAATATCTACCTGGCTACCTAGTTTCTCAATTTTTACGCCTTTTTTTGTCAATGCTCCTCCTATCCAAAGCATTGGAATTCTGAAGACATTCGGCTTATAATTAGGCATATCGCTGTAAACTCTTGCACAATGGTCAGCTACCATAATGATCACTGTATTTTTCCACCAGTCTGTAGTTTTTGCCCAATCAAAGAAGGTTCCAAGAGTCTTATCAGTATAATAAACAGAATTTTTGTATTTCGACATAATATCCGACCCTGGAAAAACCGGTTTCATTGGAACATCAAATGGTTCATGGCTTGATAAAGTCAGAATCACTTTCAGAAAGGGTTCCTTTATCTTTTTCATCGAATCACTAAGTGCCTGAAACATAATATGATCATGGACGCCCCATTTGGAATTATAATTTATAGGATCAAAATTACTCTTGGTGATAATTTGGTTGAAACCTGAACCTATAACAAAGGCATTAAAATTTGCGAAGTCAATTTCCCCGCCGTACCAGAATGCACTATGATACCCGTTTTCATTCAGAACCCTGACAAGGCTTGGCAAGGACTGGGTTTTCTTTGGATCCTTAATAATTGATATAGCCGGCTGGGCCGGATATCCGTCAAGTACTGCAGGAATAGCTTTGTCAGTTCTTGTACCTGAAGCATAAAAGTCAGAAAAAAGTATCCCCTCTTTTGCATATCTGTTTATATTTGGAGTAACCAGAGAGTCTCCACCAAGCGGACCGATGAGATAGCCGCTGAAACTCTCGAGCACAATTATTATTATGTTCGGCCTTGAAGTATTCAAAAGCTTCTCGGGACTTCCTTTATTAACAGTAAGAGAATCAACTATACTTTTTGCCGTTTTAAGATCGCCAAATATGTAAGGATTATTTACGGGTCGCTGGGCAAAGCCGGCGCAACCTACATTCCAGACCACATTAATAGCCACATGATTAAGAAACATGTTTTTACTGAAATAGACCGATCCTGCATTTATAGGTGCCACACCGAATCCGCCTCTGATTGGTATCAGGAGAGAGCCTGCCAGAATCATGAAAAATAAAATCTCCGGAATCCATAATCTGATCCTGACAAAATCATTGAATAGTCTGTCAATTAATTTGTTATATAAGTATATAAAAATTGATGACATCAGACCAATTGTAATCAAAAACATTATAATCTTCAATGTGCTTACAGAAGCCATTGCTTCTCCGGGTGTTTTCAGATATAGCATAGGGGTAAAATCCATCCTGAATCCCCAGTAGGAATAAAGATTCGCATCAGAAACTATGATCATTGATGAAAAAACAATCATAATGTACGAATACCACCTGATTGACTTTTTTAACCAGTTGCCATTAAAATAGACTCCCGGGATTATAAAAAGCATAGGTGCTATCATGAAATATCCTACTGTTGAAATATCAAGCTTTGCTCCATGCCAGAATGCACCTAAGAGATCTCCAATACTGTTTTGGAACGAGGAGTGATATTGCATAAAAATGAAGAACAATCTGGCTATTAAGAAAAAAACAAGCCAGAATAATGCGTAACCAATAATAGCAATGAGTCTTTTTTTCATAACTGAGTATGTAATTTTTAATTAGCACGAATTTCCCTTGTGCTTCTGTAAAACATAATTAAGGAGGCTGATATTATAATCATACCCAAAATTGTGAGCCATTCGGGATGTTCATCCGGAACAAACATCCAGCTTAAAACAGCGCCAACCACCGGAATAATAAACTTCCAGAGGTTCAGTTCAGATACTTTTACACCTGGTCGTTGCAGCAGTTTAAACCACAATGAAAAAGCAGAAGCAGCCATGAAACCCAGCCATATCAGGATCAGCCAGTATTTTAATGGCACCGGTCCGATATGGGGTGCCTCAAGAGGTAACGAAGCAATATAAAGTATTGCCCCACCGGCAAATAAAGAAAATGAACTGAGAACCAGAGGGTTCATACCCTTGCTTTTGAGAGAGATAAGAACATTGCTTGTAGCAGTTGCTATATTGGCAATTAAAATCATGAATACGCCCAGCATCTCGATCGCTGATCCGAACCGGAAAGCCTGCCTTCCGGCACTTATAAGAATGACCCCGGAAATACCAAATATTATTGTAACTGTTTTTTTCCTTGTCAATTTATCATCTTTCTGCATAATTGAAGCAACCACAGCAGTTACGAGAGGCTGGGAACCTACAATAACTGCGCCGAGAGCACCGGGGACCATGTTCATCCCGTGGTAAAACAATGAATAGTTCAATAGTGTCTGCAGGACTGTAACCCATAATACAATTTTCCAGTGTTCCCTAATCATTTTTATATAAGCGGCAGGTTTCACAGTAAAAGGAAGAATCATCAGTCCTGCAATTATGAAACGTAACCCTGCAAAATGGAATGGAGTATCATACTTTAAGCCAATCTTAATGCTGGCATAAGCAGTTGACCAAAGTAAACAGGCAATAATTGCCCAGAAGATTGTATTTTGTTTGCTGTTCAATTAAAATCAATTTGGCTGCAAATATCAGAAAAAAAATCATTTTCTACTATTATGCCGCATGACAGACCAGTTTCTGAAGCATTTGAACCAGAAATTTTTCAGCCTTCTTTAATATTCCGGGATTAAATCATAAAGCCATCAGGAAATGCTTTCCTTAAAGTAAATAAAATACCGATGATTTTGATTAACTTAAGCTTCGAAGACTCCATAAAATTTAATAGTTTTGTTTGTTAGACGACAGGTTAATAATGACTATTTCGGAATATATTGCGGATCAATTATTTAAAAATGGAGTCCGGCATGTTTTCGGCATTCCGGGAGGACCTTCCATTCCCTATCTCGAAGCATTCAAAAATGCAGGCATCGAGTTTATACTTACATCAAATGAAGCATCGGCCGGAATAATGGCAGATGTGACAGCCAGATTAACAGGAATTACGGGTGTCTGTCACGCAACATTCGGCCCCGGAGCGACCAACATTTCCACAGGTGTGGGAAATGCTTTGCTTGACAGATCCCCGGTTATAGTTTTTACCAGTGAAATGGATGATAGTATGATCAACCGAACAACCCAGATGAATGTCAACCATCAGAAGCTGTTTGAACCAATAACAAAAGCTACTTACAGGCTTAATCCTGAAAATGTGGTGGAAGTAATGGAATCGGCACTTAGAATATCACGGGAGTCGTACCCCGGACCAGTTCATATCGGACTTCCGGCTGATATTTCTGATATTGAGATAAATACTGATCCTACTGGCGGTTTCATCACGGAAAATATTTACTATCAGAATAATATTCAAAAAATAATTTCATTGCTTGAGAATTCGCGCAGGCCTCTGATGGCGGTCGGACTTACGGCAGCAAGACTTGATCTGAAGAATAAACTGCTTTCATTTCTCGATTCATACAAGATACCGGTAGTGCTGACACCTATGGCAAAAGGGATCATACCCGAAGAGCATCCCTGCTATACAGGAGTTTTATTTCATTCATTAAGCGACTATCTGGAGGATATAATCGAAAAGTCAGATTTAATTATTGGCATTGGTTACGATCCTGTCGAATTTAATTATGAAGCATGGATACCTGATATCCCATTGATTCATTTTGATACGAAGGAAACAGATATGCCTTCAAGACACAATATCGCTCAATATACAGGAGAGCCTCATGAATGGTTTAACATCCTTAAAAATCTGAATGCCGGATCAATGATATTTGAAGAGGCTGTCATTAAAGGGATACGCGATGAGATGGCATCGGTCTTTAATGGATTTACCAGCCATTTTGGACCTGCCGCTGCCCTTAAAATTCTTCAGGATGAATTGCCTGAAGACTCAATAATGACCGCTGATGTCGGTTCTCATCTTCATCTTATCGGACAATTCTGGAACACTCATGAAAAAGGGAAACTGATAATGACCAACGGATGGTCCACAATGGGTTTTGGTATTCCTGCTGCAATGGCAGCCCAGTTGAACAACCCGGAAGCGACTGTCGTCTGTGTAACAGGGGATGGAGGCTTCCTGATGATGGCCGGCGAAATGATAACGATGAAAAGATATAACCTTCCTGTTATAGTCGTTGTATTTTCTGACGGAGAGCTCAACCTGATTAAAGTAAAGCAATCATGGAAAGAGCTTCCTGCATACGGCACCCTCCTTTACCAGTCAGACCTTTTTGGCTCTGATATATTCCTGGGTATTAAAGTACTAAGAGCAGATTCCATTGAAGAAATGAGAAAAGCTACTATTGAAGCACTCTCTGTAAATGAGCCGGTTATCATAACCG
>CAVVGP010000174.1:0-30951 GCA_963747625.1 uncultured Bacteroidales bacterium | reverse complement strand
CAGAGACGTCGCGCACCTCTTTATGCGTGGCAATATAATTGAATGCCTTGTCAAAATCCTGCCTTCCAAGTTTATCAGTCTTCCGACAGAATGTGAACGAGTGCAATACCTGCAATAATTTGAACAAACCTGGGTAACTGTAAATAAAACCCTGTCGGGGTATCTGTGAACAATTCCTTTTACCGGGGAAAACGATTTTTCGTGGAGGGGATCAGACTGTTCGCTGCTTGTCTCAATCAATTCTTCCACAACAGGTACCACATTACGACGCAAAGGATCAGATAGTTTGCTATTGTAAATTAATGAAGCAAAATAAGGTGTAATCCTTAGCGGCAAACGACCTTTCAGATTATTAATAGCCATGATCTCCTTTTCGGATAATCTCATGATTTTCTTTAGATCTTCGATACTGTTAAAAGTATTCCGAAGTTGCCATTTCCAATCATTCCAGGAATCAATAGTTGTTAGGGGGAAGTAACGGTGCATGAACTCCGAACTTCGGTTGCTAACTAACGGAATTGGGATTTCGTTTTGCGAAAAAATCGTGGTTTTCGCGCCAGGCTCTTCATCAGAAGAGCAACCCACGAGGCGACTCTCACCGTGGAGTGTCGTAACCTCATTATTGTTAGCGTTCATAACGGCTGATGAATAATTTCACCTTTTCTTTTTTAGTTTAATTTTTTAAATTAATACTGTTTATCTAAAATTATTTGCCACGAAAATATATAATCTATAAATATAATGTATCATTCGACCATCATAAATATTAACACTATTGGCATTTTATTAACAAGGCATATTTTCTCATTGATTTTATGGCAATATATTTCATTGATTAATAATGATTTAACTTAAATCTAAAATAAATTTCTGAGCGAAATATATTTGCTACTTTTTTGATATTTTTATTTCGACTCATTATGATTTTTTAAAAAATACCTATTGAAATCAAATTTTCTATAACAATAATTAAGTACCTGAGTCTTTAACCAATCGGATTATAGTTTTAACCGTTTCAAAAATGAATTTAATTATCTTACCTTAAAATGATTATAAACAGACATAAATAGATTTTGTTCTGTCAGTTTTGACTTAGCGATTCTCAGATATTCTCATCATAGTTGTATTCATCTGATTATCAATATATTCAATGATATTATAATATCCTGGAATCTCTTAATAATAAATCAATAAAAGGTGCCTGCTTTCTTTAGTCTGAAGATTCACCGGCTGGTTTTCTCAGTTTTTTTAAATTGCCACGACTACGCTTTGCATCGAGTCTCTTTAATCGCGACGTAACAGTGGGGCTGGTTGATTTCCTTTTTTTTGGTACAGTAAGCGCTTTTGAAATAATGTTATAGAATTTTTCTGTAACAGCAAGCTTATTCATTAACTGCGTCCTTTCCTCTTGTGAGACAAGTATAATTTCGCTTTCTTTATTTATCTTCTTCTTTAATTTCTTAAAAATCAGTTCTTTTTCTTCTTCAGAAAAAATTGTGGTTAAAAGAAGGTTAAATCGCAGTTCGACTTTGGAACTGACCTTGTTCACGTTCTGACCTCCGGGTCCGCTGCTTCTGGAAGCTGAGAAAATGAACTCATTCTCAGGAATCCGGCTTTTTATTTCCTCTGGACTCATAACTGCCTGAATTGAACTACATGAAAAAGAGGGCGACACCTCCGACACTAATGACTGATCCCAGTATTTCCTGAAGCGTGACTTTCTGTTTGAATAATACAACTGCAGGAACTATTATGAATACAGGGACAAGCGCCATGATTGTTGATGCTATACCCGCCTCGGTGTATTTAATAGCAACCAGCGAAAATGAGACACCAAGAAAAGGACCAAAGAATGCACCAACACTTGTCAATATTATGCCTGATTTATTTTTAGTTGCATTACAAACATTTCTCCAGCGCCTGAGAATCGTTACCAGCAGAATATATCCGCATACACCGGCAATTATTCTTATCTCAGTTGCTGCAAAAGGATCATAGTTCTTCATCCCAAGCTTACTCAGCACTAGTCCCAAAGCCTGGCCGACAGCCCCTCCAAATGCGTACAATATCCCTATCGGAGCGAGTTTCAATGACAGTTTTTCGCCTTTGCCTGCACGGCTGAAAATTGCTATAGCAATTCCTGAAAATGTCAGTGTCATTCCAAGGTAATGAAATAATGTCATCCGTTCACCAAGAATAATAAAGCTGAAAAATGCCGTGATGGGAGGAACCAGAGTCATAATAAGCATCGAGAATCTGGAGCCAATCACTGTATACGATTTGAACAGAAAAAGATCTCCGAAAACGAATCCGACAAAGCCTGACAAGGATAACCATATCCAGTTCTCTACACTGGCGTCGACGGGCAGTAAGAAACCTCTGCGAATCAGGTTATAGATGCCCAGGAAGGCTAATCCGATTATGAGCCTGAGAATATTTACGGCAACTGACCCTATCTTATTACTGGCTGATTCAAAGGTCAGCGCAGAGAGTGTCCAGAAAAATGCAGTAAGAAGTGCAGCAAATTCACCCAGGTGATGGTTGAAAAAATTCATTTCATTTTCAGATACTAGTAGTTATCTTTAAAGGCCGGTAAAATTAAAAAACTAAATTCATTAACCGCAAAAGGTGAATAGAATTTACACTGTGTAATAAGAAAATAAAAACTCTGATTATGAATACTGAAATCAAAAATCAATTTATTCAGCAATGGAAAAAGTATTTTAACAATGCTGATCTTCCGATAACATTTTTTTATACAAATGATCCGGGGAATGCTGTTGTAGTTTCTTCTTCAGGAAAATGGAACTGCATTATCTGTCAGCTTCAAAAAGTCAGATCAGGAGAATCTTTGGCTTTCAGCTCTGAAGCTATTAAATGCGGAGGAGCTAAGCGCTACCTAGGATTCACTGATAAAATGCGTGTGAACTTTGAATATTTTCTTTCATGCGGCATTGAAAACAAGATGGAAGGGGAGAGGTACATCCGTACACCTGAATTAGTAAATGAGCTGATGAATAATCAAAAAAAACTTACCGCTCCGGGAAAATATATTGTATTTAAAAGATGGGATAATCTGTATGAAAATGATAATCCCGATGTTGTGATATTCTTTGCCCCACCGGATATTCTTTCCGGACTTTTCACACTTGCAAATTTTGACCAGTCTGAACCAAACAGTACCATTACACCTTTTGGAGCAGGCTGCGGATCAATTGTTTACTTCCCCAGTATAGAGAAAGATTCCCCACGGCCAAGAGCAGTAATCGGTATGTTTGATGTTTCTGCCAGACCATGCGTGCCGGAGGGCGTTCTTACATTTTCAGTTCCGATGATCAAATTCACTAAAATGATCAGTTACATGGATGAGAAGTTTTCTCATAACCGATTCGTGGAAAAAAGTCCAGAAAAGGATTAGCTGATTTATTCTGCAATCTCAAAAACATAACTCTCCTGATCCTGCTTCCATAGTAACCATATTATCAGCAGCTTTTATGTCTTTAAGATATAAATTCTGAGTCAGCTCTTTGCCATTCTCTGTAACCTTATCCTTATCAGGCACCGGCAGAATAATTGTCGCTTAGAATTTGGAGGTATGATCACTTTTATGGTTAATTTATTATCTTTTCTTTCCCATCCTGAGGCTATTGTACCATAAGAACTTTCAAAAGTAGCTCTTGCAAATTCGAGTTTCGCAGAAGGATGTGGTTGTATAATTAATATGTTTATACCCCGGGTCCCATGTTTCTAATTCCTGCTGATACTCTGTACATCCAGTCGCCAATTGCACCATAAGCATAATGGTTGAATGAATTCATCCCCGGATCCTCAAAAGTGCTGTCAGTCTTCTCTCCGTCCCAGCGTTCCCATATTGTAGTGGCACCCATTTTTACAGGATAAAGCCATGAGGGGTAAGATTCCTGAAGCAACAGATCATATGCAACATCAGTATATCCATTATCTGGACAAAACATGGCACAGATATGGTGTTCCTAGGAAACCGGTTGAAAGATGATTATTTCTGCTTTTAATGTCACTGACCAAAAAGCCTGCAGCTTTGCTGCGAAGGTTCTCTGGCAACAAGTTAAATTTGAGGGCAAGCACATAGGAGGTCTGTGAATTGGTTCCTACTCTGCCTGCATTCGTAACATATTCATTAATAAATACTTCTTTAATTTTATTAAATAGATCCGAGTACATTTTGGCATCCTCTGTTTTACCAAGTGCTTTTGCTGCTTCCGCAAGGATACTTGTTGAATATGCATAGAAATGCAGTGGCTATAAAATCATGATCCGTATAGCCATCCGGTTCAGTATGATTATTAACGGGGGGATGATAAAACAGCCAGTCACCATATTTGCTTCCGCCTTGCCATATATAACTGTCTCCGGCTTTTTTCCTTATATATTCCACCCATGCTTTCATGCTTGCATACTGATTTTCCAGGAAATGTATGTCACCATAAACAGTATACATGGTCCATGGTGCAATAACTGCAACATCTCCCCAGCCGGCTGATGGCTGAGTTATAGTTGCATTCTGTTTGTCGAGTATATCAGGAATTACATCCGGCACAGCGCCTCCAGGTTTCTGATCAGCAGCAATATCTTTAAGCCATTTAGTAAAAAAAGATGAGACATCCATGTTAAAAGCAGCAGTTCTGCAGAATGCCTGGGCATCTCCTGTCCAGCCAAGCCGTTCGTCTCTCTGGGGACAGTCGGTGGGGACATCAACAAAATTACCTTTCTGGCCCCACTGAATATTATGCTGCAGCTTATTGACCAGAGGATTTGAACATTCAAAGCTTCCGGTTACAGCCATATCTGAATGCACTACAATTCCCGTAAGGTTATCAGTTGTAAGGACACCCGGGAACCCGATGACTTCAACATATCTGAACCCCATAAATGTAAATTTAGGTTCATAAGTTTCCTCGCCCGTACCAGCAAGGGTATAAGTCAACTGACATTTAGCAGCACGAAGATTAGCTGTATAAAACTCGCCTGATTTATCGAGTACCTCTGCATGCCTCAAAATAACGACACTTCCTCTTGGACCTGAAACCTTTAATCGCAGCCATCCAACCATGTTCTGGCCCATATCTGCAATCAGGTTGCCTTTAGGTGTCCTGAAAATTTTAACAGGCTTTATCTCCTGGATCTTTCTTACAGGTGATCCTTCAGATGGTATCAGGTTGCTATTGCTGTAATTCCCTATCTGAACATTCTCCCATTCTTTATCATTGTAACCCGGCATATTCCACCCTGTAAGTATCTTCGTTGCATCAAATGTCTCGCCGTTATAAATATCATTCATTCTGATGGCCCCTTTGTTAGTAACTTTCCAGGTACCATCGCTAAGAACAAGCTCTTCAGACCCATCTGCATATATGATCTTTAGTTGAAAAAACAATCCGAGTTTTTTACCGTAATTAGCCCAGTTATTTCCCCATCCTAAGGTTCCCCTGTACCAACCGTCACCAAGAACTGCCCCAACAGCATTATTCCCTTTATGGAGAAGATTTGTGACATCATATACCTGGTACTGAAGCCTTTTTGAGTAGGAAGTCCAGCCTGGTGTTAGCACCTGGTTTCCGACTTTCTTCCCATTCAGCTGAAGCTCATAAAAACCGTGCGCAGTAATGTAAACCCTTGCCTCGGAAATTGTTTTCGTCAATGAAAATTCTTTTCTGAAATGCGGCGATGGAGAATACCTTAATGTGTCACCTTTCATTTCAATCCATTTTGCTTTCCATTCAGATTGGGAGAGCAGTCCCATTTCCCAGAAAGCCGTTTCACTCCATTTTGATGCCTTTCCATCATTGTCCCAGATTTTTACCTGCCAGAAATACCTCTGTCCTGATTTTAATTCCGGGCCATTATATGGTTGAAGAATCGATTCATCCGACTCAACTCTGCCTGAATTCCAAACAATTTTTGAAGATGAGAATTCCTGGTTAGTCGCTACCCTGATTGAATAAGCTGTTTGTTTTATGTCAAATCCTGTCCCGGTAATCTTCCATGAAAACCTGAGTTGCTCTTTTCCAATGCCAATCGGATTTGTCTTATGATCTACCGTCAAATCCTTCAAAGACAGATCATGGGCAGAAGCCATGCAAAAGAGAGAAAGTAAAATCAGAGTAAGGTTGAGTGATTTCATAATTAAGATTATTTGATATTTATTATCAAGATTAAAGAAAAATGCTGGAATAAAAAAATATCATAAAAGTCTTTTTATGAACTAAAGTTTATAAATTGCAGATAACTCTAACTTAGTAATTTCACATGAATCCAGTAACAGGTATTCTGCTGATAGCATTGGGGAGCATAGGTGCAGCAAGTTTTTATGTTCCATTTAAAAAAGTCAGGTCATGGGCCTGGGAATCGTACTGGATAACTCAGGGTATAGCTGCATGGCTTATAGCACCTGTTTTATTCGCATTTATATTTGTACCCAAAGGTGAGCTAATACCAATTATTCATGAAGCACCTGTTTCAGCCAAACTTATGGCGATGTTATTTGGAGCATTGTGGGGCTTTGGAGGTCTGACATTCGGGCTTAGTATCCGATATCTGGGTGTAGCTCTTGGCCAGAGCATAGCATTAGGTCTTTGTGCAGCATTTGGTACATTAATTCCTCCGGTAATTGCAGGAGAAAAGCTGTTTTTCATCACCTGCAGGGATATTGACGGTTGCAGGGGTATCAATTACTGTTGCAGGGATAGCGGTTATTGGTTACGCAGGATCACTTAAAAGCAAGGAGATGACCGATGAGGAAAAAAAGGCTGCAGTAAAAGAATTTGCCCTCAGAAAAGGAATATTTATTGCTGTATTCGCAGGAGTTATGAGTGCTTGTTTTAATTTTGGATTTGAATCAGGCAGGCCTATAGAAGCCGTTGCCCTTGCTCATCGAACAAATCCACTCTTTCAGAAAAACCCATCCCTTATTTTTATACTACTGGGAGGCTTTATCACCAATCTTTTTTATTGTGGCTATCTGAATATAAAAAACAAAACTTACAGGGATTATTACACCGTATCAGGCAGGGTGTTTCTCAATAATCTCTTTTTTACTTTCCTGGCGGGATTCTTATGGTTCCTTCAGTTTCATTTTTTTGGAATGGGTTCAAGTAAACTGCCGCAGGGAATGGCTGTATTTGGCTGGAGCATACTGATGGCTCTGAACATAGCAATAAGTAATATCTGGGGCATTTTCCTCAAAGAATGGAAAGGGGCAAAACGAAAAACAGTTATTGTATTGTCAGTCGGAATAATTATTCTGATTCTTTCAACGTTTGTTGTTAAACTGGGATAGACAAAATGGAAACAAAAAGATTTGGTTTTAAAATGAAAATGCTTCCCGGTTTCAGGGAAGAATATAAAAAGCGTCATAGTGAAATATGGCCGGAACTTATACGATTACTGAAAGATGAGGGGATTGGAAATTATTCGATTTTCCTCGATGAAGAATCAAATACCCTGTTCGCTTATCAGGAACAGTCGGGAGAAAGCTCTTCTCAGGATCTGGGAAATACCGAAATTGTTAGAAAGTGGTGGAAATACATGGCTGATATCATGGTTACAAATCCTGATAATTCACCGGTAACAATTCCATTGGAACAAGTGTTCTATTTGGATTGAAGTCCCCTCCGCTGTGCTGTGTCCCCCTAAAGGGGGACTAACTAGGTATCTGGAATAAATTCAATAAAAATACTAAATTTACCCCCCTGTAGAGCCTGCCCTGAACGAAGTGAAGGGGGGGCAGGGTGGCAAAAAAGTAAAGTGAAGAAAAGTGGTAGTTTTAGGAATAAAAAAATCTTTAAGTAGTTAATACAACCTCGAATATGAAAAAGGAAATAATCGAAAAATCATATCAGCTTGCTAAGGAGCAATATGCAGAACTGGGAATTGACACCGACAAAGTAATTTCTGAAATGGATAATATAATCATCAGTCTGCACTGCTGGCAGACTGATGATGTCGGTGGTTTTGAAAAATCCGGATCAGTTCTTGGCGGTGGAGGTATTCAGGCTACAGGGAACTTCCCGGGAAAAGCAAAAACAATAGAACAGATGAGATCTGACCTTGATAAAGTAATGTCACTACTGCCGGGTAAACAAAGGTTGAATCTGCATGCAATTTATGGTGAGTTCGGAGGCAAACTGGTTGACCGCGATCAAATCGAGCCAAAATATTTCCAGGGATGGATTGACTGGGCTAAAAAAAGAGGAATAGGCCTTGATTTCAATTGCACGTGTTTCTCTCATCCTTTAGCTGATGAAGGCTTTACATTATCCAGCAAAAATGAAAAAATCAGGAAATTCTGGGTTGAGCATGTTAAACGCTGCAGAGCAATCGGTGCAGAAATGGGAAAACAACTCGGAACTCCGTCAGTACATAATATATGGATTCCCGACGGAATGAAAGATATTCCTGTTGACAGGAATGCACTACGACAACAGTTAAAAAAATCTCTGGACGAGATCTTCGCAGTCAAATACCCAAAAGAATATCTAAAGGATTCAGTAGAAAGCAAGTTATTTGGAATTGGTTCTGAAGCAATGGTGGTAGGTTCTCACGACTTTTACCTTGGATATGCAATAAAGAATAACATTTTAATAACCCTCGATAATGGTCATTTTCATCCGACAGAACAGGTTGGGGATAAAATTTCTTCTATTCTGCATTTTGTTGATGAGATACTTCTTCACCTGACCCGTGGCGTTAGATGGGACAGCGATCACGTTCTTACCTTCAACGAAGAACTATTGCTTATCACTGAAGAAATTGTAAGAATAAATGCCTTGAAAAGGGTTAATGTCGGTCTTGATTTTTTTGATGCAAGCCTTAACCGGATAGGAGCTTATGTTATAGGAACGCGATCTGCACAGCTGGCTTTCATGTATGCCATGCTCGAGCCCGCAAAAACTCTTGTTAAATTTGAAGAAGAAGGAAAAAATTTTGAAAGACTCGCATTTCTTGAACTTCTCAAAACGAAACCTTTTGGAGCCGTTTATGATTATTATTGCATGAAGAATAATGTTCCGATTGGCCAGGAATATATTGATGATATCCTGAAGTATGAAAAGGAAGTACTTTTTAAAAGATGAGAATTCCTTTCAGAGAATCTGGTCCTTCTTAAGCTTTAAAGGAAAAATATTTTAGAAATGAAAGAGCCAGTTACAGCTATTTTTGACATCGGGAAAACAAACAAAAAGATTATTCTCTTTAATGAAGACTTTAAGATAGTGTCAGAAATTGAAGAAAAATTCGCTGAAATTCTCGACGATGACGGCTTTGAATGTGATGATATTGAACATATTGAACAATGGATAAAGGAATCTCTGAATGCGCTGGTACATTCAGATAAATTTGAACTTAAGGCAGTTAACTTTACTACTTATGGGGCTACTGTTGTTTATCTTGATGGAAACGGGAAAAGGTTGACGCCAGTTTATAATTATCTGAAACCTATAGACGAAAAGATCTCGGAAAGCCTTTATAAAAGATATGGTGGAAGAGATGAATTTTGCAGAAGAACAGCCTCACCTGCTCTTGGTATGCTGAATTCAGGCATTCAACCTTTGTGGCTTAAATCAACTAAACCTGCGATATATTCAAAAATTAAAAATATACTTCATTTTCCACAGTACCTCTCATATCTTATAACAGGAAAAATCTATTCCGAACATACATCTATCGGATGTCATACGGCGCTTTGGGATTTTGACAATATGAGCTATCATCCATGGACTAAAATTCTGGGCTTGAATTTTCCTGAGCCGGTACCTGTTGAAACAGCAAATGAAATAGGTATTGACGGGAAAAAAATTAATATTGGAATTGGCATCCATGACAGTTCAGCTTCACTGGCGCCATATTTCTCCGGCAAGGCAGGAAAGTTCATTTTAATATCGACAGGCACCTGGTGCATTAATATGAATCCCTTTAATAATGAAATACTTACAGCAGATCAGCTTGATAAAGATTGTCTCTGTTATATGAGCATAACCAGGCAACCTGTAAAATCTTCAAGGCTATTCCTCGGGCATCTTCATGAATCAGCATTAAAAAAAATTTGTGAACATTTCAGGAAACCTGAAGATTATTATAAGAAAATCAAAGCAGATGACCAATTATCTGCCAGTTTAAAACTGAAATTCAGGGGCAATAAAATATTCTTCCAGACAGGCCCTTATTCCCGTGACCTGAAAGACTATATCGATATGTACGAATTCAGTACTTTCGAAGAGGCTTATCATCAATTAATGAACGAATTAGGCGACCTTACACTTGAAGCTTTAAATATGGTACTTCCGTCTGATGATGATACTGAAAATATCTACATAACAGGAGGATTTTCCCAGAATGAACTTTTTCTGAATGTAATCGCAAAGGCATATCCTTCGAAATTTGTTTATACATCAGAAATAGCTAACGGATCAGCTTTAGGAGCTGCACTTGTGGTATCTGGATCGAAATCTTCACTGAATCTTGGCCTTACCAGATGCCAAATCTGATTTTCCCTGATGAATTCAGAAAATTATTTCTTTTTCAATAAATTCTCTCGCCCATTGCAGCTTTAAGCTTATATACACTTTCAGCATAATCAATCTTTGCCTTCAGCAGCATAAGGCTGCTTTCCGATACGGCAGTATTGGCATAAAGTAAATCAAGATTTGTTATAGTTCCAGATTTAAAACTTGTCTCAGCCATGGAATAGGCTGTTAAAGCTTGTTTCAGCTGGAGCTCAAACTGGCTGACTTTCTTTTTTGCAGCGTTCATCAAGGCTTCTGACTCATAGACCTCATTTGAAATATTCCGCTTTGTAAAATCAGATTCATACGACAGGGAACTTATTACTGACTGAGCTTCTGCCATATCATACTTTTTTTTCATTCCATCGAAAATAGGAATTTTTAGTCCTACTCCGACAACATAGTTCGGAGTAATGGTGTTAAGATCAGGTATGTAACCATTCTTAAGGCCACCAGATGCCTCAAAGTTTATTAACGGTTTATTCTGAAGCTTTGTCATTCCAAGCCGTAACTCAGCAAGTGACGTTTTCTTCTCATTAATCAGAACTTCATCCCTGTTGTGAAATGCAAATGATAATACTGAATCAGAAGGGATGACCGGAGGCTCAACAATGAGTTCATTTTTTAAAACAGTAGTTGTATCCTGGCTGTTCCCAAGCAGGGAGTTAAGCGCTGCCTGTTGAGCAGTGAGGGCAGCAATAATATCTACTTTCTGGCTTTCAACTGCTGAGATCCTGACCCTTGTTGAAAGAAGCTCATATTCAGTTGCTGAACCTGTGGAAATCATTTTTTCAATATATTGAAGGTGTTCATTTAATGTTGCCAGCTGTTCATCTTTGATTTTTATAGCTGACTGCAGATAAAGAAGAGTATAAAAAGTATTTACAGTATAAATAGACAGTTTTTGCTTAACCTGCTCAAGAGTTTGTTCTCCTATAGCCTTATTTTCATTTTCCATGGCAACATTCTGATGTGTTCTGCCGAAATCATATACCAGCTGTTCATAATTGACAGAAGCGTTAATATTATTTGCAGGATATAGCTGAAAGGTACCAAGTCCCGGGAAAGATAATTTAGTCACCGGGGCAAGGTTAGCAAAACTGGCTGTCACATCTACAATGGGATTATAACCTGTTTTTGCCAGTGCGATCTTTGAATCAGCATTCCTGATTGCTTCTTCTGCAACTTTAACTGATGGATAAGAAGTGACTACCTGCCTGATAATATTCTTTAGTGATAATGAATCAGTTGAAGATTTCGCATTATCCATTGCATTTTGGCCAAAAAGGACGCTGTTAACAGCCATGAACAGCACCAAAAAGGTAAAAGTTGATTTTTTATTAATACGATTATTCATTTGCCGGAAGATTTATATTTTTTATTTTTTTAGTACGAAGAAAAATTATTGGAATTCCGCCAATAAGAGTTATCAGACCTGCCAAGAGGAAATCATCATCAATGCCTTGAATATATGCCTGTTTACTCATGTTAGAGAAAAGTAAATTCTGGCTCAGACTTGCAGAATTGGCCGGAGAGCTTCCTCCCTCTTTTTGCATGTAGTATTTTATTCTGTTGGATGTTTGCTGAAAAACCTCAGAACCGGGTTTGATGGATTCTCCAAATACCTGTGCATGATAGTTAACTCTTGTAGTCAGCAAAGTAGCTAGTAATGCTACACCCAGACTACCACCGAGTTGTCTTATGGAATTGGTGATAGCAGATGCCTGTGCCATCTTGTCGCGAGGTATTTCAGACAGTGATACTGTAGTAAGTGCGGTGAACATCAAACCCATAGCCACTCCTCTGAGATACAATGAAAGCATAATGTAATGGAGCTCACTAAGCCATGACAGGTATCCATTCAGATAAAAACTAAAAGCAAATAAGATAACACCTATAAATAAAGGAAGTTTGGGATTCAATTTGTCTGAAATCCTTCCCGAAATTGGAGCAATAGTTCCCTGAATAATACCGATAGGGAGGAACACTGAACCGGCTTGCAGTGCTGTATAACCCAAAGAATTCTGTAGATATATAGGTAATAGGAATGTACTTCCAAACATGCCCAGACTAAATATTACCAGAATAATATTTGAGATACCAAAGTTATGATTTTTAAGAAGCCTTAAATCCAACAACGGTTCTTCAACCAGAAATTCTGCGGTTATAAAAACCGCGAGAGCAATTAAAGCTATAGCGCCATAAGCCAGAATAAAAGTGGCATGCCACCCTTCGGAGTTTGTAGCTGCGTTTCCCTGGGACAGTATATATAGAGTTAACGGGAGGAAAATGGTGACGGAAATGAATCCAACTATATCAAATTTTCTTGCTTTCCTGTTTTTATACTCACTTTGAATTATAACGGTAAATATCATTGCGATCAGACCCACCGGAATATTCACATCAAATATAAGAGGCCAGTTGAAACGGTCAATAAGAAAGCCCCCGATAAGCGGGCCGAAAGAGACAGAGGCTGCAGCTGCAATACCCCAGAACCCCAGCGCAATACCTCTTTGGTTAGGCGGAAATTCCCGGGTTATTATTGCCATCCCCAACGGCTGAATTGTTCCGGCTCCCAATCCCTGAATTACCCTTGATGTGATCAGCATGTTCTCATCAGAGGATCGGCCGCATAACATTGAACCTAGAGTAAAAAGAAATAATCCTATGAAATATAGCCTTTTATAACCAAACTTATCAGCCAGCCATCCTGAAGTAGGCAATGCTACAGCCATGGCGAGCATATATGCAGTTATGACCCATTCAATTTTGTCCAGTCCGACACCAAATGATGCCATTATTTTTGGCAAGCCCACATTTACTATGGTTGAATCAAGCACAGCCATAAAAGTTCCAAGCATTACATTTGCCAGCAGAAACCATTTATAGGACAAATGCTTGGGATGAAAAGCTGAATTGCTGTTCCTTACCAGGTACCTTATCCGGTGCGACGGATCTTCGTCTTTCCATATTCAGTCCTTAATAATCTTTACTACCGCAGACATCCCCGACAGGATGTTAAGAGAAGATATTTCTTTATTATTATCCGCACTATCAATCGATATTCTTATTGGTATTCGCTGGGTAACTTTAGTAAAATTACCTGATGCATTATTAGCAGGAATGAGAGAAAAAACCGATGAGTGCTGGAACCAACCAGATAAACTTTACCTCTGAATTTGACCCCGTCAAATGCATCAATGGTAAACTTAACAGGCTGACCTATATGTACTTCTGCAATATTTGTCTCTTCAAGATAAACGACGATCCAAAGTTTTTTACTGATAGTAATAGTAAAAACCGACTGGCTGGGCTGAACTACATCCCCCGGAAACAACCAGCGCTTCGCTATTATACCATCAGCAGGTGCATATAACTTTGTGTTTCTAAGCTGTGCATCAAGAACTTTTATCTGAGCATTTGCAGTCTCAACAGATGCCGAGGCAGTCGAAATCATTGATTTAGAAACCAGCAGTTGGGCTTTTGCAGCATCAAGCTGGGCAGAAGCTGTTTCAAATGCTTTGTTAATATGATCAAATTGTTCAGGTGTTATAACACCGCCAGCTGACTGCTTTTTAGCCCTGTCCAGATCATCGCTCGTTCTTTCAAGGTTTATCTCAAGTACTTTTATGCTCTTCTGATCGGAACTATATTTGAATTCCGCCTGTGTAAGATTAGCCTGTGCCTGAATACTCAGAGCAAGTGTCTGGTTTTTTTGAGCTACAAGATCCGTACTATCCAGGTCAGCCAGAAGCATTCCCTGTTTTACAGCATCTCCTTCATTTGCATAAACAGAGGATATTCTCCCCATAATTTTTGCGCCGACACTTACATTATCAGCATCCACGTGAGCATCATCAGAAGTGATATACATGGAATAATCTTTATACCAGTACCATGCACCTGCAAGTACAATAATTATAACAACAGCAAGTGGAATGTAGACTTTGAGCCGGTTTTTCTTTGTTTCTTCTTTCATAAAACTATTCTAAATTAAATTATATTCTATAGTTGATTATCAAATTAAAATTATTTGCATTTTAGTCCCCTGATGAAAAATTTGGTAAAAGCTATTGATTTTTCAACAAGGAGATCAAATTCTTCCTGTTCAATAAACAAGGTCTTCTTTTCGTTTACCAGCGTATTCCTTAATCCTCTGTGCAGATCGAGAAAAAGTGAAGCCATCTGATCCTTATCATTAATAAAAAATATGCCGGCACTGATTCCCTTTTCAAAGATCCTTTTAATAATATCCTTTTCCTTTTCCTTGAATACTTGAATTTTCTCTATGAATGCTGGTTTTAGACCGGAATAAGTCTCAAGTCGCAATCTGCTTAAATTCAACAATGTACGAAAATACGACAAACGTGCATTAGCATATTCAAGAAGTAATTGTTCCGGTTCATGAAAACTAAAAATCCTTTCACTAATCCTTGCAATGAATTCATTCTGTTCCTTCTCGACAACGGCAAGGTATAGACTCTCTTTATCAGGAAAATAATAATATAATGATGCTTTTGATAACTTAAGATCATCGGCAATTTCCTGCATAGACGTCTTCTCTATGCCATATAATCCGAAACGCTTTTGTGAGGCTTCGATTATTAATCTTATCTTATCGGTTTTCTCAGAACTCGATTTTGTTATATTCATTATTTTATAAAAAAGATGCAAATATAACAATCTGTCTGACTAAGTTGTTCAAATGGTCAGTAAAATATTAATTTTATTTTTCAACAGAAATTTAAACTGAGTCTAATCTATTGCTAATTAGTAGTTTATTACAATAAATGATTTTTAACATCTATTCCTTAAACGGTAAAATAAGAATAAGAAAATCACTAATTGGTAAAGAAAAACAACATAGCGACCGCAATTATTGTGATAAAAAGAGTTATTGGAAGAGTGGCCATTAACATTTGTTTCTGATTCAATTCGCTGTACATTTTTGATTTCCTTATATTTCTCAGGCTGAGATATAGTCCTGTCAGTACTGCTATTGCCTGAAACCAGGGTATATACTGTGGCAGGAACTGGTGCCAGGGAGTGTTTGCTGTCCCGAAGAAATCCCATCCCCAGCCGAAAGGATCTGATAAAGATTGTTTGATGAATGTGAAATTCACAAATAACATTGGGATTACAAATGCTATCCAGTTCATTAATGCAAATGGGAGCAGAGATCCTGCATATTCAAGAAATATTTCTTTTGTTTTCCTCCCGGTTTTTGAAAGATTTGCTCCAATAGCTGAAAGCAGATAAATGATTCCCGGAACAATTATTAGAACTAATGTCCACATTATAATGGAATATATTCCGAATAAATTCCAGTTCTGTTTATCAAGAATATTCACATAATCGCGGACAACAGGCCATGGTCCCAGATACAATATACTATATATAATGGAAATTGTGAATGTTGCCATTGTCATCCATGCTTCACTCATATTGCGGGTTCCCATTTCAGATGCGAAAGGCCGTTTGTATAATGAAACATTATTATATGTGCAGCTTCGCATACATTCGAGGCATAGTCCGCAATCTGAATTTTCTTTTATTTTTCCTACATTAAGGCCATACGGACATGCCCAACCGTTAGTATTTCCCTTCTCACAATAGTGTGGTTTGCACTGATCGCACACATCCTGCGATATATTCCTCAGCGATAAAGTACTCATTCTTGAAAACGGACCTACAAAAACGCTTACAGGACATACATATCTGCAAAATGCCCTTAGTTCCCAGATGCCCGACATCACAGTGGGTACAACCATAAGCATAAGTACTGTAATGCCTGAAATAAAAGGAGTGGCAACAAGAGTAGTTGAGAAAGTTGCAAGAAGCAGAAAGATTATCAATCTTAACCATTCATTTTTTAACCATTCAGGCCACCTGCGGAATAGACCGGAAAATTTGTTGTTATAATTTTTTGTTTTTCCTTTTATTGGATTAAAAAATGATTTTCGCTGAATCAGATCTCCGAAAAAGGGCAAAGGACAGATTGTGCACCAGAATCTTCCAAAAAAAGGAGTAATTATGGCAACAAGTGCAAACAGCCATATCGCCCACATTAAAAGTACCCCCAGGTTGCGGCCTGATACTTTGGTACCAAAGACAGAGGTCAGGATAACTATATAGATCATGACCATTGTAATAATGGTAAGAGTCGCCTGTGTATATCTTGATGTTACGATTCCCCTCAGAAAACCTGATTTCTTAAGCAAATCCTTATAACCGGCTTTATCATTATCAATTTTAATAATCGTATTGACACCATTAAAAATTGAGACCAGCCAGATTAATAATATCCCGAGCAGGCTGCCCATGCTGACAAATAACAGTGTATTTGGCATTATAATAAGTTTCCCCTGTTCAAAGGCGTGCATTGGTCCGCACCACACATGGCAGCGGTAATTGCTTTTAGAAACTATATAATTATAAATTCCGGGATGCCTTGCAATAAGAATTACCTCTTTCGTAATGTATGGCGGAATTGATGGATCACTTGTCTTAAAAACAGTTAACTCATCACTCGATGGAGTAATTTTAACATCAATATCAAATTCCTGAAGAAAAAATGAATGCCCGGTGTCATCAGTTGAAAAAGTCAGATGGAGCGTGTCGCCTCGGTTACATCTTATTACGTAAGGATCCTTTCCGTACCGGAAACTTCTTATATGAATATGCCGGCTTGTCGGTTTTTTTATGAAAAACTGACATATTATACCTGCCATTAATCCAAAACCTAAGATTATGAGAAAATTAATATAGTATCTGCTGGCAATTTTCATAGAAAATACATCATAAAGAATTCTGATTTTACATTCCCCAAACATGGATTCTGCAATTTTCAATGATAATTAATTTATTTCAATGCTATGCTGTCTTAAAGCACAATTAGATTATTTTTACGATTTATTTTTAATAACTGTCCCGATTAAATTAATTCATTATGCTAAAAAATAACAGCTCACGGGTAAAGCAAAAAAAAAGTATTAAAAACCTGATACTTCTGTTAATTGTATTATTTCTGATAATCGGCATCCCTTACCTTTTAATTAGCTATCAGGCTAAAACAAAAGGAATGAGCAGGATTGGGGTCATTAAACGTATCGCCAGCAAAACAGGACCAAAAGAAAATGTAGCTCAGGAATTTAAAAATGCTCCTGTCGGAGCTAAGATAGACTTCCTTAATCCTGTGCCTGTGGGACAGACATTTAAAGAACCCCCTCTTATTTCAAATGTTCTGGCTGCGGATCTTGATAAAGATGGACTGATGGATATAATTGTCTGTGACTGCAGGAGCAACTCTGTAAACTGGATACGCCAGTTTCCGGCAGGTGTCTTCACTGAAACAGTTATTGCAGACGGAATAAATGCTCCGGCGCATGCCCAGGTAATCGATTTTGATAAAGACGGTGACAATGATATTATTGTAGCTTCTCTTGGCGTGCTTTTCCCGAGTAATGATAAAATAGGTTCGGTAATTATACTGGAAAATGATGGTAAAAATCATTTCATAAAACATGTGGTTGTTGATAAAATAGCGAGGGTATCAGATGTAAGAGCCGGTGATCTGGATGGAGATGGTGATCTTGATCTTGCTGTTGCCCAGTTTGGATACGATGATGGAGAAACTCGATGGATAGAGAATCTTGGAAACTGGCAATTTAAAAGCCATATTTTGCAAAATCTTTCCGGTCCAATAAATGTAATAATAGACGATATTGAGAAGAATGGTCATAATGATATTATCTCACTGGTAAGTCAGGAATGGGAAGAGATCTATTGTTTTAGTAATGACGGAAAAGGAAATTTCAAATCAAAGCTCCTCTGGGGGTCAAACAATGAGGACTTTGGATCAAGCTCAATTTATGTATGCGATCTTAACAAAGATGGTTACGACGACATTCTTTATACAAATGGTGATGCTTTTGATTATTTACCGCCGCGTGGAAAACCATGGCACGGAGTTCAGTGGCTTGAGAATAAGGGGAACCTGAATTTTGAATACCACCGGATATGCAACTTTATCGGAGCTTATAATGCCAGACCCGTTGATATAGATAATGACGGTGATTTTGATATCTTTTGCGTAAGTGCATTCAATTTATGGGAAAAACCTGAAGCTCAGAGTTTTATCTGGCTTGAGAATGACGGGAAAATGAATTTTACCATTCATAATATAGCCAATTCTCCCACACACCTTCTGACTCTTGATTTTGCCGATTTCAATAATGATGGTTTAATGGATTTTGTAACAGGTGGAATGCATGCCTATCCGCCTTATGACAGAATGGGCAGGGTTACTCTATGGATGAATAATGGGAAACTTGGAGGTAAAAAATAATCTGACTCATGATCATTTATTAACAATATGAAATTCCGATTCCTGCTGTTTACTGTCGTAATATCTTCTGTTATATTTACAGATACTATATACGGACAGATTAACCCGGAGAGACAATGGCCTGGATACCGGGGTTATATGTCATCCGGTGTTCTTGATAACGCGAACCTTCCTGCTTCGTTTGATTTTCATAAAATGATTAATGTGAAATGGAAAACCCCAATCCCCGGATTAGGACTTTCCAGTCCTGTAATATGGGGTGATAAACTATTCCTGACGACTGCTGTAAGCAAATCAGATAAGCAGGGAATCAAAACCGGGATATATGGAGATGGAATGCCTGTAGCTGACAGCTCTGTCCACGACTGGAAAGTATTCTGCATAAATAAAAATACCGGGAAAATTATCTGGGAAAGAACAGCATATACCGGAATTCCTAAAATCAAACGCCATCCCAAGTCGTCACATGCCAATAGTTCGATGGCTACAGATGGTAAATATGCTGTGGCCTTTTTCGGATCAGAGGGTTTGTACTGCTATGATTATGAGGGAAATCTGATCTGGAAAAAGAATTTTGGCCTGCTTAAATCAGTGGCATACGATTACCCTGCTGCCGAATGGGAGTTTGCCAGTTCACCAATAATTTACAATGGGGTACTTATAATTCAATGTGATGTGCTTGAAAATTCATTTTTGGCTGCTTACGATCTGAAAACTGGCATAGAATTGTGGAAAACCAAAAGAGATGAATATCCGGGATGGTGTACTCCAAATATTTACAAAGACGGAGATAAAATCAGAATCGCCGTAAACGGTTATATGCACCGAGGGGGATACGATTTTAAGACTGGAAAAGAAATCTGGAGTATGTCGGGGGGGGGCGATGTTCCTATTCCAACGCCGATAGTGGGCCAGGGCTTAATATATTTCAATAGTGCACATGGCCCCTCTTCACCAATATATGCTGTCAAGACTAATGCTTCAGGAGATATTACACTTAAACCATCAGGAATGCCCAATGGGTATGTGAAATGGAGCATTCCCCGGGGAGGTTCATACATTCATACTTTACTTCTGTACAGGGATCATCTTTACAATGTAAACTGGAACGGCTCCATTGTTTGCATCGATGCCGCCACAGGTAAAGAACTGTATCGTGCAAAACTGGGAATTTCACAAAGTTTTATTGCTTCCCCTGTGGCATCTGACGGAAAGATCTACATTGTCGACGAACAGGGAAATGTCTACATTGTAAGTGATATACCTTCATTCAAACAGCTGGCCATGATACCTATGAATGACATTTGCCTGACTGCGCCTGCAATTACCGATGGTATGATATATTTCAGAACCCAGAAATACCTTATTGCGATAGGAAAAAATTAATGAATCTTCATAATTCGCAGGCCCATGAAAAAATATAAATTTCTTTTAATAATATCCATTTTTACAGTTTTTTCATTCGACAAAGTCTCAGGCCAGGTCAATCCTGAAAGACAGTGGACAGGTTATCGGGGCAGAATGTCATCCGGTGTACTGGACAATGCTGATCTCCCTGAATCATTTGACATAAATAAGATGATCAATGTAAGATGGAAGATTGAAATACCCGGACTTGGCCTTTCAAGCCCTGTAATATGGGATAATAAGATATTCATAACCAGTGCTATAAGTCAGGCAGACAAAAAGGGTTTCAAACCTGGAATATATGGAGATATTACACCGGTCAGCGACTCATCGGTACATGAATGGAAAGTGTTTTGCATTGACAGGAGTACAGGTAAGATGATATGGGATAGAACTTCATTTAAGGGAGTACCCAAAATGAAACGTCATCCTAAATCCACTCATGCAAATCCCTCTGTTGCCACGGATGGTAAATATGTCGTTGCTTTTTTCGGATCGGAAGGACTTTTTTGTTATGATATGAATGGTAACCTCATATGGCAAAAAAGCTTTGGAGTACTGAGGTCTGTATTTTTCATGGCAAAATCTGCCGAGTGGGAATTTGCGAGTTCGCCAATAATTTATAATGGCATTTTGATTATCCAGTGTGATGTAATGGAGAATTCGTTTGTTGCAGCATACGATGTCAAAACCGGAAATGAACTCTGGAAAACTCAACGTGATGAATACCCCGGATGGTGTACACCAAATATTTATACCAATGCCGGAAAAACATATGTTGCCCTTAACGGTTATAAAAACAGGGGAGGATATGACTTTGAAACCGGAAAAGAGATCTGGAAAATGTCGGGTGGAGGTGATATTCCTATTCCAACCCCAATAGTTGGCAATGGCCTTGTCTATTTTAACAGTGCACATGGACAAAGTTCACCTATTATAGCAGTCCGAACAAGTGCTATCGGTGATATAACTCTGAAAGATTCTGAAACATCAAATGAATATGTCCAATGGAGCATTCCGCGTGGTGGATCATATTTGCATACTTTGCTTCTCTATAAGGATCATCTTTACAATGTTAACTGGAATGGTTCTGTTATTTGTCTTGATCCACTTACTGGAAAAGAGATATATAATGCAAAACTCGGGCATTCAAAAAGCTTTATAGCTTCTCCTGTAGCTTCCGATGGCAGGATTTATATTGTTGATGAAGAGGGTACCATCTATATTCTGAAAGATGGCAATAGTTTAAATCTTCTTGCAGAAATACCGATGAATGATATCTGCATGACAGCTCCCGCTATTACTGATGGATTGATCATTTTCAGAACCCAGAAATACCTGGTAGCAGTAGGCAAAAAATAGCCCATTCTATTCTGCTTTAAGATTTGTTATTAATGAATTTTTTGTTATTGATCTGACCGACAGGAACAAGGCAATGAATCCTGTTATCAATATTGCCAGTATCATCAGAATTATGAATAACCATGGTATATCGCGACTACTCGTTATTGAAGATGAAGTCGCCAGAAAAGCGGAAACAATACCTGAGGAAACTCCTGCAATAAGTATTAATACCTGCTCAGAAAGAATCATTTGCCTGATTCTTTTTATGCGGAATCCTGTTGCAAGCATTATAGCAAATTCTTTTTTCCGTTGATTATAATTCCGTAAAAGTACAAATCCCAGACCGGCAATACCAATTATCATTCCCATTGCACCGAATATTCCGAATACGGAAAGATATGTATTGGTAACTTGATGAAATGATGCGAGCCGGTCAGATGTTTTTTCAATACTTACACTGTAATTTTCGAGTCTCTCATTCAAGAACATTCCTATATAAATCGATTAATGCTCTGTTCCCGTCAACAAGAAATACCTGGCTGCCGGAAACAGAAGGATAAAACTTTGTGAAATTTTCTTTCCCTATCAGCACATTACCCTGAAATACAGATGTTTGTAATCCGGCTGCTATTATTATATGCAGCGGCCGGCCATTTTCGGCTCTGAGTTGAAGAGTGTCTCCTGTTTTTAATTTTAATCCCCATTCCAGAACTGTCTGGTCAGCAATACCATAAATTATATTGTTTTGAGCCTGAATATTTAAGTACTTGCCATGGATTACCTCAATTTCTCGTGAAGAAAGTACTTTGGAAAAAGAGAAAGATTTTTTTGCTATAAAATCATCAGGATTAATTCCAAGAAGAGGAGGAGCTGTAATATGATTAAGATTTAGACAACTGGCATCGTTTCCTGATGTCCTTTTTATCTGAACAAAGCTCATTTCCGAAAGCTGATTGTCGTCGAGACCCAATTATTTTCCTGCCGGATTCTGTATTCAGATCCTGCTTTACAGGAATAGTGTTTTCGCACCATAGCAAATATCCACCTGTACCTCCCGATCTTTTCATCTGTTTTTCATTATTCATGCGGTTTGTGCCTGTAATAAAAACCGTAAAAATTCCTGCCGCAATAAAAAGGATTGGTGTTACAGCATTTGAAGGATTAAAAGAATAATAGAGATGTGATAATTCTTTTTCTGTTTTTAAGTTGATCATGACTATGATAGTTCTTCCGATAAAGTATTGTCTCCACAATAGTATGAGGGTGAATAAGAAGTACTGTTCCGGAAGAAAAGGAAAAAAGAACCTGCTTGTCCCTGAATAAAACAGAGAGTACAAATAATGCAATTGTTACAACAGCTGATGTGAGCAACAGAAAAAGATTGCGAAGTGAAGAATGGTGGAACGTAATCTTTCTTTTTCTTAAGATTCAACTCTTTCAGGTAACGTTTTACCTTTATAAACATAAATACCATAATAGTAAGGAATGTCAATATTAATCCGGAAATTATTGACTGAAGATTAAAGTATGAAGCCAGCGTATCAGTCTGAACAGCCCCTGTCCAGACAGTATTCAGAGCCCTTGTAATAATTATGTCTACTAAATATCCTGAGAATGATCCAACCAAGCAGCCCGCAAGGCTTATCATACCTGACTCCAGAATCAGGAATTGTGCTATCCACCTGTTTTTAAATCCAAGAGAAAACAACGTCTGTACTGACTTTCTTTTTAAATCAAAATAAGAAGAGGCCGCAAAGGATAGCAGAACAAATGAAGCCAGAATCAGAAAAAAGCCAAGGCTAAGGAACAAGGTACCGAAATCAACACTCTCATTTGCAGCTTTAACCGATTCATCAGACAGATCCGATATAGTGAAACCTATCTTTTGAGGATCAAGTGAACCATTCAGGCTGTTTTCTATTTCTTTCCCGCTTAAGACCTGCAGGAAAACGTAATGATGTCGCCGGACCAAAATTATTTCCCCATAACTCTTTTCCCTTTCTATAACTGATAAATGCCTTTGGTGTGCCTCTGTACCTGTTCCAGTAATCCTCATCTTTAGTACGTATTTCATTCATTTTTATAGGAACGCCGGCATCCCAGTTCAGAGCATGATTCCTTTCCTGAGATCCCTGGAAAATCAGGCATAAGAAGTGAATCTGACCAGATACCCTTCATGTCAACAATATTCCTGATAATAAAAAACCTGTTTTTTTCAATAAGCTTATTCAAAGAGTCAGGTGAGTACCAAAACATTTTTATTGTATCTCCTTCTTTTACAGAAAGATCATTTGCCATCCAGCTGTTGATTATCATACCGTTTCCTGTGCAAATTCCGGGATAAAGTGAAGGAAGGCAGGGCTGAAACAAATGAATACGGAGTCGATTTTCTGCCTGACACAAATCTGTTGCCAAGATATGTTAGTACAGGTGCTGATTCAGGAAGACGATTAGTAATCTCTTTAAGAATTGATTCATCAATAAAAATCCTGTCAGAAATCAGTTCAATTTCACCTGTTTTTTGAATACTCCTGAGTTTTAAACCGATATCTTCAATCTTCAGATAATGTTTTAAGGATTCTGAAGCTGACTTTAATGAATTAGCATTTTTGCTGTTGATGAGCAGCCTGTTAATTTTATCCGGTCCTCCATGGCTATCATCAATATCAGACAGATTCATGAAAATATTCATTGGTGTGATCTGACTGATTGATAAGGAAAAGTCCCCGACATGTGAAGGTTCAAGAATACTTCCGACTCTCAGCACAATAGAATTTCCTGCATCTTTGGAAGGTGCAAACGGAGCATCTGACGGGATAGCGGAAATTTGTGGGAATCGTAATTATAAGGTCATCGCCCGGTTTAATTCCGAGATAATCTGCAAGTTTTCTATTAACAGCAACTTCGCCCGGTTTGATAGCAAAAGTATCAAATCCCTGAAAAGCAAAAAAATCATTGCCGACACCATATATGTGAGTATTGAAAGCCCCTTTCTGTGAATTCATATTCTGGCTGTAGCCATTTATTTCAAGGATACCGGTGCATTTTAATATCAGTGCTGTCTTTAATTCTCATGGCAAGTTTCAGTATCAAAGAATCTTAATCCAGAGCTTATTAGAATGTTTGTATTTCCAAGATGCTCCGAAGCCGATTTTTTAAGACTCTCTTTGACAGATATGCCTGTCAGCAGCGACCCGGTTATTACAGCGCACAATATTATTATTATAATAAACTGGTAAAAAACCTGCTTTTTAAAGAATTTAATTGATTTGAATGTTATCTGGAAGATAGCTGGCATTTGAATCAGTTAATTATTGTCCTGTTAAAACTTTTAATTTACCTTCTTCGAGACGCAATGATCTTTGCCATTTTTTTTGCAAGATCAAAGAATGCGTAGCCAGAATAATCGTTATACCATAGTCCCTGTTCATTTCAAGAAGAAGGTCTCCCATATTTTCAGCATTTTTGGCATCAAGTGATCCTGTCGGTTCGTCCGCCAGGAGTATTGACGGGTTATTGACCAGTGCCCGTACCAATGCAACCCTCTGAGCTTCTCCTCCGGAGATATTAAACGGATATTTGTCTTTGAGATCGGATATTCCTGTTTTTTCCATTAATCTCTTTGAATTCTGCTCTTTAAGAGAAAGTTCTTCATGTGAATGCTCAGCAGCAAGTAAAGGAAGCAATATGTTCTCAGAGACCGTAAGATATGGTACTAAGCAAATGTTCCTGGAAAACAAAACCAATATTCCTGTTTCTGTATACCGCTGACTCATCTTCCGTAAAATGAGCTATATCTGAGCCCACTGAAGATTATTTCTCCGGAATCAGGTTTATCGAGTAACCCCATAATATTCATAAGAGTTGTTTTTCCTGAGCCTGATGGCCCCATTATTGCAACTGTTTCACCTTCCTTTACTTCAAGGCTCAGACTATCAAGAACCAGACCTCTCTGAATGAAAGATTTTGTAATTTCATTAATTAAAAGCATAATATTCAAATATAATTTTTATTGATTCTTTCCTTTGCTTACGAGTGTCTAAAAATCATTTTTTAACCGCAGATTTCGACCACATTTAGCTAATTAACCCCCCTTTAGGGGGGATGGGGGCAATAACTTTAGCGACCTCTGCGGTTAATGGATTTCGACTTTTTCATCAGCAACATCAAGTTAGAAACATATAAGCTTAAGTTAGGGAATTATAAACTTTTGACAGCAATTCTGACATTTTATCCAGCGAAAGTTCAACTAAGACCTTTTCTTTTCCCTGTCTTCCGAGTTGCAGGCGTAATTCATTTTCTTTCAACACCTTTAAAAGCCCGGCTGCAAGCTGATCGGTATTGTCCGGTGAATATGTGATCCCACCTGAAGTTCTTTCAATTATCTCCGGAAATCCTCCTGTTGCTGGCTGTACTACAGGAACTCCAGCAGAATTTGATTCAATAACATATAATCCGTAACCGTCATGTTTCCTTACAGGTACGCTCATAACATCGATATTGCTGAAGAACTTCTCTTTACTGTCGCCGTGAAATTCAGGATAAATTCTGATATCACTTTTTAAGCCATTATCCTTAATTTTCCTTATTTGTTCGGCAATAAATGGTTTATCATCACCTGTATACCCTCCTGAAACATGAAGAGTCAGCCCAGGCAGACTATTATCTTTTTTAAGCTTGATAAATGCATCCACCAGTTTATCAAAGCCGTTCTGAGAGCTTATCCTGCAGAAATATCCGATTGAAGGCCAAACTGCCTTGTTTTCAATATTCACAAGCTCTCCCGGATCAAATCCAAGGGGCACTACATAAATATTTTGTCCCGATATTCCTGTCCTGGATATGAACAGCTGTTTATAATAATCACTGGGAGTCAGAAATGCATCTATATTCGGTGCCTCCCTTGAGATCAGTTTCCACGCCTCTGACTGAAATGGTTCCTGCATTTCATCAATCCAGTCATCTTCATTTAAAAGAGAACAAACAATTCTGACATTCATTTTTTTCTTAATCCGTCTTGCCAGACCTATTACCAGTGCGTTCGAAAGATGAAGTATGTCAGGTTTGCCGTCGCTCGAAAGATAATCCACCAACCGTTGAAGTTCCTTCTCAGGAAAGGCATTTTCTCCTTTGATCATATTCAGTGTCAATTTTTCAAGGCCTTCCGTCCGTGTTGTTCCGGCCCTGCGTGCTGCAATTTTCAGCAGCGGAGCAGAATCAACAATTTTATCCATAAAGACCGGCATATTTCTTAAAAATGGCACTTTCTCCCTGAGATACATTGATATTGCACCAAAAAAGACCTTTCTGTCAAGACCTGTTTCAGTATTTGTCACATCAGGAGGAAGATACAAAGGTATGGCTGTAGCTTTTATACCAGGTACTTTCCTTATAGCCCTCAGGTAAATCATATCACGGTAGCAGTTTCCGCAATAAAATGTTCCTCCTGATCCTGTTATGAGATAAACAATTTTCATTAATACTTTTATTTTCCTCAGTGTCTCTCTGTGTCTTCTCTGTGGTCTCTGTGTAATTAAACGGACTCACCCCCTTCATTTACTACCGAAAGCCAACAATCTTCCGTCTTCTGTCAGAATGAAGAATTTACCATCAGTCACCGCGGGTGAGCTGCTGATGGGAGCTCCTGCATTGAAACTCCATAATTTTGAACCATCTTTCAATGACAGTATGTAAATATGCCCATCCATGCCAGCAAACAGAACTTTCGTAGATGTCAGTACCGCGGAACTTAATATTCTATCATTAGTCCTGTATTTCCATAACAATTTTCCATCGGAAGAGTTGTAACAATAGAGATATTTATCTTCGCTTCCAATCACGATCGAATTATTTCCTATTGCCGGAATAGCAAGTATTGCACCTGATTCTTCACCTCCGGAAATCTCCCATAAAATTTTTTTTGTTGCAATATTTACACAGTATTTAGTTCCGTCATAATCCCCGAAATATGCAATATCACCGGAAAGGGCAGGAGAGGAAGCAATATAAACTCCGATCTCAATTGTATCTTTTTGTCTTCCTGTCAGAGGATCAATGACTCTTAAAATTCCATCGCATCCTCCAAATACAATTTTCCCGTTTAATATTGCCGGTGTGCCGTTAATATAGTTTTCTGTTTCAACTCTCCAGAGCATTTTCCCGGTAGATGGATTAATACAATGAAGGTAGTAATCATAGCTTCCAACAATAATACCAGAAAAACTTCCTGATTTCCAGATATTTGCTGACCCAGCTATCTGATTGTCAGTTTTATATGACCACACAATCCTTCCGGTTTTTTTGTCTGCAGCATAAAGAATACCTTCAGATGTACTGTAAATGACATTATCATCTGATACCAGAGGAGGGGCTTCTATAGGATCGCCGGCAGCTGTTTTCCAGGCAAGTTTACCTTCTGTACTGCATGCGACAAGAGATCCCTTGTCTGTTCCGAAATAGATAAGACCATCGCTTATTACAGGTGTGGATTTTGTAGGTGAGCCTGAAGTCATGCTCCAAAGCAATTTCGGATTGGAAGGAAGTGTCCATTCAGTTTTTCCTGAAAGATCTGATTTTCCGCGAAATATCAACCAGTCAGGGCTCTGGCCGAAAATAACACCAGAATTAATCAGGAGAAATAGTAATATCTTAAGGTTCAATTTCATCAGCAGGATCGGTTTTAAACCATGATAAGGCTCCGGTGGGACATATTTCAATACATTCTTTTGTCTTGCTACACAGCACATCCTCAAAGCCATTGGTAAGCGGTTCGGACAAAACAGTTACAAATCCCCTGTTTATAAAACACAGTGCAGGTTCAGTTGTACTGTCTTCACATAGTCTGACACATAAGCCGCATTTTATGCATTTTGCATTCTCAAAGATAAGGTTTGTTTTTCTGTTGATTTTCTTGACAGCCTCCGAATTTACCAGTTTACCGGATGGATTCTTCAGCGCAAATTTCTCTGCAAGTTCTCTGAGATCACAGTTTTCTGAAGCTCTGCAGTCACAATGCATGCAAGTTGATGCCTCTCGCCCTGCAGATTCATTATCAGAAATAGCTGAAAAGCGTTTATTTTCCTCCATGCATTCTTTGAGCCATTCATTAAGTTCATTACCAGTCATTTTTCCTGTAAGGGAGGTAAACCTTTTATTTTTCCTGGGAGGTCTGGCAGGTATATTCTCAGTCAGGCCGCCTGTGCCTTCAGAATTGTTTTCAGATATATTATCAGGATGTGCTATATAGATCTGGAGGTTTTTTATTGATATTTCTTTATCTATCTTTTTCCTGCGGCATGCGTTCATACAGTAGCCGGGGCAGTTTGTACACCAGAGTGGCTGGTCTTTAGTCTGTTCAACTGACAGAGCTGCAGCTTTAATAAAATTTCCCGAGGCAATCAGCCTGTTCAGCAAAGGTATATTGTAACCAGCCGGGCATACCAAACGGCAAGGTGCTTCACAGTCTGCACGGTGCTCTGACAGAAGCAGCTCAACCGATTTTTTCCGCAGTCCTGCAACCTCATCGCTAATGGTATCTATTATCATTCCATCCATTGCCGGGGCTGTACATGAAGGCAGAAATTTCCCGCTTGCCTTGTCTTTTACCATACATACCATGCATGAAGTATAATGCTCAACCGCGTCGTTGTGGCAAAGCGTTGGAATATATATCCCCAGTGATTTTGCGGCATCCAGGATGGTCGTCCGGCCTTAGTGGTCACATCTTTATTATCTATCTTAAATTGTGGCATTTATATTCACTATTTCAATAGCATTTTCAGGACATACAATCCTGCAGTTATCGCATTTGGTGCAAAACTGCTCATCAATTTCATGTTTCTCATACGGTTTGAATGGAATTGCATTTACAGGGCACTCCTGAGAACATTTTGTACATCCTGTACATTTATCAGAAATCATATATTTCACTAGTGCCTGGCATTTCTTTGCCCTGCAAATGCCTTTTGTATGTTCTACGTATTCTTCGCGGAAATACCTCAGACCTGTAATGACCGGGTTTGGTGCTGTTTTTCCAGACGCACAGGCTTCCGTTTGCAACTGAAATACACAGGGCTTCCAGTTCATCCAGTTCAGCAGAAGTTCCCTGGCCAATACTAAGACGTTCAAGGATATCAAGCATTTTTTGGTGCCGATACGGCAGAATGTACATTTTCCGCATGACTGTTTATGAGTAAATGTCAGGAAGTACCTGGCCATATCGACCATACAATCTGCATCATCCAGCACTACAAGGCCACCTGACCCCATCATAGCACCCAGCCTGGTAAGTTCTTCATAGTCTATTGGTGTATCAGCAAGACTCTCGGGTATACATCCGCCTGAAGGTCCTCCTATCTGGACTGCTTTAAATTTTCTTCCTGGGGCAACACCGTTTCCGATATTCTCTACTATTTCCCGTATGGTTGTTCCCATTGCAACTTCGATCAGGCCACCTCTGGCCACCTTTCCAGCAAGGGCAAAAACCTTTGTCCCCTTGCTTTTGGTTGTGCCCATCTTCTTAAATTCTTCAGCGCCATGGTTTATCATCCATGAAACCAATGATAATGTTTCAACATTATTTACCAGGGTCGGAGCCTCCCTGAATCCTTTTATGGCCGGGAAGGAGGCCTGAGGTGAGGCGTACCGCGTTTTCCTTCCATCGAAGTCAACGCTTATCCAATCACGTCGCCACAGCTCCAATCGGCTGTTGAAACGCATATTTCAGTATCCCGAAGGCCGCCGCAAGATAGATCAGGCCTGATACAAGATCGGAAATCATCTTGCGCCGCTGGGGTTGACGGTCGAACGGAAACAAAAACCGAGGTGTTACATGCCTGAGCAGGTTCGCAGCAAGCCAAGCGGCGAGATACCACCAAGTGATAATAATGATAGCAAGGAGAATGTCGCCCGAATGAGGAGCCACGTCCTCTACTAGGCGGTGGAGATAAGTCTGCGCCAACAGAACGCCGGTGAGCACAACTAAGGCAGTCGCAGCGGCGACAAGCACGCCGCCAGCCCTCTTTTGACCAATGCGTCGGTCGTCCATGGGCGAAGATATCTCCCATCACCCAAGTTGTCGCTAACCCCCGCAGATCTTTCGCAGCAATGCCCGAAAGCGAAGATCGCCGAGAGCAGCGTCGAAGGCCGTACACAGGGGGATTCTCCAGATCCCGCTCTTAGCACATTCTCTTTATTTCGACTGTGGCACTTTCGGCAGAGTTGTTTTGCTCCCGACGGTTTTGAAGTTCTCACGTGCGCGAGCTATGGCGGTCTTTTGATCTTCTGCGCTCAAATCGCGAAGTGACGCGTCAGCCT